>JAFTIA010000040.1 GCA_017457105.1 Lentisphaeria bacterium | reverse complement strand
TGTATCGGCTTTGCACAACTGGAGGCTCGAGCGGGCTCTGCCCGCCAGCCGACCACGTGCCAGCGGGCTTGCCACGCCGGAGCCAAGCGGAGGCGGGAGGCTCGAGAGCCCGTCAGGGCGACAGCCGACCACTTCGCAGCGGCACGATGCCGCTGGGGATTTAAAAAAAATTAAAATACCGCACTCGCAGGCGGGAGTACGGCGGCTTCCGCCGCCGCACGGACTGCCGGAGAGCGGGGCCCCCGGAAAATGGGCCTTGCTTTTGGGCGGTTGCCGCCCAAAAGTCCCGAGCTCCGTGAGCGAAGGGAGCCCATTTTTTGGGGAGATCAGAGTTTGATCTCCCAGCCGTTGCGATAAACTGCACGCTTGAGCCAAGCCGGATCACCGGTGCCGTTGGCAAAGGTGTTCTTGACCGGATCCCAGTCAAAGCTGCAATCATAAACATAGCTCAGATTGCAAAGGCCGCAGAGGATGGAAGACCGGGCGCCGGTTTCAGCCGGGCAGATGGTTTCCTTGCGGGAGATGCAGCAGTCAATGAAGTTCTTTTCCTGCAGTTCGCTCTTGTAGAGCTGCACGGGAGCATTTTCCAGATCGAAATAGCTTTCAACGGTATCCAGTGCCGTAGCAAGACCGCTGTCCTGCTGCTGATGGGGATCGAAGCCGATTTCCACATCGATGCTGGCGGCGATTCTCTTCATGCGGGTGAACTTGTCTTCGGCCAGAGCCTCCCGGATGGCGGCGGTGGGTTTCATACCGCGGCCGAGCCACACACCGATCTTGCAGCGGTTGACTGCCACGATACCCTTGGTGCCATAGAAGACGGTGCCCCAGGTGCCGAAGGGGTTGTGGAAAATCGTGCAGCCGTCAGACATGACGAACTGCATCCCGAACTGACGGCGGCCGCCGTGAAGCGGATTCACGGAATGGGGTTCTTTGGAGCAAATGACTTTGACCGGCCCGGACTTGTCCATGTCCAGACCCCACTGGGCGATATCCAGGTGATGGGCGCCCCAGTCACCGTTGTAACCGGTGCCGTAGTTATCATCGAACCGCCAGAACATGGGGTAGAACTGAGCGACACCGCGGGGGGCGCACTGGTCGGAGTAGGGGGACCAGGGGGCAGGGCCGAGCCACATATCCCAATCCACATCGGGGTTGGGGGCGGATTCTGTTTTGACGGACTGTGCTTTTCTAGCGGGCCCGTTCCACTGGCAGAAGAAGCGATGGGGATGAGAGGGGCCGCCCAGGTTGGCGGGGAAGTTGGCAATATTTTTGTTGTTCTGGGCGGAGGCGTTGCCATAGTTGCAGTCGACCCACTTTACATCGCCGATGAATCCGTTGCGGACGATCATACAGGCAGTGCGGAATTCCCGCCAGGAACGCTGCATGGAACCGGTCTGGAAAACGCGCTTGTACTTTTTCTGCGCCTTCATGATGAGCTGAGCTTCTTCAATGGAGAAGGTCAGGGGTTTTTCGCAATACACATCTTTGCCATTCTTCATGGCTTCGATGGCAATGTAGGCGTGCCAGTGGTCGGGGGTGGCAATGCAGATCGCATCAATGGCGGGATCGGTGATCACATCCCGGAAATCGGCAACGGCCTTGCACTTGGCAAGTTTGGACTTTTTGTTTTCTTTGTAGTAGTCGTTGACGAACTGGGCCCCCGCTTCGCGGCGGACACGGTCGCAGTCACAAACGGCCTTGACGACGACAGCATCCTGCTGAATGAAATGGGGGATCAAAATGGTACGGGCCTGAATACCGTAACCGATAAAACCCATGTTCACTTTCTTTTCAGCCGTTTTTGCGGCCGCCTTTTTAGTGCATTTACCTGCCATAAGAGCTTGCCTCCTTCACGTTGTGTGCTTTTTCTTACGGTTGTTTTTAAACACATTACACCCATGAAATGTAGCATATATCCCAATAAAATCAATAGTCAGGCAAATGCTTTTTCTCTTTTTTTGCAATTTTTCCGGCTTGTAAAATGGGTGAAAAAGAAGTACATTCAGTCTTCAAATGATTTTATTCCGGAGAAACAGGTTCAATTTAACGGCAGGAGCCAGTGAAATATGCGCAGTTTTATGGTGAGCCTTTTTGTTGCCGGATTCTTTTTCAATACAGCTGCCGGAGCTGATTTCATGGGAGATCCGGGAGGCAGTTCCCGGCAAATTGCGTGAAATTACCGCAATCGGAGTTGTTTTTCTCAAATGATGTTTTATGGAGGTGAATCGTGAAAAACAAGATCGTCAATATCATCAATTTCATCCGGGCAGTGGAACCCCGCCGTCCGGTGGATCTGCATAAACCGGTGATTTTCCAGATGGAGCTGGCAAAACAGCACAAACTGCCCACCACATGGCTTTTGCAGTATGATGCACTCCAGGAGGACTTTTATACAGACCTTCTGCGGACCGCTCCGGAAGGGGATGAAGTGGGGATCTGGTTTGAAGTCGTTCAACCGCTGATGGAAGCATGCGGCATTCCATGGCGGGGGCGGTATCCCTGGGACTGGTTTACCAATGTGGGCTTTCCGGTGGCATACACGCCCCGGGAACGGGAATTGCTGGCGGATGAATTCATCCGTCTTTTCCGGGAAAAATTCGGGTTCACGCCCCGTTCCATGGGCTCATGGTTTTTTGACGCTCACCTGCTGGGGTATCTGGCGGACAAATACAATATCGAAGCCGCCTGCAACTGCAAGGACCAATGGGGCACCGACGGTTATACCCTGTGGGGCGGTTACTGGGCAAACGGCTACTATCCCTGCCGCAAAAACAGTTATCTGCCGGCCCAGACACTGGCTGAACAGATCTCAGTACCGGTATTCCGGATGCTGGGGTCTGACCCGATCTACCAGTATGAGGCCGATCCGGAACGGCCGAACGGCCAGACGGTCATTACGCTGGAGCCGTATGTGGGGCTGGAGCAAACGGTCCCGGCAGGCGGCGGTGTTCCGTCATGGGTGGACTGGTTTTTCCGGAATGAATTTACCGATCCGGTAATGTCCATGGGCTACGCGCAGGTCGGGCAGGAAAATCCCTTCGGGTACGACTTGATCCATGAGGGACTGGAATATCAATATGCTCTGGTGGCCAAACTGCGGGATGAAGGGAAAATCTCGGTGGCAACTCTGGGCGATACAGGCAGGTGGTTCAAAAACAAATTCCCGCAAACCCCGGCCAGCTGCATCACTGCACTGGAAGATTGGCAGAACACGGGCCGGGAATCCATCTGGTATATGACCCGTTTCGGGCGGATCAATCTGGCAAGAGACAACGAAGGGGCATTGTATATCCGGGACTGGCAGATCAACAGTGAATCTTATGCCGAGCCGTTTTTAAACGCCGTCTGCCGCACAACAAGCTGTGCGTACACCGCCCTGCCGCTCTGTGACGGCACCCGGTGGCAAACCCGGCTGCAGTTCTATGCGGACGGAGAAATCCTGCGGGGGAACTGGGATGTTCCCCGGGATCGCGGCAATGACATCCTGCAAGTGACCGCAAAAGACGGCAAACTGGAACTTGTGCTGGAAGGAAACCGTATCCGCATCAAACATCAATACAAAGAATTGGCTTTGAAACTGGAAAGGAAAAACACCTGCGGCTGCAACTGGCACAAATCCACAGACGGCAGATTGCAGTACACGTTCGGTTTCATGCACTATTGCCTGACAGCAGAGAATGCACAACTGTACGCCCCGGACAATCATGAAATGCAAATCGTCAGCAGTGCGCCGGAATTCCTGCTGGATATAACCGTATAAGCCCGAATTTTGCAGGATCAGCTTGAAATTACAACAGACAGAGTTATATTTGCCGGAAACAATTTGAAACTGGAAATGATTCATGGACCGGAACACGCTTGACAAATTATTGGCCGCACTTCCGCAGGGAAAAATCGGGGTACTGGGGGATTTTTGTACCGATGTTTACTGGGATATTGCCCCGGAACTGGGGGAGGAATCCATTGAAACCGGATTGACCACCATTCCGGTGACGGCGGCCCGGTATTCTCTGGGGGGTGCAGGCAACATTATTGCCAATCTCCGGGGGATCGGTTTGCGGGAGATCCTTTGTTTCGGCGTGGCGGGGCAGGACCCTTTCGGTTTGTGGATGAAGCAGGAATTGGCCTCCGGCAAGGGGGAATATGATGATTGTTTCCGGATCAGTTCCCGGCAGGAATACCATACGCCTGTCTATTGCAAGCCTTTGAAGCAGGGGGTGGAACAGCAGAGGATCGATTTGGGGAATACGCCTGTTTCGGATGCGGAAGCCGGTTGTCTGCTGGAAGATCTGGAAAAGTGGATGCCGTCTTTGCAAGTCCTGATCATCAATGAGCAAATTGCCCAAGGGATCCATTCGGCATTTTTCCGTAAAGGTTTTGCGGATCTGGTGCGGCGTTATGAAAAGAGTGTCCGCATGGTGTTTGACGGCAGGGATTTTCTGGATTGTTACCCCGGTGTGACGCTGAAAATCAACGCTTCAGCGGCATCCCGGCTGGCATTCGGGGAAGATGGTCATGCTCCGGATGAGTCCGGCATGGTCATTCTGAACCGGAGCGGGCGGGAACTGGTGATTACGGACGGTGCCAATGGCTGTATGGTTTTTGAACAGGCGAAGACCACTTTTATCCCGGCGATCCCGGCTCCCGGGCCGGTGGATACCGTAGGGGCCGGAGACAGTTTTACTGCCGGGATGTCTTACGCATTGGCGGCGGGGGCGTCTCTGGTGGAGGCGGCGGATTTCGGCAATGCCTGCAGTGCCGTCACGATCCGTAAATTGAATCAGACAGGTGCGCCATCGCCGGAAGAATTGCAGGCGGTTCTGTTGTAAATCCTGCGGACATTTATCGGGCGGTCAGGACCCTTTGCGATCGGATTCCAGAAAAAGACTCAATGCCAGAATACTGCAGAGGATATAGGTGTGATCCCGCTTGCCGTCCAGATGTTCCTGCCACAACTTTTCCACCCCGTTCCGGTTGACCCAGCCTTCCCGGAAAAGGGGTTCGGCAAAGAGGATCCCGGGAACATCTTTCTGCCAGATCGTCCGCAGTAAATTGCCCACCGGAACGCCGAATCCCTTTTTGCGTCCCCGGAAAATTTCCGGAGCAAGACAGTCTGCAAAGGCTTCCCGCAAAATATATTTCCGTTCCCGCCCGTGCACTTTGAAGGATGCCGGGAGCGAGGCGGCAAACTCCACAACTTCCCGGTCGAGGAAGGGACTGCGGACATCCAGCCCTGCGGCAGTGGCGGCATAGTGCATTTTGGGGATCGCATCCGATGCCAGATACAGGTGAAAATCCGTTTCCATACAGCGGTCCGCAATATTCCGGGCGTTCCAATGCAGTCCGAATACCGATGCCGGATCGGTCAACCCTTTCAGGCGGTCGCCGAAAAGCACCTGCCGGATCTCTGCCGGACAACGGTCCAGAATACTGAAATACTGCCGGGAAGCATCTTCTCCCAGAGTCCGGCAGAGCCGCCGGAGCCTGCCGGAAAAGGTCCGTTCCCCGGCATCGGCAAGATGTCCCTGCAGAAGTTTCCGGAAAAAACATTTGCGGAATGTTTCCGGGAGGATATTGCACAGTTGCGCCAGTTTCATTGCCTGATACCGCTCGTATCCGCCAAAAAGTTCATCAGCGGCATCCCCGCAAAGAGCCGCCGTTACCTGTTCCCGGGCAAAGGCGCACAACGCTCCGGCGGGCAGAAGAGAGGTATCGCAATAGGGTTCTCCTGTATTTTTGAACCACTTGCAGAAATCCCGGAATGGAATGGCGTGAAGTGTTTTTTCCTGCAGGATCAGTTTGCCGCCGGACAGTTTGTTGATGAATTCTCCGGACGATCTTGCCAGACTGCGTTCATCGTAAGCGGCATCCTCAAAGCCGATGGTGAAAGCGGGGATTTGTTCCCCGGGCAGAAGCTGTGCCATCACTGCGGCAATGATCCCGGAATCCACGCCGCCGGAAAGGAATACCCCGTAAGAGGCATCGGCCTCAAGGCGTTTTTGGACGGCATGGGTGACCCGTCTGCGTAATTCCATTTTGGCATCGGTAAAGGAAATTTTCTGTTTGGGCAGGAATTTCAACTCCCAGTATTTTTTGACAACATATATGCCATTTGCCAAATCAAAGCGCAGAATGGATGCGGGGGGCAGTTTGAAAACATTCCGGTAAACCGTTCCGGGGGTGGGGACATACTGCAAAGAAAGAAAATCTGCCACCGCCTGACAGCGGATCTCTGCCGGGAAATCCGGGTGTTTCCGCAGTGTCGGCAAATCCCCGGCAAAAACAAGGGAGCTTTTGTGCTGAAAATAATACAGCGGCTTCAGTCCGGCACGGTCACGGCCGAGAAGAAGTTTTTCCCGGCGGGCATCCCACAGGGCAAATGTGAATGCTCCGTCCAGTTTCCGGACAAAGGAATCGCCTTTTTCTTCATAAAGGCGCAGGAGGAGTTCTCCGGGATCGTTGGAGCGGAACGGATGCCCGGTGTTGCCCAATTCATCCCGCAAAGCAGCGGTATTGCAGATCATGCCGTAGAAAACAAGATGCAGAGAGCCATCTTCATTGGCCACCGGAGCATTGCCGGAAGAGCCGGTAAGAAAAGCGGTATGATCCTGCCACGAACTTCCGCTTGCGGCAAAAGGGGCAAACGGCACATTTTCCGGATGGATCACGCCAGCAATCATAAAAAACCTTTCTTTGACACAGGGTAATATAAGCCGGTTCCGGCAGAAAAACAACTGCCCCCGGGAATTTTCCGGACAAAATTTTCCCCGGGGTTGCAAAGTGCTTGCGTGCGTGTATAGTATTTCCCAAACCTAATTTTCAGGCAAAATCAGTAACAGGAAAGAATCAATCATGTTTGAATCTGGTAAGTTTTTTGTAGGATGCAATTACTGGGCCTCTCATGCAGGGATCTATATGTGGCGGGACTGGAACCCGGAACGGGTGGAAAAAGATCTTGCCGAACTGGAAAAAAACGGCGTGCAGGTGATCCGCATGTTTCTTACATGGCCGGATTTTCAGCCGCTTCAGCAGATGTACGGCGGCGCATGCAGTTTGCAGGAATTGCGCCACGGCGATAAAACCCTTCCGGATACAGAATTCGGCAGAGCCGGGATCGATCCGGTGATGATGGACCGTTTCCGGTTTTATGCCGACTGCGCACAAAAGCATCATCTGAAACTGATCGTGGGCCTCATCACCGGCTGGATGAGCGGCCGGATGCTGATCCCTCCGGCTTTTGAAGGCCGCAACCTTCATACGGATCCTGTGGTCGTTCGCTGGCAGGTGCGGTTTGTCCGGTGTTTTGTACGCCATTTCAAGGATCATCCCGCTATTGCCGCATGGAATCTTGGCAATGAATGCAACTGCATGGCGGAAGGGACAAGTAATGCCGCCGCATGGAACTGGGTCAACGCCATTGCCTCCGCCATCCGGCTGGAAGATCCTTCCCGCCCCGTGGTTTCCGGGATGCACGGTTTGCAATGCCAGCGGGATGCCGGGTGGACCATTGCCGATCAGGCGGAGTTGACGGATATTCTGACCACCCATCCCTATCCCATCTTTACGCCCCACAGCGGTGTGGATAGAGTCAATACATTCCGCAACGTTTTCCACGCCGCCGCCGAAAGCCGCCTCTATGCCGATGGCGGTGACCGCCCCTGTTTCCCGGAAGAAGCGGGCAATCTGGGTCCCATGATGAGCGGCCCGGAAACAGCCGCCGCTTATCTCCGGAACATGCTCTGGAACTCTTATGCACACGACTGCCGGGGGCTTCTCTGGTGGTGCGCTTTTGATCAGGATCATTTGAAATTCCCGCCCTACGACTGGGTCGCTATGGAGCGGGAACTGGGGCTTCTGGATCATGATGACCAGCCCAAACTGACCATGAAAACTCTTGCCGCATTCCGCAAGATCACCGAAGAAGTCGGGGTTCTCCCCCATTTCCGGCGGGATGCCGTAACGATCCTCCCCAATGGCGGTGATATCTGGGGGACGGCGTGGGCATCGTTCCTTCTTGCCAAACAGGCCGGGTTCGACATCCGCTTCTGCCGTGCCGAACAGACGGTGCCGGATGCCAAATTCTACATCATTCCCGGCATTTGTGATTTCTCCCCCTTTACGGCGGAAAAATATCAGGAGATCCTTGCCAAGGTGGAAAAAGGTGCCACGCTTTTTGTTACGCTGGATGGCGGTGTGGTTCAGCCTTTTGCCCAGATTTTCGGTGTGGAAGCCGATTACCGGGAAATCGCCCCGGGCGATGTTACCATTCCTTTCCCGGATGGCACTTCCGTCACATGGAAGCCGCAGTACCGCTCGGTTTTCCGGAATGTTTCTGCCGATGTGATTTTGAGCGATACCGAAGGGTTGCCCCGGATGTTCCGCAAAGATTACGGTGCAGGGCAGGTGATTTTCCTGGCGGGCGCTCCGGAAATCGCCATGGCGGATCAGGTCCGGGCGTTCAACGACGGAGCCTCCCCCATCTGGAAACTGTACGCCAAAGCCGCAGAAATCGCCGGTGTCCGCCGCATCGTCAAGACCAACGATGCCCAGGTGACGGTGACCGAACACCCGGTTTCGGATCATGAAATGCTGATCATTCTGGTAAACAACCGCCCGGAAATGTGCAAAACAGCCTGCACGCTTGCTGACGGCTGGACCGGCGATATCCCCTCCACCATCAACGGCAATGACGGTTGTATCGTCCGTCTGACCCGGAACAAGTAAACAAGGATCTTGATCATGGAACATTTTATTCCGGTACTGTTTCAGGACAATGGGGCGGCCATTGCTCTTGAAGGAAAATCCACCCGGGACGGCATCACGCTTTTTGATGTTCCCGCCGGGAAACAGAAAATCCGTATTGCCATTCCTTTCCGGGATATTGCGGGGTTCTGGAACCCCTTTACCATCCATCCGGAAATGAAACTCATGTGGAACATCTCCTTTACCGCCGGGGCACAGCAGAATTTTCCGTACTTTGCTTTGTTTTCGGACTTGCATCGGAACCGTGCCAGCGTGGGGTTGACGGAATTGATTGCGGAAACAGATGTGTTTGCCAAAATGAGCCAGATGGACGGCATATATGAAATCACTTTTACCATCGATTCCCCCCGGCCTTTCCAGGTCTTTCTGGACCGGCGGGACATTCCCTGGGTGGCGTGTCTGGAAGATTTCCGGAAACTGGTTCTTCCCGCCGGGGTCCCGCAGTATCCCGCCGGGGCGTGGGATCCGGTATACTGCACCTGGTATGCTTTCCATGCGGCCGTGGAGCAGGAGCCTGTGGAAGCCAACGCCCGTGCCGCCGCTGATTTGGGATTCGGTACCTTTATTCTGGATGACGGCTGGAGTTATGACGAAGCCAAGCGGGTCACCGCCAGTGCCAGAGATTGGTATAAAGACATCGGTAACTGGACCGTTTCCTGCAAAAAATTCCCGGATATGGCAAACCACGTCCGCCGGGTGCAGGAAATGGGGCTGAAATATCTCTTCTGGACAGCCCCCACCATGATCGGCGTGGGCAATGATGCGTTCAAAGAAGTCAAGTGTTCCAGTAAATGTTCCTACGATGACAGTTTCTGGCATCTGGATACAACGGATACGCCTTCGGTCAATGCCGTTCTGAAAAAGATGGATGCACTGATGAACACCTACAAACTGGACGGGTTGAAGGTGGACTTTATTGACGATGAACACCCGGATCCTGCCTTGGGCACGGCAGAAAGCACCTTCCATTTTGTTCAGGAACTGCACCGTATTGTGACCGCTGTCAAGCCGGATGCTCTGCTTGAGTTCCGTCAGCGGTACAATGTGCCGCAGCTTCTTCCTTATGCCACGCAGTTCCGTGCGGGGGATGTACCGTTTGATTATCTGGATAACTTCAACCGTATTGCCCATATCCGCACCTGTCTGGGGGACGGTGTGCCGGTCCATGCCGATCCGGTGTATTGGGCCAATGTGGAAACGCCGGAAAATATTGCCCGGCATCTGGTGGCATCTCTGGCGGCAGTTCCCATGGTATCCATGGATCTTACGGTGCTGACAGAGGTGGAAAAGAAGATTTTCCGCCACTACATTGATTTCTACAAAAATCATGTTGAGATCTATCGGCAGGGCCACTGGGATGTGGCATATTCCGGTACCATGGCAAGCATGATCTCCGGCAGCTGGAACGGCGAAACCCTTGCCGTCATTGCCGAGCCGTATCTGGCACGGGAAAAGGCTCTTGCGGGCGGTGCAGGGCTGCATCTCCTGAACCTTTCCCCGGTATCGCTCCCGGCTCCGGAGGCCAAGGCGGTGTACCATGGCACCGGGGAACTTTCGGCAGATAAGGTGATCCCCCCCGGCGGCCGTGCCGAATATTGATTCCGGCGGTATGATTCTTCCGGCTCCGTCAGCGGGGCGGCAGAGTTTGCGCTTTGCGGATTTTTTCCTGAATGACCCGTTTCTGTTCATCAGTACGGGTCATTTTCAGTAATTCCCGGTAGGCATCCACCGCTTCAGCCCCCGCCCCTGTCCGGAAACAGGCTTCGCCCAGAAAGTAAAAATACTGCGGCCGGACTTCCGGCGGAACACTGTTTTGCAATGCTTCCAGTTTCCGGCGGGCTTCCAGAATACTGCCGTCCCCGAAATCCAGCAGAGCATCATAAAAGATCCGGTAGGGATCATTGCCCGGATATTCCCGCAAAAGTTTGCGAGCCTCCGCAGGACGGTTTTTCAGCATCAGCCTGTGCAGGACTCTTGCTGTTTCCCGGGGGGCTCCGCCGGAAAGACGGACTGCTTCCATAAATTCCCGGTCTGCCGCTTCTTCCGGAGCATTGGCAAAAATCAGTGCCATTCCCCACGCAGTATGGTCAGCTGCCCGGAGAATTGCCGGGTGCGGCGTGATCATCCATTGGCAGGAAAGGGTCAATATCCCGGCAAGGATGGGCAACGCCCGGCCCGGACGCAGAAGTTCCGTAAAGAAAATGGCGGCAAAAACTGCAAAATACGGGTACAGGATCAACCGGTAACGCCCCGCCGGATAATACGCTGCAAAAATCAAAGACAATGCCAGAAGCCACAGCATCAGCATGATCCCCCGGCGGTTTTTCCTGCAAAGGAGCGTGATCATCCCTGCAGTCCCGAGGGAAATCAGCAGTGCCGCCGGAACAGCAAAACGCATAAAGATAAAACGGTTTTTCAGAAAGTAATAATTGAGATTGTCCGGGATTTCCCGGATGGAAAAAACTTTCAAGAGTTTCACCGGAAAACTCCCGGCGATCCGGAGAACCGAAACAGCTTCTTTCTTTTCCCCCACGTTCCAGCTGGCAAGATCGGTTTTCTCCGCCACCTGGGCGGCGTATTGGAAGTTACTTCCGTAAACAGGGAGCGGCCACCCGTGCAGGGCGTTCCATGCCGTAACGGGGACCCAGACCAGGCACAATCCCGCCAGCAGTGCCGCCGCACCTTTGCGGGCTTTTTTACGGTACAACTGGCACCCCGCCCACAAAAGAATGGCAAGGACGGCAATAACATTGACAGGTCTTCCGGTGGCGGACAGTGCCAGCAGTATTCCGGCGCAAAGACTCCAGACTCCGGCAAACTTTTTCCGTTTCGCCTGAAGAACGGCGGCAAAACCTGCCAGAACGGTCAAAATATTCAGTGTTTCCGGCAATGTTACAAGTTCATAGAGGACTGCATTCCCGTACCATGCCGCCAGCAGCCCCGCCAGCAGTGCCGCTCCCTTTCGGCCGAAAAGCCGGAGGGTGATCAATGCGGTCAGCAAGGCGATCAAACACCCCGCAAGACTTTGAAGAAAAACCAATCCCGCCGGGTGTGGAACCCATGCAGTGATCAGCCGGTACAGGGCAAATACGCCTTCTCCTCCGGCAAACATCGCCCCCAGTTCCAGATGGGTTTTCATATCCAGCCCGGGAATGCGCCAGTAATGCGCCAGAGGCGAGTGGAAAAATTCACACAAAACTCCGACCCGGAACAGCAGTGCCGCCGCAAAAACAGCACCGTACACGGTTCTGATCCGGAGTTTCCGCATCAGGCACCTGCCGTAAAACCGGGAGAATCAAAGAGAAAACCGTTTTCGCTGTACGCTTTGCGGTAACGGGGCAAATTTTCCGGGCTGAAACTTTTGGTGGTATATTCCCGGTATCGGTCCACCGGCGGGCGGGTGGCATCCAGCAATTCCCGGAATTCGTTCAAAAGCATGCTTTCGCAGCGGGAAACGGAACCGGCCGTATCTCCGGAGCATCCTTCCGGACGGCTCTCCGTCAGCAACACCTGCGTATCCGCAACCGCATAAAGTGCCGCTGCCATTTGCTGATAGATCGCCAGCACCGTATCCAGTCGGGCCTCCCGCCGCCGGGTATCCGGGCTGGAAAGCATCCGCAGGATGGCGGCCGTATCATTTCTGGCAGATTCCAGAAGCATTTCCAGACGGCGGTATGTCTCCCGCCTTTCTGCCGCCGGACGGGAAAAAATATCCTCCGGAATACGGACCCGATCCACAGCGGCATCCCTCCGCCCCATGGTGGGCGAAAGATTCCGCTTGATCAGGTGATCCACCGCCGCAGTCTGCGGAGTAGGAATGATCCCGAGCGTCTGCCCCACCCGGCGGAAAAAATGATCCGGCTGTTTCACAAAGTTACCTCAAAAATCATGGCGATCTCATCACAGCAGGTGTGTTTGGGGCACTGGGCGCAATCGCTCCAGATTTTTTCCGGGAAAAGGTGACGGTCCGTTATCTTGAACCCCAGACTTTCAAAAAATGCCTGCTGATAGGTCAGACTGAAAAGCCGGGAGGGATGCCCTTTTGCCTGCAGTTTCCGGATGCAATGCCCCACCATGGCACGCCCCACACCGCCCCGCTGACACTCCGGATGGACCGCCAGAGAACGGACTTCGTAGAGATCGCTGCCGAAATCCCGCAGTGCCACACAGCCGCACAAACGGCCGTCCCGCAGAGCCACCGTAAAATTTTTCAGGTAACTGCGGATGTTTTCTTCACTGCGGGGAAGGACGATCTGGCGGTCCGAATAGATTTTCAATAAAGAATAGATCTCCGGAATATCGCTTTCGCATGCCGCCCGTATTTCCAAGTCTGCCCCGCTCATGCCTCTTCCCCGGCTGCCGGTTCATTCTCTGCCGGTGCGCTGATGCTTTCCACATAGTGCCCGATCTTCCGGAATTTGTCATAACGCTGTTCCCGCAGCCGGGTGGCGGAAAGACGCTTCAATTCCGCCACCTGATTTGCCAGTTCTTTCCCCAGAAACTCTGCCGCCGCATCGTAGTCATACTGGGCACCGCCCAGGGGCTCCTGAACCACCACATCGGCAATCCCGAAATCTGTCAGATCTTTGGCAGTCAGCTTCAGCGTTTCCGCCGCCTGCGGCGCAAATTTGCGGTCCTTCCACAAAATGGCCGCACAGCCTTCCGGCGTAATGACCGAGTAATAGCTGTTCTCCAGCACCAGAATACGGTTGCCGATCCCGATCCCCAGCGCACCGCCGGAACCGCCTTCGCCGATGATCACGGCGATCACCGGAACTTTCAACAGAAACATATCCCGCAGATTCACGGCAATGGCTTCCCCGATATGCCGTTCTTCGGAGGCAATGCCGGGGAATGCACCGGGAGTGTCAATAAATGTGATGATCGGCACGCCCGCCAACTCTGCAACCTTCATCAACCGCAATGCTTTCCGGTATCCTTCTGGGCTGGGCCAGCCGAAATTGCGGTACACATTGCTCTTCATATCCCGGCCCTTCTGGGTGCCGATGACCATAACGGGTTTGCCGTTGAGTTTGGCAAAGCCGCCCACCACCGCTTTGTCATCCCGGAAACGGCGGTCGCCTGCCAGTTCAATGTAATCCGTAAAGATCCGGCTGATGTAGTCCAGCGTATAGGGCCGTTCCGGATGGCGGGCAAGCTGAACTCTCTGCCACGGCGTCAGATGGCTGTAAATCTCTTCCCTGGTCTGCCGCACGCGGGCTTCCAGAGCCTGCAGTTCCGCAGAAACATCAATATGATTTGCTTCGCTGTACTGCTGCAGTTCCCGGATCTTCTTTTTCAACTCAACGATGGGTTTTTCAAAATCCAGATAAATTTCAGACATAGGATTCCTCCCTGTTCAATTTGCTATAACTACCGGAGTCCCCACTGGAACTCTTGCGCGTAATTCCAAAACTTCCTTATTCCGCATACGCACACAGCCCGCACTCAAATTCCGGGTCACGGAAGATTCGTCCGGTGTGCCGTGGATGCCATAGCCGGTGGAACGCAGCTGGCTGTCCCCCAAGCCAAGCCAGCAGGGACCCAGCTGATTTTCCGGACTGCCCGGTTTTGCCATGCCGCCCGTGGGCAGGGGATACGGGGGATCATCCACCGTTTCCCGCAAAATAAAATTCCCTTCCGGCGTAAGATCCCGGCGGCCGATCCCCACATCATAAACCGCAAAAAGTTCTTTTTCCCGGTACAGACACAGAAGCCGTGCCCGTTTGCTGATCCGGATGGACCACCATTCCGCCTTTTCCGGCACCTGCAGTTTCTGGCCGATCTTCAGCATGGCATTGGCCTCCAGCCCGTTTTCCGCCGCCAGCCGGACGGTGGGCAGGTGGAATTTCCGTGCCAGCCGGATCAGGCTGTCCCCCGGCTTTACAACATAAACTGTCCGCTGAACACTGCTGACGGGGAGTTCCCGGGTACACTCATTCAGGATCTTTGCCGTTTCCCGGAACTGGGGAGAGGCAAAGGCGGTTTCTTTCAGTAATGCCTGCAATTTTGTCATCTGTTCCATTCCGGATGCCGCCCGGATCGCCGCAAGTTTTGCAGTAAATTCCGTTGCCGGAACAAGGTCCGGAGCGGAATAAGGTTCTTCCTCCGCCGGATCGGAAGCATGCACGATGCCTTTGCGTACAGGTTCTTGAGCAACCGTTTTTTCCGGCGTTTTTTCCGGCGTTTTTTCCACGGTCAATTCCGGATCTTCCGCCGGAGCAGGCGTTTCTTTGCTTGCGCTGGACACGGTGAATGCTTTTTCCTCCGGTTCAGATACCGGTTCCGGGATCACTGCCGGAGCCGTTTCCTTTGCAGGAATGGCACTCTCTGCCGGAACAGGCTTTTCCGGCTCTTTTTCCGGATGGGGCAGAAGAAACCAGATCCCCGTGCCAATGGCCGCCGCCACCAGCACAAAAATCAGCCCCCGGCGCAGAATACCGCCAGCCGCAGATCTCTTCTTTACTTTGAACCCCGTTTTTTCCATTGAAAAATACCTTTCCGGCATTATAGTATACTTGCTATTAATATACAACAACTTTGTGCTTTTGACAAACAAACTATGAAAATTTTTCCGTTTCAGCCCCGTATCCAGCTGATACACTTTCCGGTCCCGGAAGATGCCATTATGGCACGCCTCGGCTATTCCCGCTGGCGGACCCGGCTGGATGAGGGGGAAAAACAGCGGATCCTTTCTGCGGTGAATGCCTGTTTTCAGTTGTGCCGCCCCTGCGGGTGTTGGACGGCTCTGCCCGTGATCCGGCAGGATGCCGACCGGATCACTTTGGAAAACGGCATTTCGATTGCCAGCAGCCGGGTATCCGCCCGGTATCCGGGGGCGGCGTGGATGTGGTTCGGTGCCGCCACCATCGGGAACGCTTTGCCGGAAAAATGTGCCGCCGCCATGAAGGCCGGGCATACGGCAGAGGCGGTCATTGCCGATGCTGTCGGCGGGGAATGTGCCGATGGTGCCATGGATTTTCTCCGGAAACAGGCATCTTCTGAACTTGCCCGCCGGGGGATGCACCTGGCAGAATTCCGGTTTTCCCCGGGCTACGGGGATTGGTGTCTTGATGCACAGAAAATCTTTTTTCAACTTCTTCCCATGAGTGAAATGGGGATCCGGCTGCATGATTCCATGCTGATGCTGCCGGAAAAAAGTGTAACAGCAACTGCGGGGATCGTATGTGGATAAAAATAGATCAGTTGAAGTTGGATGCCTGCACCGCTCCGGTTCCGCCGGAAAAGGCACTGCACAATGTTTTGCGTAAAACGCTGGGGATCCCGGTCAAAAATTTTGTGATTGCCGGAAAGTCTGTGGATGCCCGCCGGGGGCGGCCGCAGATTTTGTACCGTATTTTGGCAGAAGTGGAGAATCCCCCTCTCGGAATGCAGGCTGTGCCGCCGCCGCCGGATCCGGACGAAACTGCTCTCTGGCAGGCATTGGAGCCCAAAATGCAGAATCCCATTGTAGTGGGGACCGGGCCCTGCGGGATCTTTGCCGCTCTGGGGCTGGCTCTTGCGGGGTGCAAGCCGGTTATTCTTGACCGGGGGCAGGATGTGGAACGCCGGACTGCCGATTACAAAAATTTTCTTTCCAGCCGTCTTCTGGATCCGGAAAGCAATCTGCTTATCGGGGAAGGCGGTGCCGGGACTTTTTCCGACGGCAAACTTTATACCAACAACCGGGATAAACGCATTGCCTTTATTCTGGATACCCTCGTCCGGCATGGTGCGCCGCCGGAGATCCGTTATCTGAAACGCCCCCATATCGGGTCGGACAATCTGACATTGATCGCCCGGAATCTGCGGAAATATCTGCAGAAACTGGGGGCGGAATTCCATTTCGGCGTTCAGGTGACAGGTTTGCAGATCCAAAATAATATCTGCACCGGGGTACGGACTTCTTCCGGGGAAGTCCTTTCCGCTCCCTGCGTGGTTCTTGCCGCCGGACTGGGCGGGCGGGAGTTGACGCAGAATCTTTGCCGTCAGCAAGTCCCTTTTGTATTGAAGCCTTTTCAGATAGGGTGCCGTATCGAACACCCCCAGAAGTGGGTGGACCGTCAGCAGTACCGGATGCCTGAACGCCCTGCAGCACTGGCGGCGGCAGAGTATCACCTTTCTTCGCCGCCCAAAGACGGGATCCTGGGGGTCAGCAGTTTCTGTATGTGCCCCGGCGGGGAGGTGCTGGCGGCTTCGGCATGGCCGGGACAGCTGGTTTCCAACGGCATGAGTGAATTTGCCCGTGCCGGAATGTTTGCCAATGCCGCACTGATCGCCACACTGGATCAATCTCTTTTTCACTCTCCGGAGGATGCGTATTGCTTCCTTGCGGATCTGGAAAAGAAGGCTTTTGCACTGGGGGGGGGCGATTACACATTTCCCGCCCAGAGTGCGGCGGCGTTTCTCCGGCAGGAGAACGGGTTGACCCGGAAACACTCCAGTGTTGCCATCGGCATCACCCCGGGGCGGCTTGATCTTCTGCTTCCCGCCCCCATCCGGGATGCTTTGGGCAATGCCCTGAAGGATTTTGACCGTAAATGTCCCGGCTTTATCCGGGAAGGCATGTTCCTCGGGCTGGAAAGCTGTATTTCCAGTCCGGTGCGTTTCCTCCGGGATCCGGCGACGGGAGCCAGTCCGGTGCAGGGGCTTTATTGCGGCGGCGAATTCGGCGGCTGGGCGGGCGGCATCACCAGTGCGGCGGCAGATGGATTGCGTATCGCATGGGCGATCTGCGGTGGAAATCCGGAAAAGGACTTGACAAAGCCCCCTTCCGGGTGCTAATGTAATCCTATACGCCTGTACGCATATATGCGTGTGTATGTGTAAGAATTTTTTTCCTGTATCGGGGGAGTATATAAAATGAATAAATTGCTGATCGTAGAATCTCCGACCAAGGCACGGACCATTACCCGGATGCTGGGGCGGGATTTTCAAGTCCTCGCCTCCATGGGGCATATCCGGGATTTGCCGGAACACACCTTCGGGGTGGATATTGAACATGATTTCAAGCCGGAGTATGTGGATACGCCCCGCAGTGCCAAAGTTGTGCGGGAATTGCGCGCCGCTGCCAAAAAAGCCGATGAAGTTTATCTGGCTCCCGACCCTGACCGTGAAGGGGAGGCCATTGCGTGGCATTTGGAGGAAGTTCTCAAGTCCGTCCACAAAAAACCTTTCCATCGGGTGACATTCCACGAAATCACCCGGAGTGCCATTGAACACGCTCTGGAAAACCGTACTTCTGTCAATCTGGATCTGGTGGATGCCCAGCAGGCGCGGCGTGTGCTGGACCGTATCGTGGGTTATCAGGTCAGTCCTCTTCTGTGGTCCCGTCTGGAAAAAGGGATCAGTGCGGGCCGTGTGCAGTCTGTGGCCGTGCGGCTTGTGGTGGAACGGGAACGGCAGATCACCAGTTTTGTGCCGGAAGAATACTGGAATCTGGAACTGGAGTGCGTTACCCCGGACAACCGGAAATTTATCACCCGTCTGCATAAAATCGACGGAAAAGATTTCCGGATCGCCTCCGGTGCAGAGTGTTCGGCATTGGTGGAGGCCTTGCAGAACGGCAGCGTGCCCCGGATCGTTTCCGTGACCCGTCAGCAGCGGAGAAGAAATGCACCGCCGCCCTTTACCACCAGTACTTTGCAGCAGGCGGCAAGCAATCAGCTGCATTTTACGGCGAACAGTACCATGACTTACGCGCAAAAGTTGTACGAAGGTATCGACCTCGGGAGTGCCGGTCAGGCGGGTTTGATCACTTATATGCGTACGGACTCTGTGAATATTGCCGCCGAAGCCCGGGATGCGGCACGCCGTTTTATTGCGGAAAATTACGGAAAGGATTTTGTCCCGCTTCGACCCAATATTTTCCGGAGCAAAGCCTCGGCACAGGAGGCTCACGAAGCCATCCGTCCCACCGATGTCCGCCGGACACCGGAGGAGGTCGCTCCTTTTCTGGAACCATCGTTATTAAAGCTTTATACTCTTATCTGGAAACGCTTTGTGGCAAGTCAGATGAGTCCTGCGGTGCAGGATCTGACCACGGTGGATGTGGAGATCCAGGCAGCGGACCGCCGGGATTGCACATTCCGGGCGACTGCCAGCGTTCCCGTGTTCCCCGGGTTTACCACGGTTTTCAACGATGAAGCCAAGCGGAAAGAGGATGAAACCGCCGCCGCAGAAATGCTGAAATCTCTGCAGGAAGGGGAAACGGTCAAGGCTGGTAAATTCGGATCGGAGCAGAAGTTCACCGAACCTCCGCCCCGTTATACAGAAGCTTCGCTGATCAAGGAACTGGAAGAAAACGGCATTGGGCGACCCTCCACTTATGCCTCTATTATGCGGACCATTGTCCAGCGGGATTATGTTTCCCGCTTGCAGGGGAAACTGGTTCCCTCGGAATTGGGATTCCGCGTGGTGGATTTTCTGGTGGAACATCTGCCGCAGCTTTTTGATGTGGGTTTTACGGCGGGAATGGAAGAGAAACTGGATGCTGTGGAACGGGGTGAAGTGGCGTGGACCGGCATGATGCACGAGTTTTATGACAAGTTCATGCCGTGGATGGAATCCGCCAAACTGGCGGATGCACCGGAATCTGCGGATGCGGACGCTCTGCTTGCCAAGCTGGATAAGGTCCGGTTTGCTCCCGCAGAAAAACGGGGTGCCCGCACCTATGATGACGGAAAATTTTATAAATCCATCCGTGATAAATACCGGAAAACCGGCAAAATGACAGCCAAACAGTACCAGTCTTTGGTGGCACTGGCGGCCCGGTATGGCGACCAGATTTCCGGCGCATTGCCGGAAAATGTAGCTAAAGACATGCATCTGGCAGCGGAAAAGGTTGCTGAACAACGGGAAAAAGCGGAAGCCTTTGCCGCTTCGGACAGCGAAAAAGCCACATACGATCAATTGTTTGCCGCTTTTTCAGATGTGGAATTTGCCCCGCCGGTGGTTCGCCGCGGACGGAGTTATGATGATAAAAAGTTTTATGACTCTCTGCGGAAACAGGCCGCTGCCGGGCGGAAACTCTCCGAAAAGCAGTTGGCGGCACTTGGAACCATGGTGGATAAGTACGCTGACAAGATCAAAGATGTGGATGCTGTGCGCTCTGCACTTGGTCTTTCTGCGGCTCCGGTCACCGAAGCCGGTGCCGATGCCAAGGCGGAGATCAAGTCTTTGCTGGACGAACTTTCGCAGGTGGAAAGTTGGGCAGAACCGGTAAAACGGGGCCGCTTTACTTTTAACGACAAAGATTTTTACGACTCTTTGCGGGGGCAGTTCTATAACGGCAAACAGCTTTCTCCCAAACAGATTGCCGCATTGCAGAAACTTGCGGCAAAATACCGGAAAGATTAAAAAAACGGCAGGCAGAAGTGTTTCCGCTTCTGTCTGCCGATCATTTTCCCGGACCGGGAGATCAAATCACCGGGGAGCCGAGTGCTTTGAGTCGCTCTTCCAGATGTTTCCGCCGCTGAACATACTCGTTCCGGATAAGTCCAAACTCCGAATCGAGCAGGTCAATTTCTTCAAGGAGTTCAAGTCGGTTTTTTGTCTCTTGGATGGCTTCCTGCGTACTTTTTTCCTTATTTTGCATACTTCCTCCATAAAAGTGGTTGATTGATTTTTTTTAAGCGAACTTTTTAACAGAACAGATTCCAATTCCGGTATCTTCCTGCACCGCTGACGGATAAATTTATGGACCGCCTGCCGTGAAATATTGCGTTTCCGTGCCAGATCCGCATAGCCGAATTCCGGATGGGCGATTTTTTCATCCAGAAATTCCAGCGTGGAAAGGTCCAGCCGGACCATAAAACTGATCACTTCCAGCAAATCCTGGCGGGTATAACGTTTTTCTTCCGGGGCATCAGAATTTGTCGGGTCCGACTCAAAAGGCATCGGGCTTTGATCTTCAAAATCTTCGCCGGTGCCATCCGGTTCCGCGCGCTCCCGCGGTAAAAGCGGGACGTCGGCGGCATCGGCACAGAATTTCCGGTATCCGCATTTCCGACACTCTTGCAGACGGTTGTAATACCGTCCATAACACTTCATTGCAACCTCCTTCTTTTCTGTTTTTTAGTTTGGATTTTCTGAAATTCTCCCAGCCGCATTGGGATTGAATTTTCAGTATTTACTTAAAATATAAAGTATTTTATTAAAAAAATCAAGTATTTTTTTTAAAAAAATTAACTTTTTTCTTGAAATGATTGTTTTTTCAGTCTATAATTATAGCGTCAATAATTGTCAGAGAGAGAGAAAGAATCATGAAAAATAATCAAATCTGCCCGGAAGACCATGTAAACGGCTGGCCGGTGATACAGCGTTTTCTTGCCAAAAATCATTGTACCCAGAGTGTCCTTGCTGAACATTTGAAAATGTCTCCGTCGGCAGTCAGTCAAATCAAACAGGGACTTTTTCTTTTGAGTGCTGAACAGCTTCGCTTGATTGTGGATTTTTTGCAGATGGATGATGCAGGGATCTCTGAATTTTATACGCAGGTATTCCGGGGGCGGTTACTGGGAAAGGAGGAGCGCGGGCAAAAAAAAGTCCTTTTTTTCATCACCGGAACTCCTTGTGTCCCGGAGTCCCGGTGCCGGGTGGAATGGCTGGAGGATTATGAGCCGATCAAAGAGTCGTTCTCCGGCTATATTTCCCGCCGGGGATTGAGAGATACCGGTGTGCTTCTGATCCAGTGGCAGGCAGAAAATGCCCCGTCCGGCATAAGCGGAGCAGGGACTGCCCGGCTCCGTTATGATGATCATCCGGAACAGGGCGATGTGGTGTTGCTGAAATGCCGGGGACTGCCCTGCCGGATCACCCGGTTTAACGGGTGGACTTCAACGGGTGGACTTTTTGCTGATTTGGCGGCTGATTCTCCGGAAAAATGTATTCTTTTCCCCGGGATCATGTGGGTACACCCGGCGGATGATCTGCAATTTATTTCCCCAGAGCATCAAGAACCCGTTGCGCCATAGCCAGCCCCAGGCCCGGAACTTTTTCCGCCAACGCTTCCGGTGTGGCCTGACGGATCGCTTTGACCGAGCCGAATGCCCGCAGTAGCTGCTGTTTGCGGACTGTGCCAATGCCGGGAATATCATCCAGCAAAGATTGTTCAATGCGTTTCAATCGCAGCTGCCGGTGGTAGGTAATGGCAAAGCGGTGCGATTCATCCCGCACTGCCTGCAAAAGCCGCAATGCCGGATCATGCCGGTTCAGCCGCAAGGTTTTTTCCCGGCCGGGGATGTAAATTTCTTCTTCCCGTTCCGCAAGGCCGATCACCGGGAGTGCCGGGCAGCGGATCGCCGTCAAGGCGTTGATGGCGGCATCCAGCTGGCCTCTGCCGCCGTCGATCAGCACCAGATCCGGCAGCGGTCGTTTTTCTTCCAGCAAACGGGAAAAGTGCCGCTGAACAACTTCCGACATGGTGGCAAAATCGTTGGGTCCCTCCACCGTGCGGACACGGAATCGCCGGTAATGGTCACGGTCCGGCTTACCGTCCCGGAACGTCACCATGGAGGATACCGCCATCGTTCCCAGCAGATTGGAGTTGTCAAACCCGATGATGACTTCCGGATACCGGGGGAGTTTCAAGGTGTTCTGCAACGCTTCTGCCGCCTCTTTCCCGCCGGGGGAGCGGGGCAATTCTGCCCGTTCAAAGGCTCTGGCACGGGCTTTGCGGCCGAATACGGCTTCCAGATTGGCGGCGACATCCCGGAAATGGGCGGCACGCTCAAACTGCTGTGCCGCAGCGGCGGCAGTCATTTTTTCTTTTAAGTCATCCAGCAGCGGGGCAATGTCGCCATCCAACACCCGGATCGCCGCCTCCAGCCGTTCCTGATAGCCTTCCTGCGACACATTTCCGGTACAGGGGGCGCAGCAGTCCTTCAAAAAGCGTTTCATGCAGTGTTTCCGGGTGTTTTCGTCCGGTTCCGGATCCCGGCATCCCCGCAAACCGAAACGGGCAAGCAAATATTCCATCGTTGACCGCAACGCATTCCCATGGGGAAAGGGACCGTAATAGCGGGCGCCGTCATCTTTTTTCAACCGGGCGGTACGGAGCGTGGGAAATTTCTCCCGGAAATCGATTTTGAGCATAAGATAACGCTTGTCATCCCGCATGAGGATATTGTAATAGGGGGCATATTCCTTGATGAGGCGGGATTCCAGAATGAGGGCCTCTTCTTCGTTGCGGACGGTTTCAAAAGACCAGTCGGCAATGGAGTGGATGAGTGAACGCAGTTTGGCATCCGCCCGGGCGACCCGGGCAGGCTGGAAATAACTGGACATGCGCCGCCGGAGATTGACGGCTTTTCCCACATAAATCACCTTGCCGAACCGGTCCCGGTAAACATAGACCCCCGGCAAAGGCGGCACCGCAGAGGGCACAAACTCCTTCACATCCATTTCAAAGGCTCCCCGTTGAGGAGAATTGCAAAAACCGCCCGGAAAAGAACTCCGGGCGGGACGGCGGATCAATCCAGTTCTTTCAGGTCGATCAGATTCAACTGCATGGTCCGGGTGTGATAATGTGTATTCAGCTGGGGTGAACCCAGAATATCATACCGGCGGCCGCGCAACGTGGATGGCGGCCGGTTGAATGCAATGAATTCGATCTGCCCGGTCCGGTCGGCAATGATCCCCCGGGAGTGGTTGTCCCCGGCAAGAGAACAGCGGACGAATTCCACATCATTGAACCGGAACAGGGGCTTGGTATTGCTGTGCCCGAAAGGTGCCAGTTTGGGCAGATAGGAGAAAAAAGCTTCATCCATTTCGCCCAAAGTCAGATCTCCGTCATAAACCAGATGATTTTCCAGCTGATCAGCGGTAAGCTGCTGGCGGATCTCAAACTCCATGGCTTCAAAGAATTCGGCAATATGTTCCGCCCGGAGGCCGATACCCACTGCCATGGGGTGCCCGCCGAACCGTTCCAGCAGGTGGGAGGTTTTGCCGAGGACTTCCACCAGATTGAGGTTGGAAACACTGCGGCCGGAACCGTACGCCACATCTCCCTGAATGGTGAGGACGATGGTGGGCCGGTTGTAGTCCCGGGCAAGGCGGGATGCCACGATCCCGATCACCCCCTGATGCCAGTCCCGTCCGGCGACCAGAAGGGCGCAATCGCTTTGCCACGCCAGATTCTGGCGGATCTGCTCGCAGGCTTCCTGATAGATCTCCTGCTCCTTGTCCTGACGGGAACGGTTGAAGCGTTCCAGTTCGGAAGCGCACTGATAAGCGTGAACGATGTTGTCCGATTCCAGCAATTCCAGTGCCACATTGGCATCCCCCACACGCCCTGCGGCATTGATCCGGGGGGCGAGTTTGAAGGTGATGTCCGCCGGGGAGAGTTCACTGCGGAGATGACAGCTTTCGATCAGAGCCCGCACGCCGGGACGCAGTTGTTTACGCAGGATATCGATGCCGTATTTGACCATGATACGGTTTTCGCCAAGCAGGGGAACGATATCCGCCACAGTACCGAGAGCGACATAGTCCAGGATTTCCTCCAGTTTGGAGAGGTCGCCGCCGATCTGGTGTTCAATGCCATACTTTACAAAAGCGTGAGCCAGCTTGAAAGCGGACCCGGCACCGGACAGGCAATGCAGATCTGCCAGTTCGGGATAAATTTTGGGATTGATGACCGCGATGGCTTTGGGCAGTTCCGGCCCGGCTTCGTGGTGGTCAGTGATGATGACATCGATCCCCATACTGACGGCTTTTTCTACAGCATCGCAGCTGGTGATCCCGCAGTCCACGGTCACGAGGACTTTGCAGTCGCCGTGGGTGGCGAGGGCTTTTTCGAGGGATTCGGGGGTAAAGCCGTATCCGTCATCAAAGCGGTGCGGGATAAAGGAGTGAACCGTTGCGCCGTTACTGCGGAGGGTAAGTCCGAGGAGTGCGCTGGCGGTGATACCGTCCGTATCGTAATCGCCGTGGATAAGGATGGGTTCCTGACGGAACACCGCCTCCCACAGCCGTGCGGCGGCTTCATAGATTCCGGGGAAGCGATAAGGATCGCTCAAGTTCTCCAGATTGGGGGAAAGGAACGCCGGAGTTTCCTCCGGAGTAATACCTCTGGCGGCGAGAAACACCGCTACTGCATGAGGCAGGCGGTATCTTGCCTGGATTTTACTGACGTCACTTTCCTGATACTGGCCGACAAATTTCCAATTTTTAGCACCCATTTCTCCATTCTTTCTTTAAACATCATACCTATACAATAGGTCAATAGAGAAGAAAAGCAAGGCAAAAAATAAAAAAAACGAAAAAAAAACGAAAAAGGGCTTGCAAAGTTTAAAAGGTGTGATAAATTAATGAAACAGTGACACAAGAGCGGAAGTTTTTGTGAAAGAAGCCGACGTGGCGGAATTGGCAGACGCGCACGGTTCAGGTCCGTGTTCCTCACGGAATGAGGGTTCGACTCCCTCCGTCGGCACCATCTTTTACAAAAAAAGATCAGTGTGGCACCTGCGGGTATAGCGTAGCGGCTACGCCGCAGCCTTCCAAGCTGCTTACACGGGTTCGACTCCCGTTACCCGCTCCAATTGTGAACATGCCGGTGGGATTCCCGAGTGGCTAAAGGGGGCAGACTGTAAATCTGCTGTCGCTGACTTCGATGGTTCGAATCCATCTCCCACCACCAGTTGAAAATATAAAGCACCTCGTTTGAGGTGCTTTTTTTATTTTCACTGGTTGGGAGATCACTGCGCAGCAGAGAACGATGCGAAGCATCGTGGCGTCGAACCATCTGGTTCGACAGTGCGGAGCACTGAGCGCGAGGGGGCGCAGCCCCCCGCAGTGCAATCCATCTCCCACCACCATCTTAAAAAAACAACGCATCTCGTAAGAGGTGCGTTTTTTATTTTGAGATGTGGAGGAGATCACGGCGCAGCAGAGAACGATGCGAAGCATCGTGGAGTCGAGCCATCTGGTTCGACAGTGCGGAGCACTGAGCGCGAGGAGGGGCGCAGCCCCCCGCAGTGCAATCCATCTCCCAGTGCCATTTACCTGTTCAACCGTCTGTAAAGACTGTTTTTTTGTGCTCAAGTTACCTCTTTTACAACAATTTTTCCACCTTGCAGAAAAACGGTGGAAGGATTGGCTTTGCTCCACAAATATCCCACAATTTGCCCACATTTGCGGGAAAAGCCCCTCTACCATGTCAGAGGTGCAAAAATGAAGTGTTATTGTAAAGAACGAAAAGGGCATTGGTATTTCCGGA
>JAFTIA010000039.1 GCA_017457105.1 Lentisphaeria bacterium | reverse complement strand
GCTGCAAGAAGAATGACTATTTCAAGCACAATGGCATCTATTGCCTGATCATGGATTGGGGAGAAAATAAAGTTATCCGCTTTGCAGATCTGTTGAAAAAGGAGAACAAGAAATGATTGATACTTCTTGTTTGGACGCAATTATCGTTGGCAGAGTTGAACCGCATATCTACGCCTTTACAACCAATACGATTCCCAACTACCTGAAAGTTGGTGACACTTACCGTCCGGTCGCTTTACGCTTGCAGGAGTGGCAAACTTATTTTCCTGAATTGCAGAAACAGTTTGAAGGCAGTGCAAAGATCAATGATGAAATATATTTCAGAGATTTTGCAGTGCATCACTATTTAGAAAACGCAAAGGGGCGAATAAGGCTTCAACCAGGCAATATTCCAGCAGATTTGTATTATTCCAGAGAATTTTTCAAAGAAGCCACAGCTGAAGATGTCAAAGAGGCTATTGATGACATCAAGCTCGACTATGCAAACTCAGGTAGTCGCAAATATCAATTCTACAATGCACAAGACAGTTTGCCCGTATTGGATGAGTATCCGCGCACAGAAACATATTCTCCACGACCAAACCAGGAAGCAACTATCGCCAGATTCAATGAGGCTCGTGCTAATGGTCGTACCAACCTTTTGATGTACGCAGTAATGCGTTTTGGTAAATCATTCACATCAATGTGCTGCGCTGTTGAAATGTCTGCAAATCTGGTGGTGGTGGTTTCTGCAAAAGCTGATGTCGTTGAGGAGTGGAAGAAGACTGTACAAAGCCATGTTAAGTTTGCAGAATATGTTTTTGTCATCAGTGACGATCTGAAGTCGGGTAAATATAAAATCAGCAATTTGCTTGCGGATGGGAAGCGATGTGTTGTCTTTCTTACACTGCAAGATTTGCAAGGCGACGACATTAAAGAAAAACACAAGGAACTCTTTGGTTTTCCAATAGATTTGCTGCTGGTTGACGAAACTCATTTTGGCGCTCGCGGAGAAAAATATGGACAGGTTCTAAGAGGTTCTGTGCATAAGTTAGATTCCGAAGACTATATGGAAGCTGAGGAAGCTGATAAAATAGTCAAAAGCCTTGAGACTCAAATAACCATTCATCTTTCAGGGACTCCATACCGAATCTTGATGGGAAGTGAATTTCAGAAAGAAGACATTATTGCGTTCTACCAATTTACTGACATTGTTGATGATCAAAAGAAGTGGGATGTTGAAAATCGTTTAAAACCGGAAGCAGAAGCCAAGGAGGATTGGAGTAATCCATATTACGGGTTCCCTGAAATGATTCGTTTTGCTTTCAACCTTAATGAATCATCACGTAAACGGCTGGCACAATTAAGAGAAGATGGAACAACTACCGCCCTTTCTGCTCTGCTAAAGCCCCAGTGTATAAGAGTTGCTCCTGATGGCTCTCATAAGAAATTTGTATATGAGCAAGAAGTATTGGATCTGCTGCAAGTGATTGACGGCAGCAAAGATGATGATGCACTTCTGGGGTTCTTGAATTACGACAAAATCAAAGCTGGCAAGATGTGCCGTCACATTGTCATAGTACTGCCGTATTGTGCTTCGTGTGATGCATTGGAAACATTGATAAAAACTCATGCCAATGAGTTCAACAATCTCAAGGAATATGAGATCATCAATATTTCCGGCGTTGACCAACCCCAGAAATATAAAACTCCTGAATCCATCAAGAGTGCCATCAAGTCCTGCGAAGACAGAGGTCAAAAAACAATTACGCTGACCGTCAACCGCATGCTGACCGGCAGTACTGTCCCGGAATGGGATACTATGCTCTATCTGAAAGATACGGCATCTCCCCAGGAATATGATCAAGCGATATTTCGTTTGCAGAACCAATATATTAAGGTTTTCAAAGATGAGAACGGCAACGAAATTAAATTCAATATGAAGCCGCAGACGTTACTTGTGGATTTCATGCCAGATCGTATGTTCCGGATGCAGGAATTAAAGTCTCAGATCTACAATGTAAATACGGATGAATTCGGGAATTCGCACTTGAAAGACCGACTGATAAAAGAGCTGTCGATTTCTCCAATCATCGTACTCAACAAGGACAAACTTGTTCAAGTGAATGCCGGTGATATTCTTCAGGCTGTAAGCGAATATTCACAATCCCGTGGTGTAGCTGATGAAGTTATCGATATTCCTGTCGATCTGTCGCTATTGGAAATAGAAGACGTTCGCCGTGTCATTGAAAATGAAAATGCTCTTGGCAGCAAAGAGGGATTGAGTACCAAGGCTCATCAGGGAGACGGGGAAGGTGATGACGTGGATATCCCGGATAATCCATCAAGTTCTTCTGCGGAAGAAGGCACTGGAGATGATAACAGTGCTGATAAATCTGCTACCGATAATGATGATACCGAAACTCGGATAAAGCAATTCAGGACATTCTACTCGCGGATATTGTTTTTTGCTTTCCTGACCAAAACCAGAGTTGCATCGCTCAGTGATGTAATCGCCTGTATTGATGAAACCAATAACACCAGAATAGTAGATAATCTCGGTATTGACCGACAGGCTTTGGTTGCAATTCAGAATATGAATTGGGCGGCATTGCGGACATTAGATTACAAAATACAGAATATAAACACATTGTCCAGAGATCATAATGCAGATCCGCTGAAGCGTTGTGAAGTTGCGATTAAAAAGTTTGGCAAATTGAGTGAAGCTGAAATTGTCACACCAGCACATATTTGTTCTGAAATGGTGAACTTGATCCCGGATAACGAATGGCAACGCATTATCGACAAGGGGGATAAGATATTGGATATCGCCAGTAAGGTTGGAGAGTTCACCGTAGCTATTTGCAGCAAACTTAAATCCTTGGGATACCAGTCTGACCGGTTCAACACCTCTATCTTGGCGATTCCGACATCGACGGTAGCCTATGAGTTTACCAGAAGAATTTATGAAGAACTTGGGCTTAATCTTTCTTGTCTCGCCAGTAACTTCACAACCTATGATTTACTGGATATAAAAAATGATTCTGGAAACATTGATTACCAACGAATTTGCAGTATATTAAAACAAAACAAGCCGTTTAATTCTATTGCTCTTGACGATACGGTGAATGAAGGAGAAGAAGAAGTGAATATAGAAGCAGTTATTGGCAATCCGCCGTATCAAGACCAAGATGGTTCAGGCGGTTCAAACGATGCCTCTTTATATCAGTATTTCGTAGAGTGTGCGCATGAATTTAATCCCGCATTTGTATCAATGATTATGCCATCTCGCTGGTTTAGCGGAGGGCGTGAAAATCTTCTCGCTAACTTTAGAAGAACGATGTTAAATCGAAGCGGGATGAAGGAATTGTATGCTTATGCAAATCCACGTGAAGTATTTCCTGACGTAGAAATAAAGGGCGGAGTTTGTCATTATCTGTTTGATGAGTCGTACCAAGGATTATGCAATTATACACTTATAAAAGATCATGTCCGGCAGACGACTCCTCGAGTACTTAACGAATTAGAAGTGTTGGTTCGTGATCCATTTTTATCCAAAATCGTAAAGAAAATCATTGATGATGGAAATGTCTCCGACACAGTATCTTCAATAATATCAGGTGATACACCGTTCGGAGTTCCTACCAAGCCAACAGGAAGCAAGAAGAAAACCTTTGAACTGTTTGAAAATAAACGTGGCAAAGATCGTATCGCCTTGTACTACATTGAGAAGATTGTCAGAAAGAAGGCTTATATTAAGCGTTCTTCAATAACAAAGAATGCTAATGCAATAGATGCATTCAAGGTATTTATTCCGGAAGCGTCAGGTTCCGGATCAGATCCCTTTGTGCTTGGCACTCCTGAATATGCAGCCCCACCGTCTGTTTGCTCGCAAAGTTATTTGTATGTGGAATTTGCTGAAGAAGAAGCTGCAAAAAACTTTATTGCATATTTGAAGACAAAATTCTTTAGAATACTTGTTTCAGCATGTAAAATATCTCAGCACACATCAAACAAAGTTTATCGTTTTGTCCCAATTCAGGACTTTACTTCTGCGAGTGACATTGATTGGAGCGTTCCTATTCCTGAAATAGACAAACAGTTGTATGCAAAATACAAACTCTCCGCTGATGAAATCAACTTCATTGAAACCGCAATCAAACCAATGGAGTGATTTAATGGCAATACCGTTTTTAAAATGGGCAGGTGGTAAGAGATGGTTTACATCTCGCTATTTAGATATCTTGCCACAAAAATATAATCGCTACATCGAACCTTTTGTTGGAAGTGGTGCATTATTCTTTGCATTAGAACCTCAGGAAGCGGTTATTGGAGATATAAATAAGCCGCTTGTGGAAACTTATATGGCGATAAAGGATGATTGGGAACAGGTATTAGAATATTTAAGAACACACTCTGTTCAACATTCCAAAGAATATTATTATTCTGTACGTGCAACTTTACCAGAAACAATTCACCAGCGTGCAGCCAGATTCATTTACTTAAACAGAACCTGCTGGAATGGGCTTTATCGCGTAAACAAAGCTGGAAATTTTAATGTTCCAATTGGAACTAAAACCAATATAATACTTGATACTGATGATTTCAAAAAGTTGGCTAAATTGTTAGAGAATACAACAATCATGCATTCTGATTTTGAAGCAATTATTGATTCCGCCCAGGAAGGGGATCTGGTGTTTGCCGATCCTCCATATACCGTCAAACATAACAACAACGGATTTGTTAAATATAATGAAGATATGTTTAAGTGGGAGGATCAAGTGCGGTTGCGCGATGCAATTGTTAGAGCTACCGAACGCAATGTCAAAATTATTGTAACGAATGCTAATCATTCATCCATCATCGAACTTTATTCAAACTTCAAAAGGAAAGTTATCAGCAGAGCAAGTGTCATAGCTGCTTCAAACAACAACAGAGGTACGTATGAAGAACTTATCATTGCCAAATACTAATCCATCGAAATTTAGTTTGTGGTGGACAAAATGGCATCCCGTGATCAAAGAAATCTTTTTTTTCACAGGTCTATCTTTATCAACACAAATAGTAACCTTAGCCCTTGCATTAATGCTTGGAGATTCGGTAAAATACAGTTTTAGGCAAGAATTTACCGAAGGTTCGTTCTTTCTGCTGACAGTATCCTTTATAGCCTCTGCACTCTTTTCTGTGTCAGAGTCTCATAATAAAGGACCAATCCCCGGCAAAAGTTACTTTATAAGTTTTTCAATACTTCTTGTATTGCTTTCTGAAACTTATGTCGTTTTTAGGAAATTTAATATTGTATTCCAAAATTTCTTTTGGGTAGTTGCTTTATCCTGTATTTGCTTAATTGGGGCAACGATTTTATATGGAATAGCAATTGCTCACAGAGCCAAGATTGCTCCTCATATAGAAATGCGAGAGCAAGAACAGGATTTTACGCAAAAGTACTCTAATCACAGGAGGGATCAAGCATGAGTAACTTAGATTTATATAAAGATAAAGAAATCACATTCCCGTGTATTGAAGTAAAGCAACCAATAGGAACTTTTTATTTAGCTTCAATGCCTGCAGATTTCCTAACTGAAATAACCTATATGGATATAAGGGATATTGCAGATAATCAGCTTGATAAATATTTGGGTATTCAACGTAAAGTTGATAATTCCAGAAAGAAAGAATTGGAGCAGTATGTCAATACTGTTGATGCCTGCTTCCCATCTGGAATTATTTTATCTATTCCAGAAGAATGTGCCTATTATGACCAACAAAAGCACGAAATGCGATTACGAGCAACTGATGAAAATCATTATGATGAAATTGCCAAAGTTTTAGATGGGCAGCATCGCATTGTAGGATTACGAGGATATAAGGGTGATAAACATTCATTTGAATTGAATGTTAGTATTTTTATTGGAGCAGATATAGAAGAACAAGCCTATATATTCTCTACCGTAAACTTAGCTCAAACCAAGGTTAACAAGAGTTTGGTATACGATTTGTACGATTTGGCAACTTCACGTAGTCCACAGAAATTATGTCATAATATTGCAGTTGCGTTAAATTCTATTCCTGAAAGTCCATTCTTTCACAAAATTAAGCGCTTAGGCTGCGCGACACCTGGACGCGACAATGAAACCATTACTCAAGCAACATTTGTAAAAGCATTGATGGCATATGTTTCTAAAGATCCTACAGGCGACAGAGACATATATAAACGCAAAGCAATTCCCAAGGAAGTTGTTGATAAAGAACGTGATAAATTGATCTTCAGAAATATGATGATCAGGGAACAGGATATGCTCATTACTGATGTTGTGTTTAATTATTTTACTGCTGTTCAAAAACGTTGGCCTGAAGATTGGAATTTTGTAGGTCAAGGAAATATACTTAACAAAACAAATGGTTTTAGAGCGTTAATGAGATTTCTTCGTGATGCGTATTTGTGTGTTGTTAAGGCATACGACAAGGCTCCATCGGTGGATGATTTTCATAACCTTCTAACAAAAATAAATATTACTGACTTCAGTATTGATAATTATACCGCGGGTTCAAGTGGCGAAGGGAAACTCTATCGTGAGTTATTAGAGCAATCCGGTATAAGTAAAGCAACGGATACTTTTGATTTAGAATAAGTGCTTATAAAGAACTATGACTCAATTAAACGATTATCAAAAAAATTAACGTATATATTACCTTCACGAATACAGCCTCATCGGTCTTTAGATCGGTGGGGCTGAACTGTTTTGTATCCAAAACAAACTCATGGAGGTAAATATGAGAATTGAAAAGAAGACGTTGAATGATGCCCTGCGGGTGCTGGGCAAGGTGGTCTGCCGCATTTTATGAATGGGCAATAACGGCAAGGGTTTCAAACGGCGAAATATTGTAATCGTATGGCTCAATCCAGATAAACGTTGCGGGGTGGAGCAGTGGCAGCGAGTCAGGTGAATAAAAAAAATCGCCGCTGCCTTGCAAAAATACGGGATCATGCAGTATGTTAGGCTATTGTTAGTCTATCTTGAGCTGGCTGCTGCCGGGAATGGGTTCCGGCGGTAAAAGGAATACGTAACGCATTCTTCGCTTAAAAAGTTGCAAGTTCTCTAATTTGAGCATAAAAAAAGGAACTTACGAATTGTAAGTTCCTGAATCTCGTTGGTAGCGGGGGGCAGGACGAGGCGAAGCCGAAAAGCCGGAACGGAGTGACGGCAATCGCCTTTATGGAAGCATCGCTGACAAAAGGCGGTTGGGAGTAAAAGTATTACGGCGTTTTATGACAATAAAAAAAGCCGGAATCTTTTACGACCTCGGCTGTTGTTTTCATTTGGTAGCGGGGGCAGGAATCGAACCTACGGCCTTCAGGTTATGAGCCTGACGAGCTACCACTGCTCCACCCCGCGATATGATACTACTTAATATAGCACCCTTTTGGGCTTTGTCAAGCTCTTAAAATATTTTTTTTGAATTTTTCCCGTTATTAGATGATTGCAAAAGTATACACATCCGCCGCGCTCAAAAAATGACGCCGGCAAACAGAAGAAAATCATCAAAAACGCAGTTGCGGGACTGAACTCTCGATTTTTCGCACGAAATGTGCATTTACTGTCACAACTATTCATTTATTTTTTAATCCACTCCCAAATGATCTTCCGGCAATAAAAAGTCGGCGAAATATTTGCCCCGTCTGGCTTGAAGGAGTTGTGCCCAAAACTGTTGCTTTGCTACATTGCCCCCCCGGAGAATATATTTGCACTTGATTTATTCCAGACATCCGGCGTTGTCATGCTTGAAAAACAGTGTCTTTTGCAGTATATTTTACGGTGTGCAAAACTGCAGCAAGGAGGTTCATTATGCGCAGTGATATTATGACAAAAGGTACAGAACGGGCCCCGCACCGCGGCTTGATGCGGGCTACCGGCATTGACGGTAAAGATATCGGCCGTAAACCCTTTATCGGTGTTTGCAACTCCTATACCAATATCGTCCCCGGACATTGCCACTTGCAGAAGGTCGGTCAGCTTATTTGTGATGCTGTCCGCGCCGCCGGCGGTATCCCTTATGAATTCAATACCATCGCCGTCTGTGACGGGATCGCCATGGGCCATAAGGGCATGAAATACTCCCTCCCCAGCCGGGAGATCATTGCCGATTCTCTGGAAACCATGGGCATGGCGCACCCCTTTGATGCTCTGATCTGCATTCCCAACTGCGACAAGATCGTTCCCGGGATGCTCATGGGTGCCATGCGTTTGAACATCCCTACCATTTTCGCCTCCGGCGGGCCCATGATGGCAGGGGAAAACGGCTCTGACCTCATCACCATTTTTGAAGGTGTGGCAAAACACCGCATCGGCGAACTCTCCGATGAAGGATTGGAACATCTGGAATGTTCCGCATGTCCCGGCGCAGGTTCCTGCTCCGGCATGTTCACCGCCAACAGTATGAACTGCCTTTGCGAAGCGTTGGGAATCGCCCTCCCCGGCAATGGTTCCATCCCGGCAACCTCACCGGAACGCATCACCCTGTGGCAGAATGCCGCTAAACGCGCCGTGGAAATGGCTCTTGACCCCAATGCCCCCACCGCCAAAACCTTTGCCACAACATCCAGTTTCCGCAATGCGCTGGTGTTGGATATGGCCATGGGCGGCAGTTCCAATACCGTTCTTCACACTCTTGCAGTGGCTACCACTGCGGGGTTGAAGCTGGATTTGAACGATCTTGACCGGGTGAGCCGTATCACCCCCAATATTTGTAAAGTTTCCCCCTCCAGCAGTATCCACATGGAAGATGTCCATGCTTCAGGCGGCATTATGGCCATTATGAAGGAAATCGCAAAATGCGGCGAACTGGATCTGGATGCCCCCGCCGTTTCCGGTAAAACCATCGGGGAACAGATCGCCGCCGCTCCGGATCCGGACGGCAAAGTCATCCGTACTGTGGATGCGCCTTACAGCAAATCAGGCGGGCTTTCCATTCTCTTCGGCAACCTTGCCCTCAATGGATGCGTGGTCAAAACTGCCGGAGTTGCCCCCAAAATGCTGGTACATCGGGGCCCTGCTGTGATTTTTGAAAGCGAAGAAGCCGCCTGCAAAGGTATTCTTGACGGCGATGTGAAAGCCGGTGATGTAGTGGTGATCCGTTACGAAGGCCCCAAAGGCGGCCCCGGCATGCAGGAAATGCTGGCTCCCACAAGTTACATCATGGGCCGTGGGCTGGGTGAAAGCGTAGCTCTTATTACGGACGGCCGTTTCTCCGGCGGTACGCATGGGGCGTGCATCGGCCATGTCAGCCCGGAAGCGGCGGCGGGCGGCACCATTGCTTTTGTGGAACCCGGGGACATGATCTCCATTGACATTCCCAGCCGCACCATTACCCTGGAAGTACCGGAAGACGTTCTGGCAGAACGCCGTAAAAACTGGAATCCCCCGGAGCCCAAGATCAAAACCGGTTATCTTGCCAAATATGCCGCTCTTGCCACCAGTGCAGATACAGGCGGCGTTTTGAAGGTATAATGATGGACAGCAAAATCACAGAACTTCTGCCGGAACTGATCCTGCTCCGGCACGAATTTCATCAGATCCCGGAAATCGCAGGTAAAGAAGTCCTGACGTCTGCCAGGATCCGGGAGGAATTGAAGAAACTCCCGCTGGAACTGCGTGATCCCCTGATCGGGACAGATGTGGTTGCTGTTCTGGATACCGGAAGGCCGGGCAGAAACATCCTCCTCCGGGCGGATATGGATGCCCTGCCCATTCCTGAAGAAACCGGCAAGCCCTATGCCTCCAAACACCCGGGCATGATGCATGCCTGCGGTCATGACGGCCACATCACCATGCTTCTCGGGGCGGCAAAATATCTTTGCAGTATCCGGGAACAGCTTTCCGGTACGGTAAAATTTGTTTTCCAGCCGGGGGAAGAAGTGGAAGCCATGGGGCGGCTTCTGGTGGATGCCGGAGTCCTGCAAAATCCTCCGGCAGACCGGGTGGCTGCCATACACGGCTGGCCGGGACTGTCCAAAGGTGCGGTCTGCTGCCGTGATGGGGCGATCATGGCATCCGCGGCACACTTCTACATTACCATCACCGGGCGGGGCGGTCACGGCAGTGCGCCGGCAGCCGCTATTGATCCGGTGGTGGCAGCGGCACAGGCGATTTGCGCATTGCAGACCATTGTTTCCCGGAATACCGATCCCAGAGAAACGGCGGTTTTGAGCATCTGTTCGGTTCAGGCGGGGCACAGTTCCAACGTGATCCCGGATGAAGTGAAACTTTCCGGCACCTGCCGGGCCCTCACGCCGGAAATCGCCAATGCGCTGGAAGGTAAGATCCGCAGAGTTCTTGCCGGGATATGCGCCGCCACAGAAACCTCATACGAAATGGAATATCATGATCTTTACAAGGTTTCCATGAATGCGCCGGAGGCTGTTGCTGAAGCCCGTCATGCCGCCCGACAGGCAGGATTGAAGTATGTGGAACTCCCCAAGCCGGACATGGCTGCGGAAGATTTCTCCTATTATCTTGACCAGTGTCCGGGCGCCCTGATCCATTTGGGGCTGGGCGAAGATTTTACCAAACTGCACAAAAGCACCTTTGACTTTGATGATGATGTGATCCCATGCGGGGTCGCCTATCTGATCCATCTGGTAACAGGTGCCTGATGAATGCCTATATCCACGTCCCGTTCTGCCGGAACAAATGTGCCTACTGCGCCTTTTATTCCCTTCCGGCGGCAGACGGGGATTTGATTCAAAAGTATGTGGCGGAAATCGTCCGCCAGCTCCAGGCGTGTCCCGCAACTTTTTCCACCCTGTATCTGGGGGGCGGCACGCCGACTTTGCTTGCGGAAAAAGATCTGGAACGCATTTTTTCCGCCGTCCGCCTTGCGCCCGGGGCGGAAGTTTCCATTGAAGCCAATCCGGAAACGCTGACGCCGGAAAAACTTGCCATGCTTTCCAATTATGCCAACCGTTTGAGCATTGGCGTGCAATCCTTTTCCGTAAACAAGCGGAAAAAACTCGGCAGGGACTGTTCAGATAAAGCCATCCATGCCGCATTGGACTGCCCTCATTTTCCCCACCGGAATCTGGATCTGATGTATGCGGTTCCGGGGGATACCGCGGACTCGTTCCGGGAAGATCTGCGCCTTGCAGTGGCTTCCGGTGTGGATCATATTTCCTGTTACAGCCTTACGCCGGAGGAGCAGACCGCTTTTGCTGGAACGGTGATCGATGAAGAAATGTCTGCCGACCTCTGGCAGCTGGCAGGAGATACGTTGGGAGAAGCCGGGATCTTGCGCTACGAAATCTCCAACTACGCCCGGCCGGGAGCGGAGTGCCGCCACAATGTCAATGTGTGGAAAGGCGGCATTCTGCAGGGGTTCGGTCCTGCGGCGGCATCGTTTGACGGGCACCAGCGTTACCGGCAGCAGGAAAATGTCACATCCTGGCTCCACGGGGCACCGCCGGAATGGGATATGATCCCGGAAGATGCCCGGCGCCGGGAGATCTTTGCCGTGAATCTGCGAACCGTTGCCGGGTGGAAAAAAAGAGATTTTCTTGCCTTACCGGGAGCAGTTGAAGAGGAATGGCAGACATTCCTGCAAACACTGGCCCCGTTTTCGCCCCTGTACTGCACCATTGCATCAGACGAGGTCAAACTGACTGACAGAGGACTGCTTTTCTGGGACAGCATTGCTTCTGAACTTCTGTAACAGTTGACAAATGTCCGTTCTCTCAAAAGGAACGAACATGATGGCTAAAAATTTTATTCCGACTCCGGATCAGAAACAGGCGTTGACTCTGCTGGGCGGTCCGGCACGGCAGACACTGCTTTTCGGCGGCTCCCGATCCGGAAAGACTTTTATTCTGATTTATGCCCTTCTGGTACGGGCGTTAAAAGAACCGGAGAGCCGTCATATCATCCTGCGTTTCCGTGCCAATGCTGTACGCCAATCCGTGCGGCTGGATACCTTCCCCAAAGTGTTGCGTCTTGCCTTTCCCGGCGTTCTCTTTGAAGAGAACAGGGCAGACGGCTTCGTTCGCTTCCGCAACGGTTCTGAAATCTGGTTCGGCGGACTGGATACGGAAGAACGGGTGGATAAGATCCTCGGGCGGGAATTCGCCACTATTTATTTTAACGAATGTTCCGAAATCGCTTACAGTACCGTCACGACTGCCCTCACCCGCCTTGCCCAACGGACAAAGTTGAAAAACCGGGCGTATTTTGACTGCAATCCCTCCGGAAAATCCCATTGGAGTTACAGGCTTTTTCTGGAAAAAACCGATCCGGTGACACTCGCCCCTCTTGCCGCCCCGGAACAATACACCGCCATGCTGATGAATCCGGCGGGCAATGCCGCCAACCTTCCCGCCGGATACCTGGACGAAACCCTTGCAAATTTACCGGAACTCCAGCGGAAACGCTTTATGCTTGGGGAATTTCTGGACGATTTGGAGGGAGCCTTGTGGAACGGCAAACTCCTTGCCGGGTGCAGAGCTGACCATCTGCCGGAAATGACAAGAATCGTGATCGGGGTCGATCCTGCCGTTACATCCGGTCAGCAATCGGATACCACCGGTATCGTTGCCGCAGGAAAAGGTGCTGATGGAATCATTTACATTTTGCAAGATGCCTCCCTCCGTGCAAAGCCGCAAGTCTGGGGACGGAAAGTGGTGGAATTGAGCCGTGAACTGCAGGCAGACAGAATCGTGGGGGAAGTCAATAACGGAGGTGATCTTGTCGAAGAGTTGCTGCGGAGTTTTGATGACTCGCTCCCCTTCCGCGCAGTACGCGCCGCCCGGGGCAAAACCGCCCGGGCTGAACCGGTGGCGGCGTTATACGAGCAGGGGAAAGTACGCCATTACGGCATTTTTCCGGAATTGGAAGAGGAAATGTGTTCCTTTCTTCCGGGAAGCCCGTTCAGCCCGGACAGGATGGATGCCATGGTCTGGGCAGTTACAGAGCTCACCCGTTCCGGCGGGGAACGCCATATTTTTGCTTAATCCACATGCAATGCAAGCTCACCATCAGCAAGCAATGCCTTCACCGCCGTTCCGGATACAACGCCTTCCGCAGAAGTAATGGGTTTTCCATCTCTCCCATTGGTCAGGATAGCATAGCCCCGTTCCAGTTGTCTCCGGGGGTCCACCCCATCCAGCCGGAGCGCAAGGGCGTTCAACAAATGTCCGGCATCCGCCAAATTCCGCTCCATACGGTTGGTCATACGCACCTGCATTTCATCCAACTGCTGGGAACGCATTTCCAGCAAATGCCCCGGCTCCCGGAAAAGCGGTGCCCCGGCAAGGGCTTCCACCCGGCGGGCCGCAGAAGCGATCCGCAGTTCCACCGCAGAACGCAAATGTCTTGCACATCCCTCCAGACGATCCAGCAGATCCTCCTCCCGGGGAGCCACCATTTCTGCCGCCGCAGACGGCGTGGGCGCACGCAGGTCCGACGCAAAGTCACAAATGGTAAAATCGATTTCATGTCCAACGGCACTGACGACCGGGATCCGGCTTGCCGCCACAGCCCGGGCGACCACTTCCTCATTGAACTCCCACAAGTCTTCCATACTGCCGCCGCCGCGGGTGACAACGATCACATCGCAATCCCCCAGACGGTTCAGAAAATCCACGGCTCCGGCGATTTTCGGAGCGGAACCCGCCCCCTGCACCGGAACCGGCACGATCCGAACCTGCATCCTGGGGAAACGCCGTTCCAGAATTTGCAGAAAATCCCGCACCGCCGCCCCGGTGGGACTGGTCACCAAGCCGATCTTCCGGGGAAGGAAAGGCAATTCCCTTTTACGCATCGGGTCAAACAAACCTTCCGCTTCCAGTCTGCGGCGCAATTCCTCAAACCGCAGCTGCAGATCGCCCATCCCTGCCGGACGGACTTTCCGCATGGAAAACTGGTATTCGCCGCGTACTTCATACACCGTCACATTCCCGAATGCTTCAATAAGCGCCCCGTTCTGCAATCCCAGTTCCCGCATTTTTGCCGCCCCGCCGAAAAAGGCGGCACGCATCTGACTTTTGTCATCTTTCAGGGAACAATAGGCGTGTCCGGAACGGTGCAGAACAAGGTTGCTGATCTCCCCCCGGATCCAGAAGGGCATGAAACTGTTTTCGATCATATCCCGCAAGGCGGCATTGATCTCGGAAATGCTCCAAACCTGCTCATCCGGCATTTATGCGCCCCCCAGAAGCAGGATCAACCCCTGCACAGTCCAGAAGGTGACAGCACTGCCAACCATGGCAAGATAACGGAATCCTGTAAAAACAAGAACCAGCAGGACCAGCGATGCACCGTTGATCCATTCAGAATCCGTCCGGTGGATTTTGGGAAAAAAGTACCCCAGAACCGTCCACCCGTCCAGACCCGGTACCGGCAGGGAATTCAAAACAAACAGTATCATGTTCACAACGGCGATCTGAAGCAGAACACGGATGGCAAACGCTTGCGCTTCTCCGGCATAGACATACAAAAGAGCTGTTGCCGCAGAAAAAATGCAGAACAGCCCCAGATTGGCAAGCGGCCCGGCGGCCGCCACCCATGCGTGACTCCAACGCTTGCGCATACGGGCAGGATTTACAGGAACCTGCCCCCAGGCGATCCCCACCATGGCAAACATGACCAAAGACCATAAGCCCATCTGTTTCAATGGATTCAGCGTCAGATGTCCACGGTCTGCAGCGGTGGAGTCCCCCTGCCGCAGAGCCGCATAAGCATGACAGAATTCATGCAGGCAGATGGAAAAGATCACGCCAAGGGACAACGCTGCATAAAAGCGGAAGTCCTCCGCAAAGCGGGTGATATAAAGCATGATCCAGCCCCCCTGCCCGAAAAAACAAGTCCTTATCGGAATGTCAGCACGCTGGGATCATAATCTTCCGGAGCCTTGAAACCCAGAAGTTCCAGCGTGGTCGCCGCCACAGAACTGATGCCCAGACCAGTCTTCAATTCTGTTTCGTATTCGCCCTTGCTTTCCGGATCATAAATGATGCACGGAACCGGGTTCAGCGAATGGCTGGTCTTGCGGGCGGGACGGCCCTCTTCATCCAGCTTCACATTGCCCTTTTTGTCGTGTTCAAGCATATCATCGGCATTACCGTGGTCGGCAGTCACGATCATCACACCGCCAGCCTTTTTCACGGCTTCCCGGATCCGGCCGAGGCAGATATCCACCGCACCCATGGCCACACGGACAGCTTCCATATCCCCCGTATGACCGACCATGTCACCATTGGGGAAGTTGAAACGGATCATCCGGAAATCGCCCTTGCCGATCTCTTCAACGATCTGATCGGTCAATTCAGCGGCCTTCATCCACGGACGCTGATCAAAGGGAACGATATCCGACGGAACTTCACGGTATTCTTCCAGCGTTTCATCAAACTTGCCGGAACGGTTGCCATTGAAGAAATAGGTCACATGCCCGAACTTCTGGGTTTCACTCAACGCCAGCTGGCGGACGCCGCTTGCACAGAGATATTCCCCGAATGTACGGGTGATTTCCGGCGGACTCACCAGATATTTTTTCGGCACATGCAAGTCGCCGTCGTACTCCATCATCCCGGCGTAGAAGACTTCCGGCTTGCGGCCGCGATCAAAGTACGCAAAAGAATCCCCTTCTTCAAACGCAGCCGTGATTTCCAGAGAACGGTCTCCCCGGTAATTGAAGAAAATCACCGCATCGCCATCCATCACAGGACCAACCGGTGTCTTGCCGTCATCGCTGATCACAAAGGGCGCAAGATCCTGGTCAATGGCACCGGTACGGGCACGGAGCTGTTCCACCGCTTCGTGGGCGTTTTTGAACATTTCGCCATTGCCGTGAACATGGATCTCCCAGCCCAGACGGACCATTTCCCAGTTGGCGTTATAGCGGTCCATGGTGATCTGCATACGGCCGCCGCCGGAAGCGATCCGGTAATCCCGGCCCTTGGCACGGAAGGTATCCAGAAATTCTTCAAAGGGATCGATATACAGCAATGCGGAAGTTTCCGGCACATCACGGCCGTCCAGCAGGATGTGGACACGGATCTTCGCCACACCGGCCTCGTCCGCCTTGGCGATCATCGCCTTCAGGTGGTTGATGTTGCTGTGCACATTCCCGTCAGAGAAAAGCCCGAGGAAATGCAGTGTGGAATTCTTGTCCAACACATATTGAATGGCTTCCTGCCAGGTGGAACCGGCAAAAAGCTTCCCGGTTTCGATGGCTTCTTCCACCAGTTTTGCGCCCTGGGAAAACACCCGTCCGCAACCAATGGCATTGTGCCCGACTTCACTGTTCCCCATATCCGCATCCGACGGCATCCCCACGGCAGTACCATGAGCTTTCAGGCGGGTATGAGGGCAAGTGGCGGTCAAATCATCCAGCACAGGCGTGTTGGCCAGAGCCACACCGTCGCCATCTGCGTATTTGCCGTACCCCACGCCGTCCAGAATGGCGAGAACCAGCGGTCCCCGGCGGGGAGAAAATTTAGGATTTTTTTCCAGAGCGTTCAACATATCATACCTCGTTTCTTTTTGAACTGTCAGGCGCGCTTGCCAGCGATCCGGGGCGGCAGGACGCCGCGCTTGGAACTCTCGCAAAACGCAATAAATTCTTTGACTTCATCGGTCTGCGGCAATTGGGTTTTCACCGCATCCAACGCATTCCGGGGAGAGAGCCCGCGGAGATAATAGAGTTTGTAAAGATCACGGATCACCCGGATGGCTTCATCGGAGAAACCGCCCCGCTTCAAGCCCACCAGGTTGATCATCTTCACACCGCCGTTGCGGCCTTCAGCCATCATAAAAGGCGGAATGTCCTGCGAAAACACTGAACCGCCGGAAATAATGGCAAAACGCCCGATGCGGCAGAACTGGTGCATCGCCGACAACCCGGAAATGAGCGCATGATCCCCCACTTCGCAATAACCGGCAAGCGCCGAACTGTTGACCATGATCACATGATCGCCCACCACGCAGTTATGCGCCACATGGGTACATGCCATGAACATACAGTGATTGCCGATCACCGTCACGGTATCCGGCATCGTCCCGGTGTGCGCGGTGAAATTTTCACGGAAAATATTGTGATCCCCCACCTTCAGGTAGGTCTTTTTTCCTTCTTCCACATGCACATCCTGCGCAGGAAGCCCCAGAGAGGCAAAGGGATAGATAATATTGCCGCAACCGATTTCGGTGTACCCGTCCACACGGCACTGACCGATCAATTTGGTCCCTGCCCCGATCTTCACATTGGGGCCCACATAGCAAAGAGGACCGACTTCCACATCATCTGCAAGGACTGCACCGGCTTCAACAACACTGCTGGGATGGATTTTTGCCATAATAAAACCATTGAATTTCCGGAGACAGCACCGGCAATCGTCCTCCCGCTGACCGGCTGAATGATGCCGGGGGGTGTAACATCTTTGCGGGAAAACCGCCCTGTGCACTCCTGATAAACTGCATTATGTCACCGGAAAACGGCCGGCACCGGCACGAAGAAATCCATATCGTGCGATTACGGGCAAATCGTTCGCCCGTTTACTCCGCATATTATACACCTTAACAGGGATTTCGGCAAGTGCAAAAAGTATTTTTTTTGTTCAATACTTCAACTTTTTCTGCAAAATCACGGTTCCGGCTTGCAAAAAACATATCACGGATGTATCTTATGGCCGTTATAATACCGTAAAACAAAGATAAAAGAAGCAATATCTTATGGAAATCATTTCCGGTTCAGCCAGAGGCGTTCAGCTGACAGTCCCGGCAGGGATGCTGATCCGTCCCACCGCCGTCCGCGCACGAAAAGCTCTTTTTGACAGTCTGGGGGATTTTTCCGGCGTCCGGGCAGCTGACTTGTGTGCAGGGGCCGGCGGATTGGGGCTGGAAGCCGCCAGCCGTGGAGCAACGGAAGTTTTGTTTGTTGAAAAAGAGTTCCGTCACTGCAACATTCTGGAGCGCAACATTGCTGCCGTAGCCAAAGCCGGAGTTTCTGCAGATATGCAGATCCGGAATTGTGATCTGCTGGAAACAAACCGCTGGTGCAGCGGAATGTTTGATGTGATTTTTGCAGACCCACCCTATCCGGTATCGGCAAATCTTTTCAACACGCTGTTGAAAGAACACGGGGCTCAACTGCAAACAACCGGGGCTTTGCTGATCTGGGAAATCCCGGATACACCGGGGGCCAAAGGCTTTTTTATGCGCCCGGAAGGCACATTCCGGAAATTCGGAGCCACAGAATTTTTGCTTCTGGATCTGGAAACATTACAAATATAAAGGAGATTGAAAATATTATGAGAAATCTACGGCGGCATCTGGGGCCGGGTTATACGGAATATCCGGCAAAGCGCATTGCAGAGTTTTTCGGGGATAAACTTTTTAAAATTGTCATGTGGATCGTCTGCTGTATTCTGTGGAGCGGAGTCTATTACATCGCCATTGCGGTCGTCAACATGAACCGTACGAACTTCATGGAAGGTGCCCAGCCGAAAACGAATATGGAACTTTATCTTACCCCGGGAAGCCTGGGGGTTTTCGGAGCGGGCTGTCTGATTTTGCTCTATGTCGTCCACAAATCCCGCCGGGGCGAAAAAAGAGTACGCAAAGAAAATCCCCGGTATCAGAATGCAGCGTTAAAAAGGCCTAAAAAATGAAAAAAACAGTTGCTTTTATTTTGGTTGCGTCAGCTTTGCTGATCGCAGCGGGTTGCACCTCCTCTTCATCCCGCCCGCACATGCCGGGATATGGAGAAAAACCGACAGATCACCGCTTTGAAAAAATTAAAGGAGCAAACCTTGAATTGCAGTTTGCCGGCCCCAAAAATCAAAAGGCGGGCTCTCCGGGACAGGCCGTCTTTATTCTGAAAAATCTGGGAGATAAAACTGTCAGCATTGAGGAGTGGCGTATGAACGAACCGGATAACCTGAAAGTGGAATGTCAGGTCTGGCTCCCCGGTCAAAAAGAGCCGGATCCGGATCGCTGGCTCTCTATGGATCTGCCGGTCAAACAACCGGAATTGCGTTATCATCTGGATCTGCGTCCGGGAAATCAAGTGCGGATCATTAAAAATCTGGACTTTGTGGAAGCTCTTTACATCACACCGGGAGCGGAACGGCGGTATTTTATACGGGCATCGTTAAATCTTACATCCGTCAAATGCTCCAGCCATCCGGCGGCATTGGCGATCACTCCGGCAGAGTAATCATTTTTCCACCGCAAGCCGGGCAGTATCTCCGCCGGTAAATTTCGGCAGAAATACACAGAAAACAGTCCCTTCGCCCGGCGTGCTTGCCACCTGGATCCAACCATGGTGGCTGGTCACGGTCCCATAAACCATGGCAAGCCCCATACCGGTTCCCTGCCCGACAGGTTTCGTTGTAAAAAACGGTTCAAAGATACGCTGAAGAGTGTCTGCATCCATCCCGTGCCCGGTATCCTGCACTGCTGCAAACCAGCAGTCCTCCACATTGGGGAAAGAGGCCACTTCTGTTGAACCGTTTTCCTGCAGCGGTTTCTGACCGGAGAGCGGGGCATCCGGTCCGGAGCCGGCCCAAATGCGTAATTTCTGCGCCCCCTCTTTGCTTTTCATGGCATCAATGGCATTCAACATCAAGTTTACAAAAATTTGCTGCAACTGGATCATATCCCCCTTGACCGGGCACGGATTGCCGGGCAAATCGACAGCAATCTCCAATTCATCTTTACTTTTGGGCACCAGCATGTGAACACTCTGGCGCAGGATCTGGCACAAATCCAGTTCACGGATCTGATAATTCCCTTTACGGGCAAAACCAAGCAGCTGCGAAGTCAGTTTCCCGCTGGATTCTGCAATTTCTGCAATTTTGTCCAGCCTCCGGGCAAGTTCCGGATTTTCCGGAGCATACGCCATCTGGATCAAATCCACATTCCCTAAAATTGCCTGCAAATGATTATTGAAATCGTGGGCGATCCCCCCTGCCAGCTGCCCCAGAGATTCGATCCGTTGCGCATGAGCCAACTGTTCCCGCAATTTCTGCTGTCCTTCCGCCAGCCGGGTTTCTTCCGTAATATCACGCCCGATCAGAACACGCACCGGAGCACCGTGCATCCGCATAACGGAAACGGAACAGGAAAGCTGACGCCGCTTTTCTGCATCTCCGGAAAAAAATACTGCGTTAAAATGCAAGGGGTAACTGCGGGATTCATCCCATTGCGCTTCCGGTAACGCTTTGCCGTCCGGAGCAGATGCCTCCGCAAAAAAATCCATCCCGATCAGAAGCCGGGAGGAACGGGCGCCGAAAAACTGCGCCGCCGCAGGATTGGCATCCAGAACACGGCTTTCCGAATCCAGCACCACCATGATCTCACTGGCATTCCGCAAAATCTGCTGGTAACGGCCTTCCCACTCCAGCGCCCGCTGTTCAAGAAGTTTGGAGCGTCCGTAACCGCCGAAAAATGCAAAAACAATATCCAGCGGACTGCGCTGGGGCGAATCGGCATCTGTAACAATCCTTTTCAGATAAATACTGGCAAGACAACTGAGCCATACACTTGCCCCTGCGCGGGCGATCAGGGAACCGACAATCACGCCGGGCTGGGCCGCCTCACTCCAGGACATCACCACAACATAAAGGATCAATTCTGCAATTTGCGTAAATGTCAACGCCCCCAGTACACAGAAAAACAATCGGCATCCGCTGTTTTTCAGCCGGGTGAAAAGTATGGGCAGAAGGAACAGATCCAAAAGATGAGACAGAGCAATCGCCATCATCGTCCGCCGGGATTCCGCAATCAGAAAATCCAAACCTTCCCAGGAAATCATCCCGGAAAACGTGAAACCTACCCAGTTGCACTCGATCCGGGTGATCTCCGCCAGATAATAATACAATCCGAAAAGAGCCAGAGAACCGATAATGACCCGCTGTGCAGCCAGCGTGCCATCAACGATATACACCAGAAGCAATGCAGCCAGATAAGGCAGAAAAAGAACCGTTGCCCCCACCTGAAAACTCAAATCTGACCACAACAAAACCCGCAGATCCAGCGCACATATCAACTGGGCAAACAGAAAAAGCATCCCCATTGCCAGATAAAACGCCGTTTCGCCAATGACTTTCCGCTGACTGTGCAGAACTCCGGTTCCCACCATCACAAATGTCATTTCAAGAAACGCCAATGCCAGGGCGTAAAAATGATCCATAAAACGCACTCCGGAAAACTACAGCGTCCACGCTCCGGTTTCCCACTCCAGGAAACTGTAAAAAATATTGCCGCTGTAAGAAAGATTCAAAATCGGCGTATTGCCATTGGTTTTCTCCAAATGAAAACAGCAGCGCAATACCGGAAACGTGGATAATGCCCCCGCATATTTGATTTCCGGAAAATAGGGATTGCTGCCGCTGCGGATATCATCTTCTTTTACTTCATTCCAAGTGCGGCCGCCATCGGATTTCCAATAACAGGGCGTTTCGTTGAATTCATAAAAATAACTGATCCCCGGCACATCCGGGTTCGGTTTTGTCCCGTATTTGCCCACATTCCCCACCCGGTCGTAGGAGGCTTCAAATTCCGTACCTACCCAGGATTTCCACTGGCCCGGCTTTGAAATATCCTGCGCCACATCCCGGGGACAGCGATACAACTTTTTGTCACTCATATACTGCGGATGCAGAATGGAGACCCAGCCGGGCAAACGGTTGTTGTTATCATCACGGTACTGGGTCAAAACCAGCCCGAACTGCCGCAGTTGATTGATACAGCTGGTATCCCGGGCTTTTGCCCGCGCCTTGCCCAATGCAGGCATCAGCATACTTGCCAGAATAGCGATGATCGCAATTACAACCAATAGCTCGATCAGCGTAAACGCTGATCGAATGAAGCACGGCTTCGCCGTATGAAGCATTTTCCTGCGGAAAATATGAAGCGCGGCTTCGCCGTATGAAGTGCGCCCTTGCGGGCGTAAGGTTATGCTCTTTGGACAAAATTGTTCGATCAGCGTGAACGCTGATCGAATGAAGCACGGCTCCGC
>JAFTIA010000038.1 GCA_017457105.1 Lentisphaeria bacterium | reverse complement strand
TATATAGCAATTTATTTGCTGTGCACTTGGTCTCTGCGAGGCTGGGTTCAGCGCACTTCTTACGCTGAACCGTAAGGCCCCGGAAAAAATCGCAAGCTGATTGCTTGCTGATTTTTTATTGGAGCGGGGGGCCGGGGCTTACCATTTAAGGGCTTCTCGCCCTTAAAAATCCCCGCAAGGGGCGGTTGCCCCTTGACCCGTCGCTTGACGATCCAGATCGTCTGCGCTCCATAATATCAGTCTATGTTTAATACAGAGCCAAAACAAAAAAATACCGGGACGGCACAATCCTCCGCCCCGGTATCCGCTGTACAGAATCATTCTTACTGCGGAATAATATCCTTTCCGAAAAGAACCTTGCTGATGGTTCTGGGGATATCGGAATTTTCCCGGACATTTTTGAACAGTTCCTGTCCGGGGCCGCCGGCATTGGTCAGGACCTTCCGGGGCGTATGGGAAAATGTGGTCCAGGAAACCCCGCAACGGGCATCCCGCAAACGGAGCATCTGGATCACCACGGGATTGTAGTAGCCATACATACTGCGATATTCTTTTTTCTTTTTGTCGGCGATCTCCGGATCCCGCTGATCCTTCAGTGCTTTCTGCATGGCAGTTTTTTCCGCCGCCGTCAGTTCCCCCATGGCGAAAGCCCTGCTCAAAAAAGCGATCAGCTCTTCATCACTGCTTTGGGGGAAAATTTTGGCAAACTCTTTCTCGATCTTCAAAGCATCCTTTTGCTGTTTTTTCCAGAGCGTGGTGTCTGCCGGCAGTTCGGGAGCGATATTCAACCCGCCGGTATCGTGGTCGCTGGTAACGATGATCAGGGTTTCCCGGGGGTGCTTCTTCTGGAACGCCAGAGCACTCTGCACGGCTTTGTCAAATTCAACCATTTCACGCATGGTGCGGGCAAGGTCATTGGTGTGCCCGCCGGAATCAATGGCACCGCCTTCCACAACAAGAAAAAAGCCCTTGGGATTTTCGCTCAAAGCATCCGCGGCAAAGGCGGTAATGTCACTCAACACATGCCGCTTCACGCCCTCATCTTTCGGCCAGACAGGGCTCATGGATGTAATATAAACCACCCGGTCAGCCAGCTGGGATTTCCCGGCCAGAAACTCCGTCCGCAGTTCATAATTGGATTTTTTCAAAAGCTTCCCGAAATCCTCAAGGGTATGCTTCGGCGGCAGATACAAAGACCCGCCGGCAAAGAAATCAAAGTTGCTTTTGCAAAGATCCGCCAAAATCCCGGGTCTGTCCTTGCGGCTTTTCTGATTGGCATAATGGGCGGCAGGCGTGGCATCATTGAGGGAAACGCTGGTGATCACACCAATGCTGTAACCTCTGTCACGAAGCAATTTGGCAAGGCTGACCACCGGGCGCTGGTCCTTATCCACGCCAATGGCCCAGTTATAAGTTTTGATCCCGCAGGCAATGGCAGTCCCGGAAGCCGCTGAGTCCGTACATTTCCCGAAAACATTGTCGGTCCCGGTCTGCACAGTCACAGGGAATCGCTCCAGCACTGTATCCGGATATTCATGCTGATAATACTGCCGCATGGAAGGCCCCATTCCGTCACCGATCAGCAGAAAAACATATTTGACCGATGATTCCGCCGCCCAAACGGAACTCAGGCACAAAAGAAAAACAAACAGACACATTGCCTTTACTGATTTCATCCTCTTTTCCTTTCTTTTTTAAGACTCATACAGGGACAATATATTACAAGTTTTTCTGTTTTCAAGGACAGGATCGTTTCACACAATATTTTACCGCTGATCGTTTGTATTTTCCGGCAGAAATGCTATGGTTTCTGCGGGAAACACAAAGGATATTTCATGGGCAGACACAAAAAACCGTTGAATCGCCTGAAAGACCACATCAGGCTGAAAATGCTGGCGGATCTTTATACGCCGGGGATGCGGCTGCCCGCCATCAACACGCTGGGCAGCAAGTTCAATATGAAATACAACACCGCCCGGAACGCTTTGCTGGAACTGGTTCAGGAAGGTTATCTGGAACACTCCCGCTACGCTTTTGTGGTGAAGCCGTGGCGCAAAAAGCCGGACGGGTTGAAGATCGCCGTTTTCATGCAGTTCCGGCTGGAACAGGAAGGGCTGTATCATCAGGCATTGCTGGGGATGTTAAAAAGGGCTTTTGAGCAGAATATGCACTTTTCACTGCATCAGGTGTCCTTTCCGGACATTACGGAAGAAAAACTTCATGATGCCTGTCAGGGGATGGATGGTGCACTTCTGTTAAGTTCCTATGATGCCACCCTGCCGGACTTTGTTCTGCCGATCCCGGGGGCGGGGGTCATGGTTCCCCGGGGCGGCAAAAAGCGATTTTCCACCGTCAATATCCATGCGGAACAGGCGGTACAACTGGCGGTGGGTTATTTCCGGAAACGGCATGTAAAAGATGTTGTCATGTACTCTGCCCCCCGCCGGATCTTTACGGACCGGGCCAGAGCATTTGCTGAAGCCTTTACGCAAACAGGCGGAAACATTCTCTATTTCCGCACCGGAAACGCCGTTTCCGATATTCAATTCCCGGAAAAAGCGGGGATCTTCTGCACCTCGGATTTTATTGCCGCCAAATTGTGCAGTCATTATGCACAATGTTCCGGCGGGGTATGGCTGCCGGATGAGCGGCCGTTTTTGAGCATTGACGGGAACCGTTTTCTGATGAACTGGCCGGAATCGGGCAAATCGTTTTCCACCATCACCTGCAACTGGCAGCAGGCGGGAGCCCTTGCACTTCAGGAATTGCAGAATCTTATTGCCGACCCGGCGGCGGACGGACAGGAATTGGCAGTATCTGCAAAACTCTCATCCATTCCCCGCTCCCCCCGGAAATGAGAAGAAAAGCCTTCTTGACATTGCCTTGGGCAAATGCTATATTCTGTACCGGATTTTATATTCAACGAAAAGGAGAAGGCTCATGCTTGCTGCCGTACTGAAAGATTTCAACAAACTGGTTCTGGAAGATGTTCCCGTTCCGGAGCCGGGCCCCCGTCAGGTGCTTGTCCGCATTGTTTCCTGCGGATTCTGCGCCACAGATTACAAAGCCATCAAGGGCATCCGGCGGAATGTGGACTTCCCGCTGATCGCCGGACATGAACCCTCCGGGATCGTGGCGGCGGTGGGCAGTCAGGTCACGGAATTCAAAGAGGGAGATGCGGTCATCTGCCAACCTTCCGGCTACTGCGGGATTTGCCAAAACTGCCGCAACGGGAACACTCATTACTGTGATCACGCTTACACCACCGGCGGCGACGGGCCGGATATCGTTCTCCCCGGAGCGTTTGCTGAATACATGGTTACCGGTGTTGAGTGCATTTTCCGCAAGCCTGCCAACATCTCTTTTGAGGCGGCGGCATTGACGGAACCCCTCTCCGGCGCATGGAAAGGCGTCATCCAGAAAAGTGAGATGCAGGTGGGGGATGATGTGGTCATCATCGGCACCGGCGGTATCGGACTTTTGTGCATGATGGTCGCCAAAGCGGCAGGGGCGGGCCGTCTGATCGCCATTGATGCAAGCAATTACGCCCTTGCCAACGCCGTCGCCATCGGCGGAGCCACCCATACCATCAACGCAACCACCCCGGATGTGGTCAAACAGGTGTACGACATCCTCCCCGACGGTCCGGATCTTGTGGTGGAAGCCGCGGGCCCCATTCAAGCGGTGGAACTGGCGGTACAACTCCGCCGCAGGGGGACAAAGTGGAATGTTTTCGGCATTACCACCCATGAAAAATTTGAATTGGACGGCGGGCACACCCATTTTCTGGAAGGGCGCATGGATGCCAGTTTCGGGACAACGCCACTTGCCATGCAGTCAGCGATCCGCCTGATGGAGCGGGGATTGGTGGATCCGGGAAAGATCATCTCCCACCGGTTTGACCTGCAGGATATCCACAAAGCGGTGGAAGTCATGGGGCAGAAAGAACGCAACAAAGTTGTGATCAACGTCCCCCTTTAAGGAGCTCCCATTATGGACCAAGCCTATTTTGCTGAAAAAACAGCGATCGTCACCGGCGGCAGTTCCGGCATCGGGAAAGCGGTGGTGACCGCTCTTGCCGAAGCGGGATGCCGTGTCTGGTTCTGTTCCCGCAATCCTGTGGAAGCGGGAACCTTTCCGCCGGAACTGGCGGCGAATCTGTACCACCGGATCTGCGACATTACCGATCCGGATGCCTGTGCAGTTTTTGTCCGGGAAGTCATGGAACATGAAAAAAAGATCGATTTTCTGGTGAACAATGCCGCCTACGACGGCCGTGTGGAATTGCAGGATGCCGACAGCGATATGTTTGACCGTTTTGTTGCCGTCAACCTGAAAGCCGCCGTCACCATGACCCGCCTGGCGGAAGAAGGTCTGGCAAAAGGTCAGGGCAAAGCCGTGGTCAATCTCGGCACCACTAACTGGATGCTGGGGCTGCAGCCCTTCACCCTTTACAGTGCCGCCAAATCCGGGCTGGTCGGCTTTACCCGTGCCTGCGCCCGGGAGCTGGGGAAAAAACACGGCATCCGGGTCAACATGGTTTCCCCCGGATGGATCATGACCGAAAAACAGTTGAAATTGTACGTTACAGAGCAGGATAAACAGGATCTTCTGCGGGATCAATCACTGGAATTTCTGCTTCAGGAAGAACACATTACTCAACCCGTATTATTTATGTTGTCCCGGGCAAGTTCCGCCATTACAGGGCAGAATCTGGTCGTGGACGGAGGAAAGCTGATGCAATGAATAAGATCCTTTCACAAATCCATTCTCTGGAACTTGCCTATGGCGAAGCGGCACTCTGCCGTCTGGGGCAGCACAGTTTTCTTGTAAAACTGGGCAAAACGGTGGTCGGGATCGACCTCTATCTGCAGGATTCCCCCTCCCGCCTGATCCCGGTGGAGATCCCTGCACAGGAATTGGAAAAGGTGGACCTTCTTCTGGGAAGCCACGATCACAGTGACCACATTGACCGTGCAACGCTGCCTGCCATGGCAAAGGCATTGCCGGAAGCCAAACTTGCCATTCCGGCGGCAGTGGCGGATTCTGTTACGGAATTTCCGGCGGAGCGCATCTCCCCCATGGATGCAGGGGATACATTGCAAGTCGGGGATGTCACAGTTACAGCACTGGCGTCTGCCCACGAATTTCTGGAAAAAGATGAAAGAGGCAGATTCTGTAATCTGGGCTTTGTCCTTTCCGGCAACGGCGTGACGATTTACCACTCCGGGGACTGCTGCTGGTATGATTCATTGCAGTCCCAACTGGCAAAGTTCCGGTGTGACATCATGCTTCTCCCCATCAACGGGCGGGATGCAGTGCGTTACAAAAACAACATCATCGGCAACATGACCTATCAGGAAGCCGCCGATCTGGCGGGGGGACTGCAAGTTCCGCTGACCATTCCCTGCCATTACGATATGTTCGCCTGCAATACGGCGGATCCACAGCTTTTTACGGACTACATGGCGTGCAAATATCCGGGTCTGCAAACCCGGATCCTGCCGCCTTATACCGTAGAAGTCTTTGCCATGCGGTAAAAAAAATCCGGCGGCAACTGCGTTTGACTGCGGATGCCGCCGGACACTTCTGTATTCCAGTTTTTCAGGCGATGTGTTCCCCAGTGGACCCCATCCCCAGAGAAACATGGAGCACGCCCCGTTCCCGTTTGATGGCATTGACCAGCCCGGTCACAGCTTCGCCGGGACCTTTGACCATGATCATTTCCGCACAAATCTCATGACTTAAATGCACATGGGTCGCCGCCAGTACACTGCCACCCCAATGGTGCTGGAGATTCACCAGTTTTTCCGTAAGGCCGCGCTGATGATGGCAGTAGATCACCGTCAATGTTCCCAGCACATCCTGCCCGGCCTGCCACTCTGTATGGATCAACCGTTCCCGGACAAGATCCCGGATAAATTCAGAACGGTTCTGATAACCGCTTTCTGCGGCTAAAGTTTCCAGCTTCTCCAGCAGATTTTCTTCCATGGAAAGGCTGACACGGGTCAATCCGGACATGAAACACTCCTTTTTACAACTGCGTCCGGGGCGTTTCCACGCCGCCGAAATCCTGCCACTGACCCTGAGCGCCGTCGTCTTTTACCAGAACTTCAATGCGCCGTTCCATCCCGGCAAGTTTGCCCCGGCATACGGCAAGAAGTTTGCTCCCGGCTTCAAAATCAGCGATCAATGTTTCCAACGGCTGTTTGCCGCTTTCCATGCGCCCCAGCAGATCTTCCAGCATGGCGAGGGCTTCTTCAAAACTCAATGTGGAATAATCGATTGCATCACTCATCATTCAATCCTTTCGTCATAGCCAGCGCAAATTTGGGTGCAGTAAAACAACTCCGGTGGATCTCCGGCGTATAATAACGCAGTTTTGCAGAAAGTTCCGCATCCGGCTCCCGCACGGGCACACGGACATCCCGGGCATCGCTGGCGGCACACACCCCGATCATGCCGGTGGGATAGGTGGGTACCAGAATGGAACCGTACCCGTAATGGGTGAACACCGTTCCGGCGATCTTCAAAAGCCGCCGGACAATCTCCGGCAAAAGGAAAATGGATTCAGACTGGCTGGCGATCACGCCGCCCGGGCGCAATGCCCGTTTCATGGCACGGTAAAAATCTTCCCCGAACAGAGGTTCCCCCGGACCTGCCGGGTCAGTGGAATCCACAATGATCACATCATATTCCGCCTCATGTTCCCGGATGAATTCACTGCCGTCCCCGATAAACGTATGAACTCTCGGGTCATCATACCCGCAAGCCATGGACGGGAGAAATTCTTTGGAACACTGGATCACAGCTTCATCGATCTCGCACTGGTCGATACGCCGGACACAGGAATGTTTGGCAACTTCCCGCAGAACGCCGCCATCTCCGCCGCCAATGACCAGTACATTTTCCGGTGCGGGGTGCGCCATCAGCGGCACATGAGCCATCATCTCCTGATAACAGAATTCATCCCATTCCGAAAGCTGGATCACTCCGTCAAGGAGCATCATCCGCCCGGTTTTCACAGTATCATAAATATCAATCGTCTGAAAAGGAGACACCCGGTGGCACAAGTGCTTCGTAACTTCCACCGTCAAGCCCAAACCATTTGCTGCTTCCTTGATCCACATCGTACTACTGCCTGAATGCTACTTGCAAACGGTAATGGTGCCCGCCCAAAAGCTGCAGAGCCTGCTCCGATACCGTTCTGGGTTCAAAATATTTTGCCGCCCCGAGATCCGCATAAACGGCACATTTTTCTGCGGAATACACCCCGCCGAACCAGCCGGTTGCCAATCCCAGCCAGAAATGGATATCCCCGTTTTCCACCCGGCGGAAATGAAAATCCCCCTCCGGAGATTCAGCCATCAAACCGGCGGTCTGAATGGCGGCTTCCCGCAAAGATTCAGGAGAAACATTGCGGCAATCATAGAGGTCCAGAGAAATAGAAAGCGCATAAGGATTTGTCCGGTCAAAGCGGTTCTTCCAGGAAAGAGAGTGATCGCTCTTCGGCTCATCCCACACGGGGGAAAGGCGTTCCACACCGGGATTATTAACGATCCCGCGGTGCATCACACTGGAAATAACCATCTGTCCGGACTTCAAATCCGTCCGCAGAGATTCCATGGCGGCATCAAAATCAATAGAATCCCCGCAGGTAAAAATATCCACAGCCGCATAATCGTGTTCCGGCCAGGCGTGGACCGCAAAGTGGGATTCACTGATGATCACCACGCCGCTCACCCCCTGCGGGGTGAAGGCGTGAAAACAGGACTGGATGATGGTGGCATGAGAACGCCGTGCGGCATCCAGAAAAATCTGTTCCATACGGGGCGCATCCGCAAGAATACGCGGATCACAATCATAAAATTCAATGGTCAGCTGCCGCCCCAAGGCAACTGCTCCGGCTCCCCCTCCTGAAATCTCTGTCATTTTCCGGGTTCCTGATAAAGCTTGCAGTTGCTTTCCAGTTCACGCTGGAATTCAGCAGCCTGAATGGAACTCTTCTGCCGCTGCCAGAGAGAGACCCACAGCGTGCGATCCTTCTTGAAACCATCCATCACAGGAGCCTTCCAGCCGGTGACCATACCGATCACCGCACCGTCCGCATCCGGCAGAGCCTTGGTAACATCGTTCACCTTCAGGGAAGGAAGAACTGCAAGGATCTGCATGGGAGGCAGCTGATCAGGCATCATCTGCATGGCACTCCAGAGAGAGAGTTTGCTGCGTTTCGTCCAAACCTTGTCTGCGGCACGCTTGTCCGCCGGGAGCTTGTTCAACCGCACCACGGCGGCATCGGCCGCTGCCCGGGCAAGTTTCACGGCTTCCAGATTGCGGTAATCAGCCGTGGCTTTGGCAGCCACTTCCTTCCACTCCGCCGGACGGGCTTCTTCACGGGTCAGGACATAGCCCACATACACCGCACTCTTGCCAACCACGGCATTGGTGACCGGAACACTCTTCAAAACCTGATCCATCTGTTTGATGAGTTCGGGTTCAGCAACTTTGCCGATAAAAGCGGCATCCGCACCGAATTTGCCGGTAGCGGTCACTTTCAAACCGTATTTCCCGGCAGTCTTGCGGAAAATATCATCCTTGCCCATGCCTTCGCCGACCTGATCGTACACTTCACGGGCAAACTGCTGCGCCTTGGCGGCCGCCAGATTACGGATCTTCAGCGCGACCAGCTGGGTCTTCGCCAGTTTGGCAGCATCGGCAAACTTCTGCGGCTTGCCGTCTTTGCCGATAAATTTATCCGTATTGGCGTCAAAATACTTCTTCACTTCGGCATCGGTGGCGGCCTGATTGCCCAGTTTCACCAGTTCCGGATTCAGGTAAGAAACTTCCACCAGAAGCCCGGTCATCTGTGCGGGGATGGTGTAGTTTTTGCGGTTGGCGGCAAACCAGGTCTGCAAGGCCTTGCTGTCCACCTTCACCTGTTTGAGGTAATCGGCGGCACGGAAAGCGGCAGTGGCCACAGAGAATTCGCCGTTATAGAAGCGATAGAACATTTCTGCTTCGCCATCGGTGGGGATCACGGCATCCTGGATTTCCTGACCGAGTTTGGTGCGGATGATCTCCTCGCGGAAGGCATTGGCGATAAAATCGCCATCCATGCCCCGCTGACGCAAGGACTGAATGATCTTATTGTAGGTATCCAGATCAAACTTGCCGTTCTTCTGGAAAGTGCCGCAGGAAAGGATCAGATCCGTGATCTCTTTGTTGGAAGCAGTGATCCCCCGGCGCTGGGCGGCCTTGCGCTGGGCAACCAGATAGAATCCGAAATCGTGATTCCCCGCATCATAGGTGCGGCCGGTCATCAACTCCTGCACAATGAGGAACCCGCGCATAGCTTCAATGGCTTCATTGTAAGAAACATTTTCACCATAAGCCTGCCCGATGGGGGCATCCCCGGGATTGGCGCACCCCCCCATCCCGAACTGCCCGGGCACCATAAACCCAAGAAAAGAAATGATAATAACAATGGTGAAAACACCGAACAGCCAACGGCTGTGCTTCATAAAAACGGTATTGATTTTACGGATCAGCATAATTTTTTCCTTCTTTTGATTATACATTGCTGCAACATGAAATACTTTAGCACAAAGAGTGATTTTTTCAACAGAAAAACCGGGTTTTTTCTGCATTTTTCAGGCAGGATCCTCCGCACAAACCATGCGCAGCGGGAGAAGACCGGGCAGTCTTCGCGAGAACAATGCAGGAAAAGGTTGAAAGCAGCAGTCGTTCAGTGGTTGTTCTGTGCAGAGAAAACATAAGGCTCTGTACTAAACATAGACTGATATTATGGAGCGCAGACGATCTGGATCGTCAAGCGACGGGTCAAGGGGCGGCTGCGGCGAACATCGGCTGCACAAGCCCGGTACTGAAACGAAGTGGAAGTACCGTAACATGCCAGCGGGCTTGCCACGGCGTAGCGTAGCGGAGATGGGTGCTACCCGCCCACGGCCCCCCGCTCCAATAAAAAATCAGCAAGCGATCAGCTTGCGATTTTTTCCGGGGCCTTGCGGTTCTGCGTGCGTTCAGCACGCGGAACCCAGCCTCGCAGAGACCAAGTGCATAGCAAATAAATTGCTATATAGAAAAATCAGTCATTGTT
>JAFTIA010000037.1 GCA_017457105.1 Lentisphaeria bacterium | reverse complement strand
CCCCGCAAGGGGCTTGGAGGCTCGAGAGCGAAGCGACAGCCGACATTCGGTCGCAGCGGCACGATGCCGCCCTTGACCCGTCGCTTGACGATCCAGATCGTCTGCGCTCCATAATATCAGTCTATGTTTAGTACAGAGCCTTGTTGATTTTTATGAAGGCCGGGTGTATATTGAATGAACTTTTTTGGAGAATAGAAAGATGAATATCATTGCTTCTGAAGAAATCTTTTTCCGGTCCCCCTTTCCGGAGGATGTTTATTGTTACAGCCCGGCACTGTGCAAACTTTCCAGCGGCAGACTGGTGGCAAGTTTTGACCTCGGCGGCCCGGGGACGGGAAAGCTGCCGGAAAAATGCAGCAAGCCTTCCTGCGACGGCGCATCCGGCAATGTCTGCAAAGTATATCTCTCTGACGACAACGGCAAATCCTGGCATCATGCCGCAGATTTCCCCATGCTGCACGCCCGTCCTTTTGAAGCGGGCGGCAGGGTGTATATGATCGGTCACGCAGGAGATCTGCAAATCGCCGTAAGTGATGACAACGGGGAGCATTGGAGCGATCTTTTTATGCTGGATGATACCGCCGTCTGGCATCAGGCTCCCTGCGCCGTGGATCACCGGCATGGCAATGTTTATCTGGTGATGGAGCGCACCATAGAAGGTGCCACATGGCCCGGCGTTGCCCCGGTGCTGATGCGGGGATCCTGTACAGCGGATCTGACAAAAAAGGAAAATTGGACATTTTCCAATCCGCTCTATTTTAAAGATCTTGCCGGACCGCTCCCGGCATACAACGGCGTACCCTTTTACCGCACAGGCAAACAAACGCCGGATGGCCCTCAGCACCGTTACTGCGGAGATCCCGGCGTGTTGGAGAGCCACGTGCTGCGGATCTATGATACTGCACATAATTTGTACGACCCGGAAGACCGGACAGTGATGGTTCTGATGCGCTGCCATACCGGGTTGAGCAATATTGCCTGTCTGGCCAAAGGGGTGGAATTGCCGGATGGATCGCTGAACCTTCAGCCGGTGATCACGCCGGGAGGGGCGCCTCTTGCCTATGTAAGCATGCCGGGGGGGCACATGAAGTTCCATATCGTATATGATGACAGGACCCGGATGTATTTTCTGGTATCCAGCCAGTCCACAGACAGCATGACCCGCCCGGATCTTTTGAGTCAGGAGCGTTACGGTCTGCCGGACAATGAACGGCACCGGCTGGCACTTTATTTTTCCACCAATCTTTTTGACTGGTGTTTTGCCGGAATGGTGGCTGTGGGAAAAACGCCCCGCTGTTCCCGGCATTATGCCTCCATGGTGATCGACGGTGAGGATCTGTTGATTTTAAGCCGTTCCGGGGATGAGAATGCCCGCAGTGCGCACAACGGCAATCTCTTAACGTTCCACCGGGTGCCAGATTTCCGTTCTCTCATTTATTGAGGTACTGTGCCCCGCCGTTCCCGGCGGGGCTTGCTCTTGCATGATTTTCCATAGGCTCTGTACTAAACATAGACTGATATTATGGAGCGCAGACGATCTGGATCGTCAAGCGACGGGTCAAGGGCGGCATCGTGCCGCTGCGACCGAATGTCGGCTGTCGCTTCGCTCTCGAGCCTCCAAGCCCCTTGCGGGG
>JAFTIA010000036.1 GCA_017457105.1 Lentisphaeria bacterium | reverse complement strand
GTTCTGTTGGCTGGCAGAGCACCTTGCGCAATGCCGATACTGCGGGCAAAGAATGTCGGACTTGTCGGACGATTGGCACTTGGCGGTGTGTGTGCCATGTGCTCCGGCAATTCCAAAGCACCTGGCTCTCTGTATGCCCCCCCTGCCGTATCCCTCCGTATCGGCTTTGTTTTTTTAATACAAAAAAAGCCATGCACTTTTGCGTGCATGGCTTGAGAGATCGTCTGGAGATCAGCCGAGGATCCTGCGGACGGTTTCCGCATTTTCACGGGCCTGATCACGGTCCCGCTGGAACACCCCCACGCAGGTGATGTCGCCGGGTTTGATGTTCTCGTAGGTTTCCTTGAACATTTTTTCCGTGATCGCCGGGTATTCTTCCGGCTGATGACCATAGTAAACCTGGCCCCCGGCAAGGATCTTGTACGCAATGAAAGGCTTCTGGACCTTCTGAATGACCTTGTAAGCATCAAAACGATCCTGGGGCTGAAAGACCAGATGAGCTTTGGTTTTTCCGGTGATGAAGCCGCTGGGTTCGCCTTTGCGGTTGCGGCGGGCATTGTACATGCACAACATGTAGAAGTCGATCCCCCAATCCTCATCTTCCGACTGCAGAACGGTATCCGGAACATGAGTTCCCAACCCGACTTTGACCCCGAAAGAACGGATCAATTCGATATTGCTGCGGAGCGTTTCCATGCCGCCGGTTTCCATAAGGTAGTCGGTGGTGGTCCCCTGATGATAGATCCCCAGGGGGTCCAGCTCCATCATCTGCGGCAGCATTTCCGCCAGAGGAATAGCGGTGTAGGGCTGGAAAATGATTTCCAGCTTCCCTCCCTGACGGCGGAATTCTTTCAGCGTCTTCAAATTGTCCGGTGTGGACAACGGCAGAATGGCGTTGTACCCCGCATCCTGAATGGTAAAAAGCGTTTCCAGAATTTTATCCTGCGTGTAAAAGGCCTTCATATCCGCCCCGGGAATGATGTCTTCAATATAAGAGTGCCCAGTCATCGGATTGTCCCCCACGATCATGCGGGTGATATCTTTTCCCAGAAAATTCACTGTCGGCAACATGTTCATAAAAAACTCCTTGTTTTATTGAACCCGCCTTTGTCCGGCGGTTGGATTTTTCCGTCTATTATTTTATCTTTACAATTCTTTTTTGCAAGTGCCAAAATGTTTTTTTTACATTTTGTGCACCAGTTTTTCGATCCATTCCATATCCCGGATCGCCGCGTGGACATTGGCTTCCGGCTGTTGATGGTTCCGCACGCATTCCGCAAAGGAAAGTATTTCCTTTTGAAAGGGGTTTTCCTGCGGATCCAGCGGGATCTCAAAACTGCCGTCCGCCGTATGCCGGAAAAGAGCCATGGAGTCAAACTTTTTGGTAAATTCCAGCATCCCGTTTTCAAACATTGCCATAAATCCGGCACGGAAGGGAACGGTGGAGGGGCGCAGAAATCCGCCCTGGATCTGCACCGGCGTTCCTCCCGGGAAATTCCAGGTGGATGCAAAAAGAGAGGTATTGAATTTCCGGTGCAAATTCTGATTCAGCCGGACATTTTCCGGTTCTCCGAGGAGGGAAATGGCAAAGTCGATGTCGTGGATATTCAAATCATGGAGTGCCGTATCCATTTTTTCCTGCTCATCCACGCCCTGCCACCAGGCGGGTGCCCCGGTGTAGCGGTGCATCTGAAGATATTGCAGGCTCCCCAGTGTCCCGGATGTCAGGGTGTCTTTCAGGTAACAGTAAGGCTGATTGAAACGGACAACAAAGCCCACCTGCACGAGTCTGCCGGTTTTTTCTGCCTTTTTCCGGATCTGATCCGCTTCACTCAATGTGGCGCACAAGGGTTTTTCCACAAAAACATCTTTCCCCGCATCCAGAGCGGTAAGAACGGCATCCGTATGCAGAAAATTGGGCGTTGCCACGATCACGGCATCCGCTTCCACCGAATGGAGAGCCTCATCCAGCGATTGGAAAAAAGGGACATTTTCCAACTGTTCCCACGAAACAGATTCTGTTTTGATGTTTCCTGCGGCAGGTTTGATCTTCTCTTTTGGGAGGGCATCCACGACTGCCGTCAACTCCATGCCCGGTGCATTGCAGATGCTGCCCGCATGGGTCTGCCCCATAAATCCGAATCCTGCAACGATACATTTCAGTGTTTTCATTCTTGGGATCTCCGGAATTTTATTTGCATTACCTTTGCTTCTGATGTATAATATATCCGTGTAAAAGAATAATTCTTTGCAAAAAAGAGTAAAATATTATGCAAAAAACTCAAGTTTTCTTTGATGAGATCCAGTTTGAGAGGGGGTTCCCCATCACCCGTCCGGCTTTTATACACCCGCCGGAAGCGGCACATTTGCACAATTGTTTTGAGATCGGCTTCTGTCATGGCGGGCAGGGGGGCGTTTTCCAGATCGAAAACAAGGTTTACGAGTGCAGTCCGGGGGATGCTGTTTTTATCAACGACCGGGAATACCATGTTTTGCGGCAGGCATCTCCAGACAATTCCCGGTGGTCTTTTATCAATCTCAAGCCGGAAGATCTTCTGATGGGTTGGATCCCCCCTGCGGACCCGGCATGCCGGACGGATCACCTTTCCGGTCCGGAGTTCTGCAACCGGTTTTCGGAAAAAGATGCTCCGGAATTGGTGGGAATGACCAAACTCCTTTTTGCGGAGGCGGCAAAGCCGGAAATCACTCCGGCAGTGATCCGTGCGCTCTTATGGGGGATTTTTACCAAATTGCAGACATTTGCCGCACCCCGCACCGGGAAAGAGGCGGATAATACCGAAATGGAACTTCTTTATCCGGCATTGCAGTATATTTCCAACCATTACGCTGAAACGCTGGAGATCCCGGAACTGGCGGCGTTATGCAACATGGGCCTGACGGCATTCCGTGCCCGTTTTGTCCGGTGCATCAAAATGCTGCCATTGGAATATATCAACCATTTCCGGTTGAAAGCGGCGGCATCTCTTCTGAAAAACACGGACCGGAAGATCATTGATATCGCCGGACAGACCGGTTTCCCCACCTTGTCCCAGTTCAACCGGCTTTTTCGGGCGCAGTTCCGGTGCAGTCCCCGGGAATACAGGAATGGCGCAGGGAAATCCTGCGGATAGTTTTCTGCCGGGAAAATCATTCAAAAGATTGTATTTAACAATTTTTGTGCTAAAGTTTAACAAATTTTTGTTTTTTCATTTTTCAATATCAGGAGTATTTTGCCATGAAGAAAACACTTTTTGCCGGAATCTTCTTCTGCTGTGCCGCCGCTCTGCTGGCGGCGCCGGCGGCGGGAGAAAAAAAACTGACCCGGATCATCACCAAACCTTTCGGGGCGGATTTCAAAGCCTATGAACCGGTCCGTGTCCGGTCCCTCAAATCTCCGGGGGCGGTCATTGTCCGTATTGAAAACGGGATCTTCAAAGGGACTGGGCTGGAAGAAAAAGTGCAGGCCAAATTGCAGAAGGCTTACCGGATAACGCTGCCCATTCTGGGCTCCACCGAGGCTGTGGCATCCGGGAAAACCATGTTTCTGATCGGCGGCAACAACGCCAATCTGCCGATCCAGCGGCTGGTCGCCACCATGGCGGAAAATGCTACTGTGCCGGGGAAAGGTGCCGAACTCAGGGTATGGCCCGTTCTTATGAACTGGAAAGCCGGGGCGGTTTATTGCAGCGGCAAGAGTGAGCAGGACATTCTTACCGCCGTGGATCGCTTGACTGTGAAATTTCCTGATCCGGAAAAGTTGAAGTTTTACTGCTGGTATTCCGCTTTGCCGGAAAATGCGGGGGCATATACGCCGGAAAAAACTGCCAAAGCCGTGGCGGATCTGCGGGATCGGCTGGTCAATCAGCTGGATATGCTGCCGCATCAGGCGGTTATCGGCGTCAATTTCCGCCCGGTATTCCGTGATTTTATGAAGAGTGGGCACCCCAGTGCCGCCCGGACTTTTGCTGAAATGCAGAAGGTTTACCATGAACTCTACAATGTGGGGCGCAACGACCGGAATACGCCGCCCTCTTTTACGTACTGCGAATACATCTGGATGCTGGAGCAGATCGAACAATCCGAAGCCTTCACTGCCGAAGACCGTGCCCGTGCTGCGGAACTCACCCGGAACGTGATCGAAGACTGCATGAATTATTATGAAATGTATGAACCCATGAAGAACTATGCCGCAGGGAAGCGGCCCTATTATACCAACCACCCCATTTTTGCCTCCCGGACGGTGTGGACGGCGGCGGATTACATGGAGCGGCATTACAATCTGAAAGCGGCGGCCTATTGGAAAGTCGTGTCGGAAAACGCCATTGCCGGTATTGAGCCCCACCCCATCGGCCCGGAAGATTCTGCCGGGTATCAGCATATCTGCTACCGTATTTTTACGGAATTTGCCATTGCTTCCGGTCTGTACGGGCTGGATTTCTTCCATTCTCCCAAATTTACGGAATATATCCGTTACATCAAAGCGCAGTATTCGCCGCTTCTTTTCACTCCCGGCCATGGGGACAACAATCCTCTTGGCGGCGTGGGCGGACTTCAAATGCTCTGTTATGCCTACAATATTCTTGGTGATCAGGAAGCGTTGTCCATTATGAATATGGTGGATCTGATCATCCCCGGCGGCTGGGCGGGGGCTCTGGTGCGCTCCAACGGTGCCAGCCGGAATCTGCCGATCAAATTTACGGACGATCTCAACGGACTGAATTGCTTTATGATGGACGATTTCCGCCTGACCCGCCGGAACAACATCAAATATTCCCGCCCTGTACTGGACAAAGCCTACTTCCGGAGCGGGTGGACAAAAGACGATGATTTTCTTGTCATTTCCGGTGTTGCCACGGCTCCTCACGGGCATTTCGATGTCAATGCGATTCTGCGGTATTCCAGAGGGCAGCATGTCTGGCTTACAGAGGGGGATTACATCCGTGTCCACCCGGAAGAACACAATACGCTGACTCTCCGGGCGGACGGCAAGCACATCCGTCCCGGAGCCAACGAAAAAGGCTCTCTGGCGCAAGTTATGGCATACGGCAGCACGCCGGATAAAAAGGCCGCGGCTCTGGAATTGGCGGCAGAGGAATACGGTCCGGTGGATTGGCACCGCACCGTCGCCGGAGAAGTCAAAAAGGGGTACTGGGTTCTGGATGAGCTGAAGGCTCGTCAGAAGACGGATCTTCTGGCGGATTTCCGCTGGCGCAGTCTGGGCGACATGACGTTTGACGGCAAAAATACGGTGAAGGTGAAGCAGAAATCTTCCGGCGTTCCCAATGACCCGGATGAATTTTTCATCGCTTCCGCCACGCCTGCCAAATTGAGTCTGACCAGCCAGCTGGATATCGGTCACGGCAACCGTCCCGGCGGATATTATATCGACTACAAATATGCGGACCGTTATACCCGCGTGGCAAAAATGCGCCGGGAGGCGGCGTTGAAGAAGGGGGAAGTGTTGCGGCAGGCGGTCTTTATGGGCCATCAGGAACTGCCTGTAACGGCTCTGGGGAGCAATGCGTGGATGGCCGGCACGGAATATCTTGCCATTGCCGGGAATTATACCGGAAACGGGATACGGTTCCGTGGCGGAAAACTCTTCGTTTCCCCCTCCGGCGTGATCGGTTTCGGCGTCCGGGAAGTGAAGATCGGGGAGTGGCAGAAAAAATTCCAAACTCCGCAGAATATCGCATTCAATGAAAAGATTGCTCTGCCGGTGACGGGCGGTTCTGCGGTGGCGTTGGACGATTCTGTTCCTGCCGCCGGTGGTCTTGCGAAAAATGCCGTTACGGTGATGGCCCAGCGGAGGATGCCTGCGGTGGTGTCTGCTGTGGCGGCCGGTCCGGATGGTTTCGGCGTGGGTTGTGCGGACGGCAGTTTCCATGTGATCGCCCCGGATGGCTCGGTGCGTTGGAGCGTGAAACATGCCGGTGCCGTGGAAACGCTTTGCGGTTTCCGGGAAGGGAACGATGTGTACTGGGCTGTTTCCTACAATCATGCGGACCCCAGAGAAAAGGCGCAAACGGGTCATCTCCGGGTTTATGACGGGACAGGGAAAGAGTTGTGGAACAAGAAATTCGTCACATTCCACACCAAACCCGGACTGGTGAAGACGGTGTTCCCGGCAAAGTTGACCAAAGACGGCAAACGCTCTCTGGTGATCGGCCTTTCCGGCTGGCGTTATGAAGCGTACGATCTTGCTGACGGGAAACGCTTGTGGAGCACACAGATCTATCACGGTGCCACCTGCGGGACGGCGGCGGATATTGACGGCGACGGGTTGGATGAAATTTGTGCCGGTTCGGAATACTACTGGCACTGGCTCCTGACGCCTGCGGGTAAGCGGCTGGTGAACCGTTCCGCTCCGCCCTGGACGTATGCTGCCGCAGCGGTGGACCTGAATGGGGATGGCAAGCCGGAATTTGTGGAGGGCCGGTCGGACAGCCACCTCTACATCATGGTTCCGGAAAAGCATCCGCTGGAAAAGTTGAAGCCTCTGAATCTGGGCGGTCTGGCAGTGGGTATCCAGCCTCTCGGGCCGGGGAAACTTGCCGTGGCTGCCGCCAATGGCCGGGTGCTGTGGGTGAACGGCAGTTTGCAAGTCACCGCTAAAGCGGATATTCAGGGGGACATCACCGGGTTCACCAAGTCCGGGGATTTTCTGTATGCCATTTGCTCCAAAGGGAATGTTTACCGCCTGAAAGACGGCCGGATCCTGTTCAGTAATTCGGTTGGCACGATGGCGTCGGACAATATCTGGCAGCCTTCTGTTGCAGGGAATGAGCTTGGCGTGATCGCAGCCGGCGGGAAATCCGTTGTTCTGCTGAAATAAAGAAAGGATCGTACGATGGTTTGGAAAGGTTGTTTATTGGGCAGTCTTCTGGCGTTTGCTGCCGGACTTTCTGCAAATGAAGCCGTAACACTGGTGAACCCGGATTTTGAAAAGGGGACCATCGGCTGGGGAGGGCACGGTACTCAGCCCAAAGAAAGTGCGGAAAAGGCAAAGATCCTTACGGTGGTTCCCGGGGAAAAGCCGGGGAGCCATGCTTTGAAATTGCAGGATATCTGGAGCGACTCCAATCCCTATTGTTCCCAGATGGGGCATGCGGTGATGCCTGCGGAAGATATGGTGCTGGTTTTGCGTTTCCGGGCGAAGGGCAATGCCGGGCAGCGGTTCATGTCCAAACTGGAAATGACCGGGGCGGATCCGGCGCGTCCGGGGAAGTTCAAGGGGTTTGCCGCCACGAGCAAAATTTATACGGCAACCGGGAGCTGGCAGGATTGCGAGCAGGTCATTGAGCGTTTGCAGTGGAAGGATTTCCGGTTCTGGGTTCAGTTTGTTCCCTATATTTACAGCCGTGATTTTACGCAGACCGGCGAGATTTTGCTGGACGATGTTTCCCTGACGTGGAAAAAGATCAACCCCGCCGCCAAATTTGGTTTGGACCGGGTGGCGGCGAACCGGGTGGAATTTCCCCACTCTCCGGCAGACGGTGCGGTGTGGTCGGTCAACCCCGGAAGTTTTTCTTTCCTTTCGCCCCTGGATTGGGTGCCGGGGAAATACACTTACACACTGGAATATTCGCCGGATGCCGCTTTCCGTTCTGCGGAAACGGTGCGTGTGACCGGGCTTGAAATGCACATGTATATCCCGGATAAAGTTTTGAAGCCCGGCAAATGGTACTGGCGTTATGGCGTGGAGCGTAAAAATCAATCTCCGGCATGGAGCAAAGTCCGCAGTTTCACGGTGCCTGCGGGGATCCGGGAACTGCCTTTCCCGGATTTGGAAGAAGCCATCAGGCGCATCCCCAAGGGGCATCCCCGGATCTATTTTACGCCGGAAAGTGCCGGAGAACTGCGCCGCCGGGGGACGGTGGGCGACCTGGCGGCCATGACGAAACTCCGCTTTGCCAATCAGGATAAATGGCTTGGCAAAAATGATATTCCGGATGGAGAGCCTCCATTTTTGCCGAAACGCAGTGAAGTGGGCGTTTCCAAATGGCTGGATGCGTGGCGGAAAGTGATCAGCATCACCCATCCCCGTCTGGCACGGATGGAATCTCTGGCATTGACTTATCTCCTGTCCGGAGAGAAGAAGTACGGCAGGGCCGCGGCGGAATATGTCAAATATTTCTTCAGCCTGGATCCGGACGGCTCTACTGCAATGAGTCATAACGATGAACCGGGCATGTGGATCATGCGCCGCGGGATCATGGCTTACGACTGGACTCACGAATTTTATACGCCGGAAGAACATAAGATGATCCGGAAAAATCTGAAATTGCGGGCACAGCGTATTTATGAGATTTTGCGGAAACAGAATTTTGACTGCCGTCCCTATGGCAGTCATCAGGCCAATGGTTATCAGGCGATCTTGCTGGAAGCCTCTATCTTTCTGGCTCCGGATGACCCGGATCCGGTGATCCGCAAGTGGATGCGTTACAGCCTGACCACCTTCCGCACCTCCTGGCCGCCTTTCGGTACACCGGACGGCGGTTGGAGCGAAGGTCCCGCTTACTGGAGCTGGTCCATTGACCGGGGGCTCCGTATGGTGACGATCCTGAAAAACGCTATCGGCGTGGATTTGACCTTTCTGGATTTTATCAAAAATACCGGTTATTACATCCTGCAGGGCTGGCCGGGCAGGAGCCGTCTTTACAGCGGGTGCGACAGCTTTGCGCCGGAAAGTCAGGCCGCTTCTCTTTATATGCTTGCCATGACACTGCGGAATCCGGATTTTCTCCAGCCTGCACAGGCAATGGGGATCGATCCGTTGAACACCGGCTGGGCATCGGTTCTGAACGTGCTTGCGGATGTAAAGTCGCTGGGGAAACCGGCGCTGGAAAAATTGCCGAAAGCCCGTCTTTTCCCGGGGATCGGTTTTGTGACCATGCGTAAGACCGTGACCGGCGGGGCGGATGATATAGGGATGCTTTTCCAGAGTTGTCCGGCAGGGAATACTTCCCACCGGCTGAATTCCCAGAACAACATCCAGTTTGAGGCTTACGGGGAACGGATGTTCTTTTCCGGCGGGCATTATGATGCACAGGGTTCTGTCCACTACAACGATTGGACGGTCCAGAGCCGTTCCCACAACTGTGTGACCTATGATGACGGCAAGGGGCAGGCGCGCGGCGGCTTTGCCAATGGGTCGATCGTCCACTTTGCCGACAAGGGGGATCTTGCCGTTGCCACAGGGGATGCTTCGGCAGCCTATCCGGGATTGCAGTCTGTCCGGCGGACGGTGGTGCATCTGCGGCCGGATGTCTTTCTGGTGCGTGACTTGTGCCGTGCGGCGGCGGGCAAAGTATTTGAGTTCAATCTCCACACGGATAAAGAGGTGGAATTTACCATGAATCCGGACGGGGTCCAAATCTGCCAGCCCACGGCGGGCTGCCGAGTGGTTCTGCTGGACAACGCCAACTGGACCGGAAAAACATGGACGGGGTTCAACGTGAATCCCAGCAACCGCAAACAGTTCCCGGATCGCCGTCATTTCCGTTTCTCTGCGCCGGAAAAATCGGAAACGATGGATCTTATCAGTGTTTTCCTGCCGTTCCGGAAGGGGCACGAAGCTGATTTGCCGCAGGTTCGCCGCAACGGAGACACTGTAACGCTGACCTGGCCGGACGGCAGTGTAAAGAAAATCCGTTTCAATGGTGACGATGCGGAACTGGTGAAATAAGGCTCTATACTGAACAAAGACTGATTTGCTGTTTTTTATGCGGCACCTTGCCGGCAGGGGGGAAGAAAAAACCTTTTGGAAAAGGTTCTTTCCTTCCCCCCCTGCACCCCCTCCATCCTTTTCCAAAACTTTTTAGGGT
>JAFTIA010000035.1 GCA_017457105.1 Lentisphaeria bacterium | reverse complement strand
GTGTGTTAGAGAATGCACAGGGATGTTCTGCCCTACTTCTGTGCCCTGCGCTTTGGAATTTCCGGAGCGCATGGCACCCACATAGCCCTGTGCCGCTTGCCCTCCGAAGCCTCCGGCGAAGGAGGGTCCGTACAAGTCCGTACAAGTCCGTACAAGTCCGTATTCCCCTGCCCGCAGTATCGGCACTGCGCAAAGTGCATTGCCAGCCTTCCGGAGCGACAGCCGACCACATGCCAGCGGGCTTGCCACGGCGTAGCGGAGCGGAGATGGGTGCTACCCGCCCGCAGGACTCAGTTGGTGATATCGTCATCCGATGCGCCGCCGGAACCGGTTTCACCATCGGGACCGTAAGAACGGATGGTGAATGCCTTGCGGGCGGTGGTATCCGGGGCGGTGTAGATCAGGGGGTTGCCCCAGGCATCACAGATATAACCATTGTCATTGATATATTCCCGGAGGGATTCAAAGTCCAGCGTTCTGCGGAAATCTTTGATATATTTTTCGGGGAGATTCCCCCAGCGCGTGGCGAGGTCGGCATCGGTGATTTCTGCCCCGTTCGAGCCCAAAAGCTGAATAAAACGCGTGGAACCACTGCCGGGCATCTGGGCACTTGCGGGATAAAACCCGTGCTTGGTTTTGCCGCTTTCCAGCGCGGCTTCCATCTGTTTAATAATGGACTTTGTGGCGGATTCCCGGGCGGAACCCATGGCGTAAGAGTAGCCGCCGATGGCAATGCCGGTAAGGACGGCGATCAGAGCCACCACCATAACGACTTCAACAAGAGTAAAGCAAGATTTTTTCATAACGATCGATTCCTGACTTAAAGTTTCGGCAATTTTTTATCATCCAGCACAGGTTTTTTATCATTTTCCGACTGCTCTCTGGCAAGTTCCCGTGCAAGAACAAGTTTTTTGACCCGTGCCATTTCGGAAAGTTTCCGCCGGTCCGTGATTTTGACCGGTCGTTGGCTGATGGTCCAGTACTGCTTGGCGGTTTTGGTATAATATTCATACCAGCGGCGGTATTCCTCACTGCCGGTCTGCTTGCGCATGATGAGAAAATTCATCTTTGCCTTGGTTTTCAATAATGCCTCGGCAAAGGCGATATTCTGCACCACCCAGCGGCGGGAGATTTTGGAGTCGTGTTCCAGAAAATAATATTTTTCGTATGTTTTCAACTCCTGGATCGCCAGTTTGAGCCGCGGGATATGCAGTTCTTTCTGCTGAACAAACTCCCTGGCAATGGCTTTGGTACGCTCCAGCAGAAATTCATCAGACAAAGCACTTTTCAGCCACGCCTTTTCCCGGGCGGAGAATGTTTGCGGCACATCTGCCGGGATGGTTCCCTTTTTCCCCTTCGGTGCGGCATCTGCCTGAAATGCCGTCAATGCGGCAAGAAAAATCACTAAAATATATTTCAACATCATTCCATCCTTTTTCAACATCAATCCAGCGGTTCAAACCGGAGCAGATTGACTCTCGGCTGCGGGCCGCCCTGTGTACCGATTTCCACATAATAGCGGCTGGTTCCGGTGATTTCGTCAAAATACACATTGTTGACAAAATCAAATCTGCCGGAATGAACGGTGGTTGTTTCCGAATTCCCGGAGCCGTCATTCAGGAGTTTTGACATGGAGAACCCGGCAGTTGTCCCCACATCCCGGATGGACTGGGCAACCAGAATCAGCGTTACCGGGTCAGAAGACCGGGGGAAGAAGCTGATCAGGCTGGAAACCAGTGCCGGGACTGTTTCGGATCCGGCATCTGTTGCCGGGGTGATTTGCCCGTAAGCATTCCACAATCTGTTCCCGCCGGAGGCGAAATGGATCAATTCTGCACGGCTGAAGAATTTTTCTGTGGAAGCCCGTCCGGCAAGAATGTCCCCCGCTGTCACCGGGTCACCGATGGCTGTTCCGCCGGACATATCATAGTGATAGTGCTTATCCCAATTCCAGACCAGTCCCCTGAAGAGAGCCGCATACAGAAGCGCGCTTTCCGGCGTACCTGTGCCCGGAGGATTGTTCAGATACAGCCGGTGGGGAACCTGTACTTTAGCAGTCAGCTTCACCTGATCCAAAATCCAGGCATCACCATCCTGATAACTGTCTCCGGCACTTTCTATATCACTGTTCACATCGGCAGCCGGGTTACTGCGGCTATCCCGCAAATTGAGGGTCTGCCACTTGGCGGCACGGTGGATCGCCCCCAGTTCCACCAGTGTTCTCATGGGCGCATTGGCGATATGAGCAGAAGAAATATTTTCCGGCTCGGTGGCAGTTTCCAAATCCTTGTCTGCAGTTGCCACACTGTTCTGCGGATTGCAGAACGACGCATTCTTTTCATTGAATGTAAATTCCGTACCAGCCACCTTTTCCGGCAAGGTATTGGAATTCACTGCTGCGCCATCCTTATCCGTTGCAACAGCGGCAACATCGATCAAGCGCCAGTTCATCAGAGCTTCATCCGTGGTACTTCCCTGATACAGATTTTCCCGGGGATCATCCACTTCGCATCCTACATGGGGATATGCTGTAACAGTCTGTGATACAGCACCACTTTCCGTACTGGTGATGGTCGCTTCTTTTGCCGCTGCAAATTCCAGATTCCGGACATAGTCCACGCTGCCGTCCGCCGTTTTCAGGTGGACCTTTTCTATTTTCAGGTTTGTGACCTTCACCGTGACCTTTACCGGATCGGTCCTTTGAGTTTCCGAAGCCGCAGTGGTAACATTGGACCAGCCTGTTGCAGTGACACCGGATCCTCCGGGACCTTCCGTATAAAGCAATTTATAGCCATAATGATTATTGGTGGCATCACAGGCACTGACCGTCGACATAGGAAGATCAAATGTGACTTTCACCGTCTGCTTTGCCTGATCGTCCGGCGTGATCTCAAGATCACATTCCCCCTTGATGGACATGGCAGAGTCCGGGAATGAGCTTTCATACATATTGATCAATTCCACGGCGATCATCCGCAAGTCGATCGTTGCACTGTAGGTATAAGTATAGGTGGGCGTACCGCCTGCCGGAGTTTCAGTTGTTTCCGTGCGGGTGATACCCACAGACGGCCCGATCATGATTTCATTGATATACGGCGTTTTTTCATTGCCGGTATAATTGGGGGCGGTCGTTTCCCAATTTGAAGAATCCGAAGTGGCAACATTGTCTGAATCACAATAATCAAGCAAATTGGCGGCGATCTGCTTCCGCCGGTTTTCCAGCGACCCGTAATGATCCGCCGCAGTATGGATCCGCCGCAGAGCGGGGATACTGTCCGCCGTTCTTTCCGTAGAGTCATCCACAGTATCACCGGCGGCCCGTTCTGCCAGAGTTCCGGTAAGTCCCAGAAGGGCCTGGACCCGGGCATCGGTATTAATGGGTCCCCCAAAAGAATCCCAATCGGTCCGGGTAAGATCAAAACGGTGATATTTTGTCAAATTAGCCGCCCGGTGCGGATTGAAGGTATCTCTGTCATACGTTCCGGACACAGAAAAATAGACTTCTTCTTCTGTGCCGGAGGGCGGCAGAAAACGGCGGATCACATTCCGGTTTGCCAGCGTCAAATTGGGTTTCGAGTTAAACATGCTTGCAAATGTGGCATAGTCATTGGCTCTGTTGGAATCCTGCTGCCGGGGATCTGCGGTGCCGTATGTTTCGCCAGCAAACGGATCATCCAACTCATTCAGCCGGTCATCATTAAGATAAGATCCGGAAATATTCAGTTCCCGGATGCCGAAACCGCGCCGCCGGGTCCAGTTGCTCATAGAGTAACCGGTCCCTAAACCAGGATTCCCCCGGAGAATTTCCGAAAAGTTCACCGTGCCGCCGGGCAGGATCCAGTAGGCAAAACGGCCCACCAAATTGGCATTATTGTCACGCTGCCCGTTACTGTCATACGCATCCCACAAATATTCCCAGCGGGGAGTGGTGGGCGCATTCCGCAAATTGTTATCCACCAAAGCCGTAAGAAGACTGTTTGCAGACGGTGTCAGCTGATCCTGTTCTGCGGCGGCGGGAATATCGCCTGACTGACCGTTTATATCAGCATTGGAACGGCTGTAAAGTTCCCCGATCCCTTCGTCATCGCCTTGAGCCAGATAATAACGCATCAGCATCATGATCCGGTTTACAGCAGATTTCCCCAGAAGCTGGGACTGACTGCGGAAACGGTATGCGGCGGCAGACTTCTGCGCCAGAAGTGCATTGGTCACAAAAGCAAGCCCGGAGACCAGGAGCAAACTCAATACGCCCAGCGCGAGCAGGAGCGCGACCCCTTGTTCACGTTGTCTGTTCATCATCAGTACACCCCCAAATAAATGATCCGGACAAATTCATATTCATTTTCTTCCCGGAACCGTTGCGCATCAGCTGTTTCAGATCCGGAAAACATCCCGCGCCAGGTATCAAAAGCGGCTTTCGGCATCATCTTCATAGTAATTTGCACCGAATGCGGGAACACAGCCTGATTGACATAGTTGCTTCCGTTCAGTACCGAAAATCCTCCGGAAAAAAGCCGGAAGGAAAGGTGGGTCACATTTTCAATGATTTCCTGAGGATCCGTGCTGCAAGTCGGCGCGCCGGAACTGTTTACAAAATCTGTTGCTCCGTTGTCATTGGCACAGTGCAGGACATTGTTATTATCCAGCCAGAACGCCAGATAAAAAGGTTTGGCAAAGTCAGAATGTCCGGCAGGTGTTGAGGGATACAGCGGGGAATTCCGGGAAAGATTCACCGGAAATTCAATACGCCCGGTACCATTATTAGCTGCGGAACAGCTGATCCAGAACCGTTCCTGATGATAATCGCTCTGCCCCATATTGCTGCTTTCCTGATAGTACACGCTCTGCAATGCGCTGGACATCAGGTCCATAGCCACCCGGGCATCGGCATACATATTGGCTCTGTCCTCACTGCGGCTCCACAGTCTTTGGGTATCCGTGAAAAACCGCATCATCAACATCATCATCAGCGAAAAGACCGCCATTGCCACCACAAGTTCGATCAGGGTGAACCCCTTGCGAACCGGATTATGTATCTTGTTCTTTCTCATACCGGTCACGCTCCGTAATCGTAAAGGTCAAGTCGATAGATCTGCGTATCCCGTTCTTCATAAGGCTTTTCCAGCGGGTAACTGATTTCGATGAAGATCGTTACCGCTCCGGCATTCATCTGTACCGGAGAATTTTGCCCGGGAACGCTGATATGGTTGTCTCCGGTTTTCCACACCCGTGCCGCCGCCGCAAAGTCCGTCACCGGCCCCCCGTTTACAGTGCGGGTCTGTTCATACTTGAAAAGCCCGTCGGTGGAAGAGGTATAAATCGGCGTGTCCGTGATCGGCGTGGAATTCCAGGTTTCAGCGGCACCGGGTTTTGCGGTGGGCAGATTCGTTACGGTATTGCTGGTACGGGGCGTGCCGGGAGCACCGGAATTGTTCCATTCATTACGGATCCGGCTTTCCACATACCCTGCCAGATACTGGACGGCATCCGGAGCACTGTTGTCCGCTGCGGCACTGTTCACCGCATTCAGCCCTGCCGGGAAAAGCACCAGTACGCTGGACATGCCCACGGCAATAATCGCAATCGCCAAAGCGATTTCAATCAAGTTGAAAAATTGCTTTTTCATTCGATTCTCCCGCTTTCGTTGATTGTTGCAATTTGAGATCTTCCGGTAAAGTGATTGACCTTTACCGCCATCACATTCGTTTCACGCCCGGAGGAATCAGGATTTTTATAAATATAGTTTCCATTGACCAATGTGGCTTCACCCACACCAAAGTAAAAATTGCTGTTGGGCGCACGAATGTTGCCGTAACTGGTGAAAACAACCCCGCGCAAATTGTTGGTACCGCCCGCATCCTGAACAGAACTGATGGACTGCAAGGTGGACATGTTGGGCGGATTGCCGTTCGTGGGGAAAGTGGGAGCATCGCCGGTACCGCCATTATTCAGCACCAGGATCTGCGCCTCCTGATCCAGCTTGACCCACGCAGATTCTTCCACCCAGCCCACAAAAGCATACGCCTCCGAAACATAACAATTCCGCATAGCCTGAGTATCCGTCAGGCCGGAAACACTGCCATCCGGATCAAAAACTGTTGCCACATATTTCCGTTCTGTCAGAGCCCGTGCCTGTGCCTGATCCAAAGTATTTTTGATCATACCGCAGGTGATCCCCACACTGTTGCCCCGCATCAGGGCACTGAATGCCGGAAGCGCCAGCGCAACCAGCACTGCCGCCAATGCCATGACCACCATGATTTCTATCAATGTGTACGGTGTGAATTTTTTCATACCGCCTCCTTTTGACCCTGCTGAATCACAGGAAATTACTCTTATTTTTCCCAGCCGCGGATATCATCTGTGGTGGAAACACCGCCATTGTCCGCATTAAAACTGTCATTATCTTCCCCGTTGGGTCCCCAGGAGTACACAAAGACTTTGCCCCGGAGGATCATGTTATTGCCGTCCCGGTTGTCGGGAGGAGTCTGCACATTGTTGTTGTTATAGGTAAGATAAACCATATCTGCCGAATTGGTATTGATCAAAATAGTGTAGGGGTTCCCCCACGGGTCACGCCACAAGGTGGAATCATCACTGGTATTGTAATCTTCCCGGGGATCCAGATATTTGATATTCCGGAAGTTGAAGTTTTTATGACTGTTATTGGTGATTTCCCGGGGAACAGTCAATTCCCGGATCAGAGCGTTATATGCCGCCACATTGGAACTGGTTCCGTCATAGCGAACCATGTAAATCGGCATACTGTTATAGGTTGTATGAGTCGCATTCACAGCACACTGCCCGCCATGAACATCAAAACTGCTATTCCGCCGCAAAATAGTTTTGTAATCCCGTTCCACGGCAGTAAGTGCTATTTTGATGGCGGCCATGTCCGCTTTGGCTTCCGTGATCTGCCCCTTGGTCTTGCTGGACATCACCGCAGGGATCATCAAACCCGCCAGCAATACAATAATACCGATCACCACCAGCAGTTCCACCAGAGAAAAATGCTGTTTTTTCATATTTATATTCTCCTTTTTTACCTCAATTTATTTTCAAATATACAGTCATCCGGCTATATCATACGACAAATAATGCAAGATTGCAAGTCATTTTTCAAGTTTTTTTGAAAAATTTACAGGAAAACACAGAAAGAAAGCCTGTTGGCTGGCAGGGCACTTTGCGCAATGCCGATACTGCGGGCTATGTAATACGGACGGAAACGGACGGAAACGGACGGAAACGGACAAATACGGACTGGGGCACAGGGTGCCGTGAGAGCCATGCGCTGTGGAATTTTTAAAGCACATGGCTCTCACGGCGTAGTGGAGGCGGGCTTGTTGGCTGGCAGCGGCACACAGCCATGTGCTTTGGAATTTTTAAAGCACATGGCACACACACAGCCAAGTGCCAATCGTCCGTACAAGTCCGTACAAGTCCGTATTCCCTTACACGCATCCTGTGCCTTGTGCTTTACCTTGTTCCTGTGTTACGCTGTGAAAAGCAATGTTAAAACACGGAATCGGGATAATAAAAATCTTTGGCGTTTTTCCGGTCAATGATCTCTGCGGGAACGATCTGCTTTGCCTGGGGCTTGCCGCCCTTGAGAATGGCAAGAGCCTGCTGTGCGCCGACTTCGATCATTTTCGGGGGATAAGTCACATCAAACCGGACGAGGTTATGACCGTCCAGGATCATTTTTACGATCTGTTTGGCACCGGCACCGCCCACAAAAGCACGGACATCAGTACGCTTGGATTCTTCGTAAGCCTTGAGGGCCCCCAGAAGAACATCATCATCCCCGGTCCAGACCGCATCGATTTTGGGATATTTCTGGAGGAAATTTTCCATGAGGCGCATCCCTTTTTCGGTATCCCAGTTGGCAGCCTGATCATCCAAAATTTTGATTTCCGGATACTTGGCGATTTCCGCCTTGAAAGCATTGACACGGTCGGAATTGACCACGCAGGGAATACCTTCCATGATCACGATATTCCCCTTGCCGTTGATGGCTTGTGCAATGGCTTGCGCCCCGGCACGGCCGAATCCGGGATTATCGCCGGAAACCGTGACATCCGCCACATCTCTGGTAAGACCGCGATCCACCACCACCAGTTTTACATTTTGCGCTTTTGCCTGTTCACAAACGGCAGTCAGCGGGCCGGGTTCGTGGGGGAGGATGACGAGGGCTTTGATGCCCTGCACGAGAAGATTTTCCACCTTATCCACCTGTTCGGCGGCATCACGGGCGGTGGAAACGATCACTTCATAACCGGGATTGGCGGCTTCAATGGATTTTTTCGCCTGATTCGCCCAGTAAACCACACCGCCTGTCCAGCCGTGGTCGGCGGCAGGTATGGAAATCCCGATTTTGGTTTTCTGTTCAGCCTGCCCGCAACCGGGAAGAGCCATCGCAAGAAAAGCGGCACAGGCCGCAAAGAAAAACATGCGGATCATTTTGTTCAGAATCCTTTTGTGTAAGTTAACGGATCGTGGTATTGTTGCTGTGGCTCAACTGCACTGCATGGTTCTGGCTTGCCGTGGAGCTGAAACGGGGGTAATACAGCGGATTGGCTTCCAAATCACTTGCTTTGTAAGCAGCGGCACGACCGTCCAGGAAAAAGATGTTGGCCGCACCACGGTGTGCCATAACAAGAGTGCCGTAGGGTGCGGAAGAGGTGGTGGCAGCGCCGACATTCAGCAGTGCCCCGCCCTGATTGTCACTGTTCCAGGAACAGGCACCCAGCAGGAGTTTGGTGGGGGCAATATCATTAGCGGTGTTGCCGACACCATCCCGGAGATAGCGGGTGCCTCGGAAATCAAAACCGTGATTATTACCTCCATCGTCGTGATAAACAGCACCGTAAGTAAAGGCATCATCGCCGAAACTGCCTCTGTTGGCTGGCGGGAAAAGGACTTCCGTACAGCGCATGACCTGATAGTCCGGCAGGTATTTGCGGTTATACAACCGTGCTGTCCAGCGGACATAGTGGTCTTCGGCAACATCATCATTGGCCGCAGCATGATTGGTGCCGTCATATTCCGGAGAATAGAACCGGTTCTTGTTGGCGTTCATGGACTGGATGATGGCGGTGATGACCTGCTTCTGATTGCTGAGGCAGGCGGCGGCTTTTGCTGTCGTCCGGGAAGAACTCACCGCAGGGAAAACCAGACCGGCAAGGATCATGATGATCGCCATTACAACCAGAAGTTCTGTAAGGGTAAAATGTTGTCTTTTCATAAGAACAGTCCTTTCTTATTAGAGTAAGTTTACAGTGATCCACAGGATATTGTAGCGTATTAAAGAGTATTTTTCAAGTGATTTTGAAAAAAAAGTGAAAAAATGGCTGGCAGGGTGCAGGGCTGGGTGTTCTGTTGGCTGGCAAAGCGCATTGTGCAAAGCCGATACTGTGGGCTATGTAATACGGACGGAAACGGACTGATACGGACTGATACGGACTGGGGGCACAAGATGCGTGTGAGCCATGTGCTTTAAAAATTCCGGAGCGCATGGCTGTGTGCCGCTGCCAGCCAACAAGCCCGCCTCCACTACGCCGTGAGAGCCATGTGCTTTAAAAATTCCGGAGCGCATGGCACACACTGCACCAAGTGCCCATCGTCCGTACAAGTCCGTACAAGTCCGTACAAGTCCGTATTCCCTTGCCCGCACCCTGTGCCCTGCGCAAAGTGCT
>JAFTIA010000034.1 GCA_017457105.1 Lentisphaeria bacterium | reverse complement strand
GGCAAAGCACTTGGCGCAATGCACAGGGTGCGGGCAAGGGAATACGGACTTGTACGGACTTGTACGGACTTGTACGGACCCTCCTTCGCCGAAGGCTTCGGAGGGCAGGCGGCACAGGGTGCAGTGAGAGCCATGTGCTCCGGAAATTTCACAGCACATGGCTTGCCGCGGCGTAGCGTAGACGGGCGCAGAAGGGGGGACTGCTGGCTGGCAGAGCACTTTGCGCAATGCCGATACTGCGGGCAAAGAATGTCGGACCAGTCGGACCAGTCGGACTTGTCGGACTTGTCGGACTTGTCGGACGATTGGCACAGGGCTCTCTGTGGGCTGTGCCGCAGGAAAAGGCAAAAAGCACAGGACTGTGTGTGGGCTGTGCCGCAGGGAAAACAAAAGCACAGGGCTGTGTGTGGGCTGTGCCGCAGGGAAAGGCAAAAAGCACATGGCTTGCCCCGCTGCAGCACTGCGTGCCATGAAGCAGGCCCTGACTGGCAGAGCACTATGCGCTCTGCAGAATGTGCTTTGCCAGTCGGCCGCACGAAGCGTTTACTGTTTTGCCGAAACCGCTTCTTTGGCACACTTTTTGAGGAGCGCCGCTTCTTCTTCTGTCATGGATTGGGGCTTGTACGTTACCTTTTCCGGGTCTTTGCCGAACATGAATGCATACCATACCAGACTTTGCAGATATTGACCACGCAAATTCAGGTGGATCGCATCCGTCCGTAACTTTTCTTCGCCCGTTTTTTTATCCTTGCGCCATGCAAAACTCCCCGCAACATCGTTGGTCACAGGAACTTGCGGTTTTACAAAGTTCTTGTAGTCCGCAGGCTCCGCAGAAATCAACTTTTCCCCCATGGCTTCACGGTAAAGCTGTACCGCATTGCCCGTAGGGATCATGCGCAGATTGTATTTCTTCGCATAAGTCGTGTAACACTCCGTCAGCATGTCATACATCATTTTTTGAGTCATCTGTTTACCATCCACTTTCCATGCCCACTTGTTCTGCGGATCAAACTGGGGCGCAACCGCATTGTAACTCCAGGTTTGCTGGATCATGATTTCCGCCGTCGGTGCAAGCTCTTTGATCAATTTGATGAGATTGCCGATGTAGGGCTCGTAAGATTCCATTCTCCAACTGCGGGGACTGCCCTGCTGGATCGTTACAATATCCCACTTTTCTTTGGTCAATGCCGCCCGCAGGGTGGATTTTTTCCCCGCATAAGGCGTATATGTGCTGTCCTTTTCCGATTTTACATGGTTGTTCCAGTGCCGTTCCAGTGTGCAGCCGCCCAGCATGGCACTGGTGACATCCAGAACCAGTTTGCAGGAAGGATCGGAATTTACGATCTTGGGCAATTCATTCTTTGTACTGTACGAAAAACTGTTCCCTATCGCCAGAACTTTCAATTCCACCGCCGAAAGCAACACCCCGCAGAACAACATCAGCAACATCATACTCTTTTTCATTTTTCACCCCTTTCTTTGGTCATTTTCCCGGACAAAATTGCATCAATGAATACTTGTATAAAATAAAAAATAATGCAGGAAATCATTGCCGAACCGCCGCCGATATTCAAAATCGCCAGCGTCGCCATGGAGATCGTCAGCGTTTTGGAGCCCGCCGTAAAAATCATTGCCGTCCGGATGCTCCGGTCCGCTTTCAGCAGTGCCCCGCCATACCATAAGCCCGCCAGCAGACCCACCCGCAACAGCAGACAGACCCCCGCAAGAATCAATAGCATGGTCAGTGGAAAGTTTTTGATTTGCTCATTGGCAAGGGAAAAAAAGGAGATCGCCAGCAAAATCACGCAGGTCGAAGGAATGTAACCGCTCCATCCCGGCAATTTTTTCCCGGAAAACCGCTTGGCCAGATAACCTGCAAAAAAGGGCAATATCACCAGAAGCATCAGTTTGATGAACATTTTCATGGGGTTCGTGTCGATATTGCCCGCCCCTGCCAGACACCACGCCAGCATCCATGGCAGAGTGAATACCCCGATCAGGTTATAAACCACGGTGAACAGCATTGCAGCCAGACCGTTCCCCCCGGCATTGGTCGTCATCACGATCCCGCTGGACAACGTGGGGGGCATGGCAAGGATCACAGCCAGCCCCGCCAGTATCATCGTATCCAACCCCGTCAGCCGTGCCAGCCCGATCCCGCACCACGGCACCAATGCCATGGAAAACAGACCGGAAAAAATAAAGACATTCAGCAGTTTCCGGTCAAACTTACATTCGCCGAAATCCGTTTGCCAGCCGCAGATCACAAAGATCGCTACAATAAAAACTGCCGTGCCGCAAAGGTTTTCCAGCCGGATCCCCAGTCCCGGTATCAGCACTGCCATGATTGCCGCCAATACCATCCCCACCGGCAGAAAACACTTTTTCAACATTTTTGCACTGCTCTCTTTTTATTGGACAAAATATGTTTTCAACGGCGGGAACCCGTTGAATTCCACCGAGCAATAACTGGATGTATATGCCCCCGTGGAGAGCCAGTAGATCCGGTCCCCCGGCTTGATGTATGCCGGAAGCGGATTCCGGAAGTATTCGTACATAATATCCTGACTGTCACAGGTCGGCCCCGCAATAATAAAGTCTTCCACCGGTTCGCCACGGGCTTCGGAATACAGCGGGTAACGGATACTTTCATCAAAAGTTTCTACAAGACCGTTGAATTTCCCCGTATCCACATAAAGCCACTTGTCCACACCCGTACTGGATTTCTGGGAGATCAGCACCACTTCCGTCACAAGGACCCCCGCTTCCCCCACCAGAGAACGGCCGGGCTCAAGGATGATTTCCGGATTGTCCTCGCCAAAGTCCTCTTCCAGATAACGGGTGATTTCTTCCGCATAAATTTCCAGCGGATTGGTTTTGGAGATATAGTTGACCGGGAATCCTCCACCCATATTGATGAGTGAAAGCTTGATCCCTTCCCCTTTCAGATAGTCAAAAATATAGCGGACTTTGGCAATGGCACTGTCCCAGGTACCGATATCACGCTGCTGCGAACCCACATGGAAAGAGATCCCGCAGGGATCCAGTCCCAGTTCCTTTGCCAGCATGATCAGGTCGATCGCCATATCCGGGTGACTGCCGAATTTGCGGGAAAGCGGCCAGTCCGCCGTGTCCGACCCTTCCGTAAGGATACGGCAGAAAACCCGGGACCCCGGCGCTTCCCGGGCGATGTTCCGCAAATCATATTCGCTGTCCGTGGCAAAAAGACGGACGCCTTTTTCATAAAAATAACGGATGTCACGGGCTTTTTTAATGGTGTTCCCGTAGCTGATCCTGTCCGGCGTAACCCCAAGAGAAAGAACCAGATCCAGTTCATACCGGGAGGCAATGTCAAAGTTGCTCCCCAGATCCCGCAGCAGGCTGATCACCTCTTTTGCCGGATTGGCTTTTACTGCAAAATAGATCTTGGCAAAATCAAAATGCTTCTTCAATTCCAGATATTTCTGCTTGATGATATTCAGATTGACCACCAGAAACGGGGTTTCATGCCGGGAGGCTTCTTCCCGCATGAGTTTCCAATCCGCCTCATCATAATAATCAAGAACATTGATTCGCATTGTTCATTTTTCCTTTCACATTATTATTGAAAAAGCAAGGCTTGAATATGCCACAAAATCGGGAAATTACAAATAAAAAACAGGATTTTTTTACAGTTTTTTCAAAAGGGCGTTCAAGGTGGCGGCATCTGCCGATAACTGGGAAAGTTCATCGTTGCGGACAAACTCCAGCATTACCGGGATCGGGCGATTTGCCGACCGGAGGATCTCTGCAAACTTCTGCCACTCAGCAACCCCCGCTGCCAACGGCAGCCGCTCGTGGGCAGAGGTCCAGCAGAAACAGTGTACCGTGGAAAGGTACGGCAGAATACTTTGCAGCCATTTCAGCCGGTATTCCGCCGTTCTCTTGTATTGGGGCTGCCAGCCGCAGCGCAGGGCAGGGGAGTCCACCTCTTCCAGAAGCTGCAGAGTGGATTCCAGGGTATCCGTCAGGGTGTTGTTATGGCACTCCAGCGTGACTGTAAGCCCTTTGGCCGCTGCGATCGCACAGCAATCCCGTAAAGATTGGATCACCGGCTTGCGGTCCGCACATTCTTCGGAGCCCCGTTTCCCCGCCCAGACCCGGATGGTGGGGGCGTGCAATATTTCCGCACATTCAGCGATTCCCGCAAAATCCGGCTGATCCGGCTCGCCTGCCCGGAAATAACTGCCGTACGCCGCCACGGTCAAGCCGTTTTTTTGCGTGATCTCTGCCGCAATTTCCGCCTGCCGGAAATCCCCGTGGGGAACATGGATATCGCCGCCCCACTCTATAACACGCAGATTCGTTTGAACACAATCTGCCGCAATTTCTTCAAGAGACCGCTTGCGGAAAGAAATGGAGACCAGACCGGGTGTCAGCATGATTTTTCCTCACTGTTTATGGTTGAAATACTGCACGGAAAATACCGTAGCATCGTTTCCTGTTCTTTCAAGCAAAAACACGGTCGCATGAAGAGGAATTTTTTTTCTTTTTTTTATCAGGTTTTCTGTTGAAAAAAAGGTATCCCGTGCTATTGTATAGTCAAAATGTAAACAGCGTTATATGCTTGTAACAGAAAGGGTGTTCCAGAGATGAAAAAGCTGACTTTTTTGGCGGCGATCCTTGCCGTGGTGCTGATGAGCGGATGTACTTCCATGCAGGTCGCCAACCGTTTTAACGGGCTTCCTGTGAGCGAGTCCGCCAATATGCCGCCCAAGGCTCATGTGAATGTGACGATGACCGGGTTCTATCTCTTCCACTTTATTCCCATCGCCACCGGCAGTGTCGGCAGTGTGGACAAGTGGGCCATCTTCAAAGATACTGTTTCTGTTGAAAATGCGGTTTCCGTGCTGACCCGTGAAGCCCGTACCCAGTTGAACTGCACCAAGGTCTATGACCTCAAGAGCAGCACTTCCAGTGCCGTTATGCCGTTTCTCTGCACATTCAAAACGGTGCAGGTGTCTGCCACGGTCGATGCCGCCAAATAAGCATTCTGATCCACGAGGCGCAGGATGAAGAATTTTATCCGTCTGGCGGCCGCCGTCCCGGAACTGCGGGTGGGCGGGGTTACTTTCAACTGTGACGCTATTCTGCGCCTGTACCGCACCGCTGTTGAGCACGGTGCGGCCGTGGTCGTATTCCCCGAACTTGCCGTGACCGGCTGCAGTTGCGGGGATCTTTTTTTGCAGCAGCAGTTGGCTGCCGCTGCGGAACGCGGTTTGCAGAAATTGGCGGAAGCCGCCGGAAATACGGTGATGATCGTTGGTGTGCCGCTCCTTCAGCGTGGAAAACTTTTTAACTGCGCCGCCATCCTGCAGAATGGTGAAGTTTGCGGGATCGTTGCCAAGAATGCTTTGTCGAACGCTGAAAAACGGTATTTCGCTCCGGCAAAAGAGTCCGCTTTTGCAACTCTTCCCGTATTTGAGGCGGAGGGCGTTCGTTTCGGCGTGGAGATCGGAAACGATTTGTTTACCGTATTGCCGCCATCTTCTGAACAGGTTCTGGCCGGGGCGCAGGTGATCTTCAATCCCTCTTCCATGCCGGCACTTGGCGGAAAATGCGACTTTGTACGGGAAACGGTGAAAATGCACAGTGCCCGTTTGTGCGGCGGGTATGTTTTCTGCGGCGCCGGGGTGCATGAATCAACGGCGGATGCGGTTTATTCCGGGCAGGCTCTTATCGCTGTCAATGGCGAAGTGACTGCGGAAAACCGGGCATTTGAACGCAATGGTTCCGTGATTTATTCAGATTTTAACGGAATTTGGATGGATCTTCTCCGGCGGCGGAATGGTGTTTTTCAGGAATCTCTTTGGGAGGATTGGCGGAGGGGAAGTGCTTCTTTTGAACTTGCTTCTTTGCCGGAATCGCCTGATTTGGCGCATTATCGTGCGGAACGGATGCCTTTTGTTCCTGCGGATGAGGCAGATTGCCGGAAATACTGCGCTGAATTGGTGCAGATACAAATTGCCGCCCTTGCCAAACGCATGGAACACACCCGTATGAAATGGGTACTCGGTCTTTCCGGCGGTTTGGATTCCACACTGGCTCTTCTCTCCGCGGCTTATTGCCGGGATCAGTTCCACTTTCCGGCGGATGCCGTGATGGCTGTCGGGATGCCCGGTTTCGGCACCAGCGGCAGAACCAGAGGCAATGCGGAAAAACTGGCGGAAATTTTGCATGTTCCATACCGTACCATCCCTATCGGGGAGGCTGTTGCCGGGCATTTCCGGGATATCGGTCATGATCCGGCCGTGCAGGATGTTGTTTACGAAAATGCCCAGGCCCGGGAACGCACGCAGATTTTGATGGATGTTGCCAACGGGTGCGGCGGTCTGGTGCTTGGTACCGGGGATCTTTCGGAAATCGCTCTCGGGTGGTGCACTTACAATGGCGATCACATGTCCATGTACTGCGTCAATGGCTCCATTCCTAAAACGCTGGTGCGGTATATGGTGCGGTATTATGCAGAAATCATGCCGGAGGCACGGGCGGTTTTGCTGGATATTCTGGATACGCCGGTTTCGCCGGAACTGCTGCCAGGAAAACAGCATACGGAAGAATTGATCGGCAGTTATGAACTGCATGATTTCTTTTTGTACTACTTTATCCGTTACGGTGCGGATCCTGTGACTTTGCTGGATTTGGCATCCTCTGTTTTTACGGAACATTCCCGGGAAGAGATCCTGCCTGTTTTGCGGAAGTTTCTGACCCGCTTTTTCAGTCAGCAATTCAAGCGGAATTCCATGCCGGACGGAGCAAAAGTCTGTGACATTGCCCTTTCTCCCCGGGGGGACTGGCAGATGCCCTCCGATGCCGTGATGGATGAGTGGCTGAGAGATTGCTGATCATTTTCTGTCTGTTTCTAAAAATCAAAACCACCGGAGGGAAGCCCCGGTGGTTTTTGCAGTATTGCACTTCTTTTACTCGCAGACGATGATATCCGGCAGGTTGCGGCTGAATTCATTGTCATCAATGCCGTACCCGGCAACATATTCGTTCCCGATATGGAACCCGGTAAAGTCGGCGTGGGCCAATGCGCCGGGCTTGCGGGGGACATCTTTATCCAGAAGGATGCAGGTTTTGACATGGGTGGCTCCCTCCTGACGCAGATGTTCGGAAACTTTCTGCAGAGTCAAGCCCGTATCCAGAATATCATCAATCAACAGAACTTCCCTGCCTGCCACCGGGATTTTCAGGGCGGAACGGATGCTCAATTCCCCGCTGGATGCGTGTCCGCAATAACTGGAAACATTCAGCGTATCCAGCGAAAGTTCCACATCCAGATGACGGATCAGGTCCGCAGTAAAGGTAAGAGCCCCGTTCATCAGGGCAATGCAGTGAAGCTGCTTTCCCCGATAATGCGCCGATACTTCTGCGGCAAGCTCACGGACTCGGGCGGCAATAACATCTTTTGATAACAATATTTTCACAATAAAAAGACCTCCGGTACGCAAAATATAATGCCGGATTTGTAATTTTCAATTTGCATTTTCAAAAAAAACTGTTATAATATTATTTCCCTGAAATATTTTTGTTAGGAGGTATCATGAAAAATCAACTTTATGCCCAGACCATTGAGCGTCATTCGCGGTACATTTTGCCGACTTACGCCCCGCAGAAGGTGTTTGTGCGTGGCGAAGGTGTCTACCTTTATGATGCCGACGGGCGACGATATCTTGATTATGCCTCCGGGATCAGTGTTTGCAACCTCGGTCATTGCCACCCGAAAGTGACGGCGGCGATTCAGGAACAGGCCGCAAAACTGGTACATATTTCCAACTTGTATTACAACCCGGTAACGCCGGTTCTGGCTGAAAAATTGATCAGCAAATGTTTTGACGGTGCCGTGTTTTTTGCCAACAGCGGCGCAGAAGCCAATGAAGGCTTGATCAAACTTGCCCGTAAATACGGCAACCGGACCGGGCGTAATGAAGTTATTTCCATGGAAAATTCCTTCCATGGCCGTACTCTTGCAACATTGGCTGCCACCGGGCGTGCCAAATACCGCAAAGGTTTTGAGCCGGACATGCCCGGTTTCAAGCAGGTTCCGTACAATGATTTTGAGGCTCTTGCCGCCGCAGTGACGGACAAGACTTGCGGGATCCTGCTGGAAATCGTGCAGGGCGAAGGCGGGATCCTGCCGGCAGATGCGGAATATTTGAAGAAAGTCCGGGCGTTGTGCGATGAAAAGGATATTCTGATGCTTTGCGATGAAGTCCAGTGCGGCATGGGCCGTACCGGTACGCTTTTCGGCTGGCAGGGGGCCGGTGTGGAACCGGATGCCTTCTCCATGGCAAAAGCGTTGGCGAACGGCCTTCCCATGGGGGGCTTTATCGTCAAGCGCAAATTTACAGATGTGCTGACTGCCGGTACGCACGCATCCACTTTTGGCGGGACGCCTCTTGCCAGTGCGGCGGCTCTGGCTGTCCAGCAGGTCATTGAAGAAGAAAATGTGCTGGAAAATTGCCGGATCCAGGGGGATTATATGATGGCCCGTTTGCGGGAGATCACGGCAAAATACGATTTTGTAAAAGAAGTGCGCGGCCGCGGGCTGATGATCGGTATTGTACTGGATCATCCGGCCGGTGCCTTATCTGCACTTTTGCTGGAAAAAGACCTGGTGACCCTTACTGCCGGGGAAACGGTTCTGCGGCTTCTGCCTCCTCTGGTGATCACCCGCGAGGAAGCGGATGCCGGATTGAACATTATTGAAGCCGGTTTGGCGGAGTACGCCAAAACATTAAAAGACGGAGAATAAGATGAAAAAGGATCTTTTGACGATTTCCGATATGACCGCCGATGAGATCGGTCAGCTTTTTGAATTGACGGAAAAACTCAAGCGTGAACGGGGCAATCAGGCATACAAACCTTTGTCCGGGAAAAGCATCGGGTTGATTTTTGCCAAATCTTCCACCCGCACCCGGGTTTCTTTTGAGGTGGGCGTTTCGGAACTTGGCGGTACTCCGCTTTATCTGGATCAGGGCAAAATGCAGGTGGGCCGCGGTGAAACGGTGGCGGATACGGCAAAAGTGTTGAGCCGTTTCCTTCACGGCATTGTGATCCGTACTTTTTCCCATAAAGATGTGGAAGAACTTGCCGCCAATGCCTCAATTCCGGTCATCAATGCGTTGACGGATGAGTTCCATCCCTGCCAGATCCTTGCAGATATGTTCACCATGAAAGAGTATTGCGGCAAGGTGGAAGGGTTGAAACTGGTGTTCTTCGGGGATGGCCGCAGCAACATTGCCAACTCTCTGGTGAATGCCGCCAAGAAGATCCCGTTTGAACTGGTGGTGACGGCGCCGGAAGAATTCCGTCCGGAAGAGGATTTCATCAAGGGGTACAGCAATATCTCCTGGGATCCGGATCCGCTGCGAGCCAGTAAAGATGCGGATTTCCTCTATACCGATGTGTGGGTGAGTATGGGCTTTGAAAAGGAATCCGAAGAACGGCTGAAGATCTTCCAGCCCTATCAGGTGAACGATGCCGCTGTGAATGCCGCCAAAAAATCGGTGAAATTCCTGCACTGCCTGCCCGCACACCGGGATCAGGAAGTGGCTGCAAGCGTGATGGATTCCCCCATTTCCATTGTCTTTGACGAGGCGGAAAACCGTCTGCATGTGCAGAAGGCTCTCCTCTCCATGCTGTTTGACAAGTAATTCTTGTTATCTGTATAAAAAAAGGGTCTGTTTCCGGCAGGAAACAGACCCTTTTTCGTGGTATGCGCGGCATGCGCATTGACTCGCCGGTGGAAGTCCGGTACAGGCCTTGTCAGTAGGAACTGTTAGCGAAAGCCAAGGGTGTCCATTGTGAGGTGGAATCTGAAAGAAGGCAATAGCAAAATCCCGGTCTGACGAACAGAAACCGCATATAAGGCACATTCAAGGTGGACGAGCTTGCCAAACAAAGTGAAGTCCGATACTGACCGAACCTTGTGGTGTAAATGCGGCAGATATATGGGAGGAAAGTCAATGCACTTATCCGTGGAGGTCTCAACGGTACGGATTGAAAAAAAAATCCAACCCGTGTAGTGATGCACGGCTGAGCGTTGAGAAGTCAGCAGAGGTCATAGTACCGCAGAAGCGGGAAGGACCGAACAGTAACAG
>JAFTIA010000033.1 GCA_017457105.1 Lentisphaeria bacterium | reverse complement strand
ATGTGCTATGGAATTTCCGGGGCACAGGGCACCCACACAGCCCTGTGCCAATCGTCCGTACAAGTCCGTACAAGTCCGTACAAGTCCGTATTCCCTTGCCCGCACCCTGTGCCTTGCACAATGTGCCCTGCCAGTCTTCCGGAGGCTCGAGAGCCCGTCAGGGCGACAGCCGACAGTCACCGAGGCGGCACGTTTGCCGCAAAAGGTTTTTCCTTCCCCCCCGCCGGCAAGGTGCCGCAAAAGGTTTTTCCTTCCCCCCTGCCGGCAAGGTGCCGCAGTAAAATCAGCTGATGATGGTCCCGGCGGCCGTATCGCCCCGGAGGACACGGCGGAACGCATCCGTATCATTGAAATCAAAAACAATGATCGGCAGATCGTTATCCCGGCACATGGTGAAGGCCGTGGAATCCAGAATCTTCAAATGCTGGGCGAGAGCCTGATCGAAAGAAAGTTCCGCATAACGGACAGCGGTGGGGTCTTTCTTGGGATCGGCAGAGTAAACGCCATCTACCTTGGTGGCTTTGATCACGGCATCACACCCGGTTTCCAGCGCACGCAGAACAGAAGTGGTATCTGTGGTAAAATAAGGACTTCCGGTACCGCCGCCAAAAATGACGACCTGCCCGGATTCCAGAGCTTTCACGGCATCTTCCCGGTTGAATTTCCGGGCAATGGGTTCCATATTGACCGAACACTGCACCATGGCAGGGATCCCTGCCATATTGAAATGCTCTTTCAGGTTCAAAGCATTCATCACGGTCCCCAGCATTCCCATGTAATCGGCATTGACCCGGTCCATGCCGCTGCCCCGGGTGGCGCCGCGCCACAGATTGCCTGCCCCGACCACGATCGCAACTTCCACACCTTCCGCCAGAATGATGCGGACACGCTCCACGATCGCCTTGATGGCATCTTCGCTGTACGGGGTGGAGGAATCTCCCTTGAGGGCTTCGCCGCTGAGTTTCAGGAGGATCCGTCGGAATTGGCATTTGTCGTTCATTTCATCTGTCCTTTTCGGTAAAAGTTCTTTGCCGGGAAATATAGCACTGTGCCTGGAAAGAGTCAAGCCTCCCACAACAAAAAAACGGGCGTGATTCAACAGGAAAAAAAATTTGACAAAAGATCAAACTGTGTTATATTATGGATCGAAGGGCCGGATATTGGGTTTTCCGGTTCAATGCTTTTCTTCAGGAGGAAAAAAATGGCTGCAAAGATTGATCAGGAAAAGTGCGTCGGCTGCGAAGCCTGCGTGGGTTCGTGCCCGGTTGGCGCGATCGTCATGGAAGACGGCAAAGCGACTGTCAAAGAAGATGAATGCGTGAGCTGCGGCGCCTGCGCCGGCGAATGCCCGAGCGAAGCGATCACCGTCGAATAAGATCGGTAACGCATCATTCGAAGGAGGCCGGATTTTTCCGGCCTTTTTTTGTGCAGAGGGAATCATGAAAGCATTGTTCATCGGAGATATCGTTGGAAGCGGCGGCAGGGAGGCTGTCAAAGCCCTTGTACCGGAATTGCGCCGGGAATTGAACGCCCAGTTTGTCATTGCCAATGCGGAAAATTGTGCAGGAGGCAATGGATTGACGGCGAAATGCGCCGCCGAAATGTCGCCCATGGTGGACGTGTTTACCGCCGGGGATCACGTTTGGGATCAGAAAGGATTTGAAAGCGAGATCAATCTTCTGAAAAACGTGCTGCGTCCCGCCAATCTCTCCCATAAACAGCCGGGGAAAGGCTGGGGAGTTTATGTCAACCCCGCCGGAGGCAGTGTGGCGGTGATCGTGCTTCAGGGCAAAGTTTTTATGCGGGACAGTGCCTATTGCCCCTTTGAAACGGTGAACCGGATCCTGCATGAGATCCCGGCAAGTGTCAAAAATATTTTTGTGGATTTTCATGCCGAAGCGACCAGCGAAAAGATCGCTATGGGCTATTTTCTGGAAGGCAGGGTAACGGCAGTCATCGGGACTCATACCCATGTGCCGACTGCGGATGTATGCGTTCTCCCCGGCGGAACTGCATACTGTTCGGATGCGGGAATGGTGGGAGCCGCCCGTTCCGTACTGGGCCGGGAAGTGGAAGATGTGCTTTACAAGTTTACCACCGGGATGCCCGGCCGTCTGCGAGTGGCAGAAGGCCCTGTCCGATTCAATGCGGTTCTGGTGGAATTTGATTATCTTACCGGGCGTGCCATCTCTGCCGCCCCGGTGTATCGGGACTATCATGGAGGTTCAGCAAAATGAAAAAACATTCCGGCAATCGATTGGCGCAGAGTGGATCTTCTGATCGATATGGCAATAGAAGAGGATCTCGGGGAAACCGGTGACGTTACATCGCTCTCCGTTGTTCCTGCAAGTATTCAGGCAAAGGCCGTTCTCCGCTGCAAGGAGGAAGGCATGGTCATGGCAGGGCAGGAAGTGGCAGAACGGGTATTCCGCCGCCTGGATCCGGAATGTACCTATACCGTGTTCAAGGAAGATGGAGCCGTCTGCCAGTACGGGGATATCATTGCAGAAGTCCGGGGCAAGGCGCAGTCTCTTCTGACAGCGGAACGGACGGCACTCAATTTTATCCAGCGGCTCTGCGGCGTGGCGACCACCGCCCGCAAGTATGCGGCGGCACTGGGAGATTCCCAAACGGTGGTGCTGGATACCCGGAAAACCACCCCCGGCTACCGCAATCTGGAAAAATATGCTGTGGCAGTGGGAGGGGCACAGAATCACCGTATCGGGTTGTATGACCGCGCCATGATCAAAGACAATCACCGGGAACTTGCCGCGATGGAAGGTCCCGGCAGCATTGCCCGCAGTGTGAACCGTGTCCGGGAACAGTTTCCCGGATTGGAAGTGGAAGTGGAAGCGGACCGGCTGGAAGAAGTTGCCGAAGCCGCCGATGCCGGGGCGGAATACATTCTGCTGGACAATATGTCCAACGAAATGATGGCGGAAGCCGTCAAAATCGTCCACGGCCGTTCCAAACTGGAAGCTTCCGGCGGGATCACGCTGACAAGACTTGCCTCCATCGGTCAGATCGGGGTGGATTTTGTTTCCAGCGGTGCCCTGACCCACTCGGTGAAATCGGCGGATATCTCTCTTGACATCATTGCGGAGGCCTCCTTATGATCGCCCGTCTGCGGGGGATTTTGCTGGAAAGCAGTTATACCGCCTGTGTGATCGAAGCCGGCGGCGTGGGTTACGAGGCCGCCATTCCGCTTTCCACCTTTGAGAAACTCCCCCACACGGGGGAAGAAGCCTCTTTATTCATCCACACCCAGGTGCGGGAAGATGCCATTTCGCTGTTCGGTTTTGCCACGGCGGAGGAACGGGCCCTTTTCCGGCTGCTGATCGGGGTTTCCGGCATCGGCGGGAAACTGGCGTTGAATGTATTGAGTGCCATGCCGACGGCCGCCTTCTGTCAGGCGGTGGTCTCCGGAGATATCAAAATGTTGAGCCGGATCAACGGGATCGGCAAGCGGACGGCAGAACGGCTGGTGGTGGAACTGAAAGGAAAACTTTCCGACTTCTCCTCTCCGGCAGGACTCCCGGCGGCGGCACCGGAAGTGGCAAGTGCCATGAGCGATGCGGCACTGGCATTGGAGCAGCTGGGCTACAAGCGGGAGGAGATCGACCGGGTTTTGCGGAAACTCTCTGCCGAACTCCCGGAAGACGGGACCGGTTGCGAAAATCTCTTGCGGAAAGCACTTCAACTTTTGAATTTCTGAAGGAAACTCTATGCTTTTTGAACGGTTCTCTCACGGGAAACTGCGTTTGCCGAACCGTCTGGTGCGGTCGGCAGTCTGTGAAGGCCTGACCGATCAGGATTTTGCCCCCTCTGCGGCCATGATCGATCTGGAAGTCAAATTGGCGCAGGCGGGGTGCGGTCTGATCATTGCCGGAAAAACCGCAGTCAGTCCCGATGGCTGTATCCTGCGCAAACAGTGCAGACTGGATTCGGACAGGGCCATTCCGGCGTACCGTCATTTGACAGGTGCAGTCCATGCTGCCGGTGCAAAAATTTTTGTCCAGCTGGGCCACGGCGGAAGAAGAAGTACAGTAAATCCCCGGACGCCTGCGGATTGGAGTTTGCAGGAACTGGAAGCGATCCCGGAATTGTTTGCCGCCGCCGCAGTCCGTGCCAAAACGGCGGGCTTTGACGGAGTCCAGGTACACGGTGCCCACGGGTATCTTTTGAGCGAATTTCTTTCCCCCTGTTTCAATGGCAGAACGGATCTTTACGGGGGAACTCTGGCGAACAGGGCAAGATTGCTGTTGAAAACCGTTGCGGCGATCCGCCGTGCGGCGGGGGATGCTTTTGCCATTGCAGTCAAATTGAATTCAGAAGACTTTGTGGGAAACGGTCTGACGGCCGCGGAATCGGTGGAAGTTTTGCAGAAACTGGCATCTTACGGCATGGATGCGGCGGAAATTTCCGGCGGCGTGCCGGAGGCTGGAATGGCACTCAACCCTGCAAGACAAGGTATCAGCCAAGCCCCCTATTATGCTGAATTTGCCGCCAAACTCCGGGGAAAACTCCCTGTTCCGGTGATCCTTACAGGCGGCATCCGCAGTCTGGAAACAGCAGAAAATCTGCTGCAAAACAAAGTGTGCGACTTGATCGGTCTGGGGAGGCCTCTCATTGCAGAGCCGGATCTTCCGCTGGATTGGCGAAAAGGCAAAGAGCGGCTCTCGTGCTGTGCCGGGTGCAACGGCTGTTTCCGTCCGCTTGTTGCAGGAAGAGGCGTTGCCTGCCGACTGCCGGAGGGGCACAAATGATCTATTTTGATTCCCATTTTCATTTTGATCCGGAAGATGATTTGAACGGGGTCCAGACCCGTATGCGGGAGGCTTTTGCCGCTGCAGGGGGAACTGCGGAAGATGAATTGCTCGTTGCCTCCATGGGGGGCGGCTGGCAGGAAAGTCTTGCGGCCCGGAAATTTGCCCACGCATGGCCCAACGGTGTTTTTTCTGCAGGCATCCACCCGGGAGCAGCGGCAAAGGAAACCGTCAGCCCGGAAGAGTTCCGGGAACTCCTGCGGGATCCGGCCTGCCGTGCCGTGGGCGAACTGGGGCTGGATTACTTTTATCAGGATGGCACAAGAACACGCCAACTGGAGGTTCTGGAAACGTTCCTCGGCATGGCTCTGGAAGAAAAATTGCCCGTGATCCTGCACTGCCGGGATCAGGAAAACCGTTTTCAGGCCTATGAAGATATGTCCTGCCTGACGGCGGCGTTTACCGGAGCAGGCGGCAAAGCCGTGGTGCATTGTTTTACCGGCACCGTTCCCTGGGCGGAATGTTTTCTGGCGCAGGGGTGTCTTCTGGGGGTCACGGGGATCGTCACCTTCAACCGGGCGGAAAATGTGCGGCAGGTGGCAGCCATGATCCCGGAGGACAAACTTCTGGCGGAAACCGATTCCCCCTATCTGGCACCCGTTCCTCTGCGGGGACAGGCCAATACAGCAGGAAATTTACCCATCATCATCCGGAAAATCGCCCAGATACGGCAGGATACGCCGGATCACATTGCAGAGATCACCGCCCGGAATGCGGCCCGGTTTTACGGCATGAACTGACGGGTTTCTTTTGTAAGCGGAAAAAGAAACATGGTCCCCACGCCATCCTGACCGATGGAAAGAAGCATCATCTGCTTTTTTGCGGCATTCATAAAAAGTTCACCCCGGCCGCCGGCCTGTTCCGATTCCCGGGTCACGGAGAAAAAACCGTAACTTGCCAATGTGGTACTGACCCGGTTCAATGCGCCGGGTTCCGCTCCGTGGAAAGCGGCATACACACTGCCCCGTCCGGTAAACTGCACGACTTCATCCACCTCTGCACCGGGCGGCAGCGGCAGATCCTGCGGCCATTCCGGGCGGGATGTCATGGGGCGGGGCAGCCGCATGGTGAATGCGGTGACTTTCCCCTCGGCCTCCACCAGCAGGACCCGTTCCTGATATTTTTTCCCCAGTGGAATGGAGAAAAGGACGCCGCCCCGCCGGACGTTGATTTTCAAATCGGGATAACGCCCCCGCAGTTCCGCAAGCAGATTTTCCAGTGTTCCGGAAAGAAGCGAAATATCCACTTCGGTACGGACACCGTTGCAGATCACCTTTTCCTGCATCAGTTTTTTCTGCGGCAAAAGTTCTTCAAAGGACTGCTGCGGCACGCTCTGCCCCTTGCTGCGGGGCCCCACTTTGGGGCCGAGCCAATACACCTCCGAATGCAGAGGAACAGCAAAGAAGAAGCCTATCCCGCCCAAAAGAACGGCAGCAAAAAAACGGTTCATAAAAACTCCTGACATTGTTTCCCGGCATTACCATACAGCATAGTGAAAAAAAAACAATTCTTTTTTAGAGAATTTCCCGGAAAACGGGTTGCAAGACGCCGGAGCGGAGTTATATTAGTTCAAGGTTTTTTCGACAAGCCTCTTGCAGAGGCAAAAAAATAATAACGAAAACAAAGGTTGAAATCATGGAAAAAGTCAAGATCGGTGTGATCGGTTGCGGCACCATCGGCTCTGTGCATACCAATGCGTATGCCAAGGTCGAAAATGCGGAAGTCGTCGCTTTGTGCGATATTCTGCCGGACCGTCTGGCGGAAAAAGCCAAACTTCACAATGTTGCCAAGACGTACACGGACTATAACCAGCTTCTGGCAGATCCGGAAATCGAAGCCGTCAGCGTCTGCGTGCCGAATAACATGCACGCTCCCATCGCCATTGCCGCACTCAATGCGGGCAAGCATGTGATGCTGGAAAAACCCATGACCCTGAATCCCGATCTGGCACGGGACATCATCGCCGCCCGGGATGCCTCCGGCAAACAGCTGCAGATGGGTATGGTCTGGCGTCAGAAAGACGAAGCTGAACTGGTCAAGGAAGCCATTGAAGCGGGTCGTCTGGGCGAAATCTATCAGATCCGTGTCAAACTGATCCGCCGCCGCGGTATTCCCGGTCTGGGCGGCTGGTTCACCACCAAAGCCTGCTCCGGCGGCGGCGGTCTGATCGACATTGCCGTCCACTTCCTGGATCTGGTGATGTGGGCCTCCAACAACTGGAATCCCACCCGTGTCAGCGCAAAAGTCTATTCCAAGTTCGGTTCTCCGATCAAGGATTATCACTATGTTTCCATGTGGGCGGGACCGCCGAAATTGGACGGCACCTTTGACGTGGACGACTATGCGGCCGGTTTTGTCCGCTTCGGCAAGAAGCTGACGCTGAGCTTTGAAGTTGCCTGGGCCTGCAACGCTGAAGATGAAAGCTATGTGGAATTTCTGGGCGACAAGGGCGGCGTGACCTGCGGCTCCAATACCGGGAAAACCATCTTCCGTACAGAAGTGGACAATCACATCGCCGATGTGGAAGTGCGTTACGACAATTCCGGCGACGGCTTTGTGAAGGAACTGACCAAGTTTGCCAACGCTGTTCAGGGCAAGGGTGAAGTCCCCGCCACCGGCGAACAGGGTCTGGTCGCCATGCGGCTTCTGGATGCCATCTACCGCTCCAGCGAAGCCGACTGCGAAGTGGAAGTCTGATAAACTCCATCAGCGCATATTCAAAAGGGAAACTCCAAACGGGGTTTCCCTTTTTTGTTGCGGCAATAAAAAACACCTGACCGCTGCCGATCAGGTGCTTTTGTTTGAACAATGGGGATCTTTTCAGAGAACGCCCTTGGTGGACATCACCCCCTGAATGCGGGGGTCAATGGATGTGGCTTCATCCAACGCCCGGGCAAACCCTTTGAAGATCGCCTCAAACGCATGATGCACCTCTCCGGCACGGATGAGGTCGATATGAAGATTCAACCCGCTCCTGTTCACCAATGCCTGGAAAAATTCCCGGAAAAGACGGGCATCGACATCTTTGATCATGGGCGCGGGCAAAGTCACTTCATACACCAGATAAGGGCGGCCGGAAAGATCCAGCACCACCCGAGCAAGGGCTTCATCCATGGGGAGCAGAAAACTCCCGTAACGGCGGATGCCCTGCTTGTTCCCGGCTGCCTCGGCAATAGCCTGCCCCAGCACCAGCCCAAGATCTTCCATGGTGTGGTGATAATCCACTTCCACATCCCCTTTTGCTTTCACCGTCAAGTCGAAAAAGCCGTGTTTGGTAAAAAGTTCCAGCATGTGGTTGACAAAGGGGATGGGAGTGTCGATAGATGCGATCCCCGTCCCGTCCAGATTCAACGAACATGCAATACAGGTTTCCCGGGTTTCCCGGCGGATTTCTGCAATACGCTTGGATGCCATCATCAAAATTCCTTTCTTTTTTAGAAATATACAGTCAATGTGCATCATTTTCCAGTTGTCAACAAAGAAAAACAGAGAAAGTTTTTCCTTTTTCTGCTTGTAAAAACGGCATTTGCATGTATATTAACTGGACCGGCGGAGAATGCCGGAAGCAAAACAAACCAACCAAGGCGTTTGATTCTGGAAAGCGCCGCAAAGAAAAGGAGTGCCGAAAATGGCGAAAATTACGATGAACGATCTGTTGGAAGCCGGGTGTCACTTTGGACATCAGACCCGTCGCTGGAACCCCCGTATGAAGAAATATGTTTACGGCGCCAAGAGCGGCATTTCCATCATTGACCTGAGCAAGACCATGCATCAGCTGGCTTCCGCCTGCAACTTCCTGCAGAGCGTGGTGGTCAAGGGCGGCGATATCCTCTTTGTGGGGACCAAGCGTCAGGCAAGCGACATTATCGCTGAACTGGCTGAAAAAACCGGCATGTACAGTGTTTCCGAACGCTGGCTGGGCGGTACCCTGACCAACAATGTCACCATCCGCAAGAGCATCACCAAGATGCAGGAAATCGACGAAAAGATCAATTCCGAAGCCGCTGCAAGCATGAAGAAGAAGGAACTTTCTCTTCTCCAGCGCGAAGCTGAAAAGCTGCATCGGAACCTGGACGGCATCTGCGAAATGAAGCGTCTGCCCGCAGCTCTGGTGATCGTGGACGTCTGCCACGAAGCCAACGCCGTGCGTGAAGCCAACAAGCTGAACATTCCGATCGTTGCTCTGGTGGATACCGATGGCGATCCCAGCCAGATCGATTACCCCGTGGCCGCCAACGATGATGCGGTGAAATCCATCCAGATCATCACCGGTCTCTTCGGCGATGCCATTCTGGCCGCCAAGGAAATCTATCAGAAGCGCATGGTCGAAGAAAAGACCGCCAAGGGCGCCGCTGAAAAGGCCGCCGCTGCTCCGGCTGAAGCCGCTGCTCCGGCTGAAGACAAGCCGAAACGCACCCGCAAGCCCCGTGCTGCCAAGGCCGCCGCTGAAGAAGCTGCTCCGGCTGTCACCGCTGAAGAGCTGACCGAAGCCATTGAAAAGCCGAAACGCACCCGCAAGCCCCGCGCCGCCAAGACCGAAGCTGCGGAATAAGTTGAAATTCAAGAAGAATCAGGAGATATAACAATGATCACTGCAGAAACCGTGAAGGCACTCCGGGACAAGACCGGTGCCGGTATGATGGATTGCAAGCGCGCCCTCACCGAAGCGGGCGGCGATATGGACAAGGCTATTGAAGTCCTGCGCAAAGCAGGTGCGGCCAAGGCAGACAAAAAGTCCGGCCGTGCCACCAATCAGGGCAAACTGGGCACCATGGTCAACGGCAACAAGGCCGCCATGGTGGAAGTCCTCTGCGAAACCGACTTTGCCGCCAACACCGATCAGTTCAAAGATCTGGTGAAGCAGGTTTGCGAAGCCACGCTGGCCGTCGCCGGTGAAGGCGATGTGACCGAAGCTGTGAACACCGCCTGCAAAGATCTGCTGACCTCCAAGATCGCCACCATCGGCGAAAACATGCAGATCCGCCGTGCCATGAAGCTGGAAGGCACCGGCACCTTTGATTCCTACCTGCACACCGCCAGCCGTATCGGCGTTCTGGTGGAAGTGGAAGGCGAAAACGATGCGGATTTCATCCACAACGTCTGTATCCACATTGCAGCGTTCAATCCCCGCTACATCTGCAGCAAGTGCGTTCCGGCGGATGTGATCGAACACGAAAAAGAAATTGCCAAGGCCCAGCTGGCCGGCAAGCCCGAAAACATCATCGAAAAGATCGTTATGGGCAAGATCAACAAGTGGTTCACCGAAGTCTGTCTGGTGGATCAGCCCTGGATCGACGATGGCAAGACCTGCATCTCCAAGCTGAAGCCGAACATGACCGTCAAGCGTTTTGTTCGCTGGGAAATCGGCGAAGAGCTGTAATTCAGATCTTTCGATCTCCGGAGGCTGTCCCGCAAGGGGCGGCCTCTTTTTTTGTCTGCAAACGGATGAAACAAAAAAGCACACGGCTTGCAATAAGCCATGCGCTGTTTGGCTTCGGGGAAAGTAACTTACAAAAAGCCGCCATTCCCGCCCGGTTACCGGTCGATCACCGGCAGGGGCGGCAGATCCCCCGTGGGTACAGGCGGCTCTTTCAGCCAGCAGGTAAGAACCTGAAAATCTTCCGGACGGTCTTCCGGAGAAGCACTTAAAACCCCGGCATCGATCAATTTATAAACGATCCTCCCCACATCGGCCCCGCAGGTAAGCCCCCACTCTGCGAGAACCTGTCCGGCGAGCAGACCGTATTCTTTTTCCGCATATTCCAGAAGCGCCTCCACCAGTTCTCCGGCAGTCAGATGCCGGTGGACATCCTGCCGGGTCTGGGCGTAAGACACAGATTCCCGCACCAGAAAGTACGCTTCCGCCGCATAAGAGGAATCCGCCTTGACCAGAAGACGGACGATTCCTTCCAATGTTTTTGCTTCACCCATAGATCACTCAATCCTCCTCCCCCATAGTATAACCTGCCAAACCGGGTTCTGCAAATAAAACACCGGAGAAAATCACAAGATTTTCTCCGGTGCAGCTGTTTTTAAAACGGTCAACAGAACTTATACAACGATGTTGACCAGACGCCCCGGCACGCAAATAAGCTTGCGGACCGGACGCCCGGCAATGGCATCCTGCACGGCGGCATCCGCCAGAGCAAGTTTTTCCATTTCCGCCTTGTCGATACCCACAGGCATCATTATACGGGCTTTCGGCTTGCCGAGGATCTGGACCAGGACTTCCACTTCGTTGACCTTCAACGCCGCTTCATCCCACACCGGCCACGGCTCATAGGCGATGGTGTCGTTGTGTCCCAGTTTTTCCCAGAGTTCCTCCCCGACATGCGGGGCAAAGATGGCAAGCATCTTCACAAAGGCTTCTGCCGCTTCCCGGGGCACTTCTGCGGCTGCGGAGAAATCGTTGCAGAATACCATCAGAGAACTGATGGCGGTATTGAAGCCGAAGTCCTCCACATCACGGGAAACCTTCTTGATCGCCGTGTGCATGGAGCGGGCTTCATCCGCATTGCAGGGACGGTCCACGATCACCGCAGAGTCGATCAGACGCCACGCACGCTTGAGGAAACGGTGCACCCCTTCCACACCCTTGGTATTCCAGGGCTTCACGGCTTCCAGCGGGCCCATGAACATTTCGTACATACGCATGGAGTCGGCGCCGTATTCGTTGATGACATCGTCCGGATTCACCACGTTCCGCAGAGATTTGGACATCTTGGCAGGGAACTCGGTCAGCCGTTCGCCGGTGATCCTGCTCACCGGGAATTCACCGGAAAGATCCACCTGATCCGTGGGGATCAAAACGCCGCGCTGATCCTTGTAACTGATCCCCAGGATCATCCCCTGATTGATCAGTTTCTGGAAAGGCTCACAGGTGGAAACATAGCCCAGATCAAACAGCACTTTGTGCCAGAAACGGGCGTACAGCAAGTGCAGAACGGCGTGTTCCGCACCGCCCACATACAGATCCACCGGCATCCAGTATTTTTCCTTGCCCGGATCCCAGGCGGCATTGTCATTCTGCGGATCGATGTAACGGAGGTAATACCAGCAGGAACCTGCCCACTGGGGCATGGTGTTGGTTTCCCGGCGGCCCCTGCGCCCGTTTTTGGGATCCACATACTGGCACCACTCTGCCGCCTTTGCCAGCGGGGGTTCCCCGGTGCCGGAGGGCTTGTAATCAGTCATTTCCGGCGGCAGGACCGGCAGTTCGGACTCGTCCACCAGTTCCACAGAACCGTCTTCATAGTGGATGATGGGGAAGGGTTCGCCCCAATAACGCTGACGGCTGAAGAGCCAGTCACGCAGTTTGTATTTCACAGCCTCTTTGCCTTCGCCCCGGGCCGCCAGCCATGCGGTGGCTGCCGGTTTGGACTGGGCAACGGTCATACCGTTCAGATCCAGCCCGTCAGCATTGGCAGAGTGGATCAGTTTGCCCTCGCCGGTCCAGCAGGCTTTGCCCGCCAGCACAGCGGCAACATCCACACCTTCGGCGGCGGCCTGTTCCGCATCCGGCTCAATAATGCAAATCACAGGAATATTGAACTTGACGGCAAATTCAAAGTCACGGGTATCGTGAGCAGGCACAGCCATAATGGCACCCGTACCGTAACTCACCAGCACATAGTCGGCGATCCAGATGGGGAGTTTGTCGCCATTCACCGGATTGATGGCATAAGAACCGGTAAAGACACCGGTCTTTTCCGTGGCAAGTTCCGTACGGTCCAGTTCATTCTTGCAGGCAGCGGCTTCCTGATACTGCTTCACCGCTTCCGCCTGTTCCGGCCGGGTCAGTTTTGCCACCAGCGGATGTTCCGGAGCCAGCACAAGGTAGGTGGCACCGAAAAGGGTATCCGGCCGGGTGGTGTAAACCGTGACAGCATCCCCGGTATCCGTTTTGAAAATCACCTCCGCACCGGTGGATTTGCCGATCCAGTTCCGCTGCATTTCCTTGATGCCTTCCGGCCAATCCAGCGTTTCAAGATCCTGCAGAAGCCGTTCCGCATATTCGGTGATCTTCAGCATCCACTGCTTCGTGGGACGGCGGATCACGGGATGATTGCCCCGTTCACTGCGGCCGTCAATGACTTCTTCATTGGCAAGCACAGTCCCCAGAGCGGGACACCAGTTCACCGCCACTTCGTCCAGATAAGCCAACCCTTTTTTGTGGAGCTGCATAAAGATCCACTGGGTCCACTTGAAATAGCCGCGATCCGTGGTGTTGATCTCCCGATCCCAGTCATAACTGAACCCCAGAGCTTTGATCTGTTCCCGGAAGTGGTCGATATTCTTTTTGGTGGTGATGGCAGGATGGGTCCCGGTTTCCACGGCGTACTGTTCCGCAGGCAGCCCGAAAGCATCCCAGCCCATGGGGTGCAGAACATTGTACCCCTTCATCCGCTTGTAGCGGGAATAAATATCCGTGGCGGTATAGCCTTCGGGATGCCCCACATGGAGCCCTGCCCCGCTGGGGTATGGAAACATATCCAGCGCATAAAATTTGGGCTTGTCAGAATAATCTTCCGCCCGGAATGTCTTGTGTTCATCCCAATATTTCTGCCATTTGGCTTCAATCGACTTGAAATCGTATTCCACGATAAAACTCCTGATCTTACTTCTTTTTGAAAATATTTGTCACCGCATCCACGGCATTTTTTCCGGCTTCCGAGGCAGCGTTACTCACGCCTTTGGCGGCTTCCGAAGCGGCATTACTCACGCCTTTGGCAGCATCCGAGGCGGCATTACCCACGCCTTTGGCAGCATCCGCGGCGGCGTTACTCACGCCTTTGGCGGCATCCGCGGCGGCGTTACCCACGCCTTTGGCGGCTTCCCCCACGCCCTGTACCACCTGACTGGAAACAGCATCCGCCACCGACTTCATCAAGGCGGCATAGAATTCGTTGACCACTTCCGTCAAACGCTTGCCATCCCCCAAATCATTCAGGACAATAGGAGGCAGCGGGATCCGTACCGCCGCCAGAGCAAGGGAAACGCCATCAACAGAAAGTTTGCGGATCACCACTTTTTTAGCGGGCTTTTCTTCTTCTCCATCATCGTCTGCGGGCTGTGCAGAAACTGCATCCGCTTTGCCGATAACAGATTCCACATTTTTCTGGATCAAGGCGAGGTTGCTTCCCTCCAAACCCACTTCGTAATCAGCAAGCATCCCGTGAATGGAAACTTCATCCACCATGATCTTATCGCTCAACAGCGACGGGATCTGCACCTGACAGACGAAACTGTCCAACTCAAAAGCATAGGGCCGGTTGAACCCCTTGGGATTGCCGACCTTGAAACCTTCCAATTCCACCCTGCCCCGCAAAATGCCGATACTGACCCCCTTCAATTCCACCGGAGTACCGGTAAAGACCGGAGCCACATTGCGGACAGTCGCCGCCACAGTCCAGTCCAGAAGAAGCCAGAGAAAGATCACGAGAGCAATCAATGCCACGACCACGCCCGCAAAAATCCTGCGCAGCAATGTTTTCCGGGATTTCTGCGGGGCAACAGTGTTTTCTGCAGATGCCGCAGGGATTTCTTTTTCCTTGTCCATATTCCGTACCTGTTTCCAGTTGTTTTTCAGCCGACGATCTGCGTGCCGATCTCAAAACCATCCCCGGCAGCGAGGGCGGCGGCAGAGGTCACCGGATGGGTGAAATCTGCAAAGATCCCGCCATCCACAGCGTACTGTGCGGCGGAAGCGGCATCGGCGGCATCAAACGCCGCATCCATCTGCTTCGGACAGGGGCAGTTGTGTTCATAGGTGGAGATGTAATAGGCTTTGCCGTCGGTCAATTCATATTCCCGGACCAGCACCGCATCCTTGCGGACGATCCCGAGGTACCCCACAGGAAGCGTTTTGTGGCAAACAGAAACGATCCGGGGCGTATCCAGAGAGTCTTTTTCGTAATCCATAGCCAGAAGCCCCAGAGTCATGGCATCCCGCACAGGCATCCCCATGGCGATTTTTTCGGCGATGGGGTCCGTCTGGGAGCCGTTGCTCGCCACGGCGTAATCCCCGGCGAAAAGCAGACAGTTGTAAGTGATATAGGGATTCTTCTTCAGGTCATCTTCAAACCCGGCACGGGGGAGGATGGAGACCCGCCCATTGATCTGCACGGCTTCCCGGTTCGGGAAAGAACGGGAAGACACACGGTACATCACGGTATTGCGCCCGTCACGGGTGCGGCCAACTGCAACGATTCTGCCAAGATACATGATTTGAACCTTTCTTTTAATGGGTATTTTCAAATTCCACTTTTGTTAAGGCTTAATATAGCGCAAATCCACAAAATATCCACTTTTTTAACCTCATGTCCGCAAGAAAAATACAAAAACACACTTTTTTACGGAAAAAAACGGTTTTTCGCTGAAAGAATTGTGGAAAAAACCAGAAAGGGGATTATAATAACCCCCATGAAATCTTACAGGGGAGAATGAATGATGCCGGAAAATCAGATCACGCCCAGCAGCGTGCCAGAAAAAATCAAGGAATTGCTTCATCAGCGTGCGGCTTTGTGCAAAGAACTGAACAGCCTCGCCGGAAATGACAGTGACGAAGCTGTTGCCCGTGCCGCCGCCATTGCGGAAGAATATAACGCCCTCGGATCGTTGCCGGAAGAATATGCGGAAATCGCCGATAAAGATTTTGCACAGGCGCAGAAAAATTTCCAGAACGGTCTGTCCGAAGCGGCGCAGGCAAGAGAATTCATGCAGGCAGCCCGGGAAAAACTGACCGGAGCCGTTGCCGGATTGACCGAGCTGGCCGCGCTTGACCAGCTGCTCCCCAAACGCAAAGAACTGGAAAGTTTCTGTAAAGAACTCCGTTCTGTGGCAGGTTGTGATCCGGCGCAGGAATCGCTGGGAGCCAAACTGGCAGAAGACCTGACTGCCCGGCTGCAGGCGGAAATCGAACGCGCTGAAAAAGCGGAAACTGAATTGAAAAAACTGCTGGAAGAAATGACAGCCCTTCAGGCATCCGGCGATATTGAACTCTATCGCAAACAGCAGAAAAAACTGGAAAAGACCCGGGACAGTGCCATGGGTGCCATGGGGAAAGCCGCCTCCACCCTGCCGGAAACAGCAAAACTCCGGGAAATTTTCAAGGCCATGAACAGTGCCCTTGCCCAGCATCTCCAAACGCTGGACCTTGCCCGTTGGGAAAGCTATACCCTGAAACTGGATCTTCTCCGGGAACTGGAAGATTTGCAGAATACGCCGGATGAAAACCTTGCCGCCGCCGGGAAACGGCTGCGGGAAATCCGTGAACGCTGGAAGGAACTGGGAGCCGTCCCCCATGAAAAACAGCAGGAGACCGGCCCGAAATTTTATGAATTCACCACGACTCTTCAGCACAGGATCGATGCCTTTTTCAAGGCCGCCCGTGCAGAACGCTCCTCTGCCGCAGAAGCCAAAACCAAACTGTGCGAAGCCGCAGAAGCTCTGGCGGACTCCACCGATTATCAGGCAACGGCAGACAAATTGAAGGCTCTCCAGCAGGAATGGAAAGCCGCCGGACATGCGGGAAAAGATCAGGAACAGAAACTGTACGCCCGGTTCCGTGCCGCCTGTGACAAATTTTTCCAGGCACGCAACGCCTGGTGGGAATCCCGGAACGCCCAGCGCAGTGCCGGGGAAAAAGTCAAGCGGGAACTGTGCGAAGCCGCCGCAGGACTGGGCGCAATGCCCCGCCGTGACGGGGTGGCAAAAGCCAAAGAATTGCGTGCGGCATTTTCGGCGGCACCCCGTGCGGGGAAAGCAGAAGCCGAATTGCAGGCTCTTTTCAATTCCCGGATGGATGCCTTCTTCCAGTCGCTCCATGAGGAAAACGATCAGGCCATGCGCCGCAGAAATGAGATCCTGGCAAGTCTTGCCGCCCTCGGCAAAGATCCGGCAGATGAAGATCAGCTCCGCGATCTGACTTCCGAATGGCAGACGCTCCCCCCCATGCCCCGGGATAACGCTTCCCGCATGGAAGCAAAATTCCGTTCTGCCGAAGCCGCCGCAGGCAAACAGATCCAGCTGGCACGGCAGGAACGCCGGAAAGCCAGTGCGCCCTTCTTCCCCGCCGCCATGCGGGAAGCCGTTCAATTCTGTGCCGCCGCCGCGGCCGGAGAACCCCTGCCGGAAATTACGGTGGATTTGACAAACTTCCCCCGTCTGGCCGCAGCAGTGACCGATTTAAGTGCGGCAGCCGGTGAATTTCCGGAAGCCCTGCAAAAGGCCATCAAACAGAATACCCGGGAATTCAAAAAACTGCTGGACATCTGGGAAAATGCCGTGACCGTTCAGCCGGAAAAACAGGCGGCACTGGATCTGGCGGCGGAATTGACTGCCGCCATTGCCGGCAACTTCGGAGGTGCAGCCGTTTCTGCGGTCGCCAAGGATAAACCGCAGGACATTCAACGGAAACTGCTTGCCATTGGCGTACTGGATGCGGAAGAGGCGGAAGCCCTCATTGCCCGGTATGAAGAACTGGCATCAAAGCTGTAAATTGCATTTAAAAACGGAGCGGCACTGGAAAAAAACGGGCCGCTCCGGGGCGGGAAACGGCCCCTTGCAGTGGACTGAAAAATCCGGAAAAATCCGGATTTTTTTGTAAGGATCTGTACTAAACATAGACTGATATTATGGAGCGCAGACGATTTGTAATCGTCAAGCGACGGGTCAAGGGGCAACCGCCCCTTGCGGGGATTTTTAAGGGCGAGCAGCCCTTAAATAGCAAGCCCCGGCCCCCCGCTCCAATAAAAAATCAGCAAGCAATCAGCTTGCGATTTTTTCCGGGGCCT
>JAFTIA010000032.1 GCA_017457105.1 Lentisphaeria bacterium | reverse complement strand
CTGCGGTGCGCAAGCGTATGTTTTTTCATCCTGCGATGAAAAAACATCACCGGCTGACCACCCATCAAAACAGCAATCAGTCATGCGCCCCATCCTCTCTCCTAAAAACAAAACTCACACTACCAGCAGAACTTACCGCATAAAAAAGACACTTTTTTTATTGCGGGACATATTTTACACTGCTTTGTAAATATTACAAGTATGAAAGATAAAAAAATTCACTTTTTTTTCATCACGATTTTGAAAATAACATTCACAGTGCTATTTTTAACACTTCTGAAAGGATTTTTGAGATGAAAAAAGTAATGTTTGCGGCAGAAGATCTGCAGTTGAGTATATCCGGGCAGGTGATTTTTGACGGAGCCTCCTGCCATTGTGAAGAAGGAGAACGCATTGCCCTTATCGGCAGAAACGGCAGCGGAAAATCCACCCTGCTCCGGGTCATTGCCGGAACTGAACCGGTGGCAGACGGAACCATTACCCGGGCACGGGGACTCCGGATCGCCATGATGGGGCAGGATTTTGAACTGGATGACTCCCGCAGCGTCCGGGAAAACATCCGGGCCGGACTCCAATGGATCACCGATCTGCACCGCCGGTACGAGGATCATACCACTCCAGCCATGGAACTGCAGGAAATCGAACGCACTTTAAACGAGTGTGACGGCTGGAATCCGGAACACAAATTGGAAATTCTGCTGGACAAACTGCATCTCCCGGATGCGGACCGTCCGGCGGCACTTCTTTCCGGCGGAGAAAAACGCCGAGTCTCTCTGGCAAGAGCCATTGTTGCCGAGCCGGATCTTTTGCTGCTGGACGAACCCACCAACCATCTGGATGTGGAAACGGTGGAATGGATCGAGGAATTTTTGAGCGGTTGGAAGGGAAGCACACTCTTTGTCACCCATGACCGTTTCTTTCTGGACCGCATTGCCACCCGTATTCTGGAACTGGATCACGGAAAAATCTACAGTTACGAAGGGTCTTACGCCGATTATCTGGCATCCCGGGCGGAACGGCTTGCCCACGAAGATGCCGCCGAAGCCAAACGCCGGAAATTCCTGCGTTCCGAAATCGAATGGGTACGCAAATCCCCCAAGGCCCGTCTGCGCCGGAATGTGGGGCGGCTCAAACATTACGAAGAAATTGCCGCCGTTTCCGCTCCCGAACGGGATAAAGATATCGATCCGGTGATCCCCCGCGCACCCCGGCTGGGCAATCAGAGCGTGATTTTGAAAGATGTTTCCTTTGCCTTTCCCGGGAAAAAGATCCTTGAACACTTTGATTTTGAGTTTGAGCCCGGGTTCCGTCTGGGGATCGTGGGTCCCAACGGGGTGGGCAAAACCACTTTGCTCCAAATCCTTACCGGGATGCGTCCGCCGGATTCCGGCGTGGTAAAAATCGCCCCCACTGTCCAGTTCAATTATGTGGATCAGGCAAGACTGGTGCTGGATGAAAGCAAAACAGTGGAAGAAGAGATCAGCGAAGGATACTCCTTTATCAGCCTCGGGGAGGAACAGATCACCGTCCGGGGGTATTTGAAGCGTTTTCTTTTTGAGGACGAAAGGATCAACACCCGCATCGACCGTCTTTCCGGCGGAGAAAAAGCACGGCTGACACTGGCAAAAGTCCTGAAACAGGGCGGCAACTTCCTGATCCTGGACGAACCCACCAACGATCTTGATTTGACAACATTGCGGCTTCTGGAAGAGGCGTTGACGGATTTCGGCGGCTGTATGGCAGTGGTCAGCCATGACCGTTATTTCCTGAACCGTGTAGCCACCCATATTCTGGGATTTGATTCCTCGGGGAAACCCTTTTTCACCCCCGGAGATTACGATTATTACCTGACCAAACGCCCTGCCCCGGCAGAAGCCGTTCCGGGACCGGCCCCCAAACCGGCCCCCGCCATACGGCAGACCGCCCCCAAAGCGGCAGTCAAACTCACATACAGCGAAAGGCTGGAACTGGAAAAAATGGAAGAGGTGATCCTGGAAGCGGAAGAGGAAGTCAGCCGCATCGAAGAGATCTTCGGTTCGCCGGACTTTTTCACGGAATACGGTCACCGCAGTCAGGAATTGCAGCAGGAACTGGAAACTGCGAAAAATCGGGTCAAAGAGCTTTATTCCCGGTGGGAAACGCTTGAAAACAAGCGGTCTGCACAGGAAAAACAGGAATAAAACAGCCTCAAAATTTAAAAAATTTAAAAAATTTTCATTTTTTTTAAAAATTACTGTTGACATTCATTTTGAAGAGGTTATATTGAAAATAAAGAAACGCCGGATTTCATTCCGGGATCCGGAGGAGATTCGATTCCCCACCAAAACAAACAAACGGAGGAACAAATGAAGCATTCTTTTTATGATGTCAAGCTGCGCAAGAAAGTCCAGGCTGAAGTTACCGATTTTGTGAGCTACGGGACTGGCACCTCCAAGCGTTTCGCCTTCAAGGCGCAGACCAAAGACGGCCGCAATCTGACTGCGTTCGTCGCCAAAGCGGATTGGGAAAAGGCCAAGAAAGCCAAGTAATTTTACTGATCCCTTCCAGAAGATCCGTCCCTGTTTTCAACGCCGGGGCGGATTTTTTATTTGAACCACAAGTCTTGACGACTCTTTGCCTTGTTTTTGATTATGTTGAACGATCTTGAAAATAGAGAAGTCAATCTTCATACCCACATCTATATGTGCCGCCATGCCTCCGGCACCGTTGAAGATTATTGCAGCGAGGCCATCAAATCCGGCATGAAAGTGCTGGGCATTTCTGACCACGCCCCTCTGCCGGAACACCGCCGTTCCGACAGCCGCATGGATATGGAACAAGTGCCGGAATATGCCGCCATGTTTGCACCCGCCCGGGAAAAGTTCCCGGAATTGACCTTGCTTTCCGGCATGGAAGCAGATGTGGATTTTGATACCCCCATGGAGTATTTTACCGAAGGGCTCCTGAAAAAATATGATCTGGACTATTTGTGCGCCGGAGTCCACTGCGTCCGGATGGAAGATATGCAGCTTACGGTGATCAGCCCCAAAAAACGGTTTGAAATCAATGTTTTCCGTAAATTTGTGGATGACACTGTCCGGCTCATCGAATGGGGCATTTTTGACTTTATCAACCACCCGGATATCATGCTGATGAGTCTGGATAAATGGGACAGCCAAATCGAAAAGGAATTGAGCCGCATCCCCGCTGCCGCCGAAAAATCCGGGACGCCTCTGGAAATCAATGCTTACGGCCTGCGGAAGCCTGTGGTGGAATATGCGGACGGGATCCGCCACCAGTACCCGGTATTGAACTTCTGGGAAATGGCATCCACCTACCGAATTTCCTGCGTGATCGGCTCGGATGCCCACCGGCCGGAAGATGTTTTCGGCAACTCCCGGGATGCCTACGCCATTGCGGAAAAATTCCACATCCCCTGTGTCAATGCGGAAGTGGCAAAAAAAATCATCCAAAGACGGGGAAAATAACGCCTCTTTTCTTGAAAAAAAGCCGGAGGAAAGTATATTATACGCAAAGGGTGAATGGTGATAAAGGAGTGACCCCCGAAAATGGAATCCCGTGTGGCAGTTCTGGCGATTTTGACCGAAAATACCGCAGCGGCGGCAGATATCAATGCCCTGCTGCACGAATTCGGCCCCCACATTATCGGCCGCATGGGACTGCCCTACCGGGAGAAACATGTCAATATCATCAGCATCGTTCTGGATGCTCCGGCAGACCGCATCAATGCGCTGGCGGGCCGTCTGGGGCGCATCCCCGGCGTGACAGCCAAAGCCGTTTACGCCGGAAACCCGCAAAAGTAAAGAACATCAGACGATCTGCCTGACGCCGAAACCGCTTTCCGGTTGAGGCGGAAGCCCCGGTCATGCCGATGGAACTCCCTGATCCGGGAGCCGTTGTGCCTGCGTGGGCAAAGCGGCAGATCATCAGAAATACCGGGAGGTTCGGCATGAAACCACTGAAATTCGCTTTTTACGGCAAAGGCGGCATCGGCAAGTCCACTGTGGCAAGCAACTGTGCTGCCGTTTTTGCCGCCGCCGGATTGAAAGTCATGCAAATCGGCTGTGACCCCAAAGCCGATTCCACCCTGTCCCTCCGTAACGGGAAACCCATGCCGACCGTGCTGGATCTGATCCGTACCCGGCAGGGAAGTTTTACCTTGGATGACATGGTCCATATCGGGGAAAACGGCGTGATTTGTCTGGAAGCCGGAGGGCCGGAACCGGGCGTGGGCTGTGCCGGACGGGGCATCATTGCCGCACTGGAAAAACTTCAGGAAAAAGGTGCTTACGAGCGTTTCCAGCCGGATGTGGTGCTGTACGATGTTCTGGGGGATGTGGTGTGCGGCGGTTTTTCCATGCCTATGCGGGGGGGCTATGCGGATAAAGTCTGCATCGTGACTTCCGGCGAAAATATGTCCATCTACGCCGCCGCCAATATCGCCATGGCTGCCGAACGCTTCAAAGGCCGCGGCTATGCCGCACTGGGGGGATTTATTCTGAATGCCAGAAATGTTCCGGATGAAGAAGCAAAAGTCCGTCAGCTTTCAGAGGATTTTCATTCTTCCATCCTCGGCACCATCAGCCGCAGTCCGGAGATCCAACAGGCGGAAGATTTGCACAAACCTGCCGTTCTGGCGTTTCCGGACTCTCCGGCGGCACAGCAATTCCGCAAACTGGCAGAAACACTGCTCCGGGATACAGGCAAAAAAATATGCTGAAAAGTCTTGCACCCATACCTGTTTCAAGGGAAATCCCTGCTGTATCCATTCGGGATGCAGTGTTCCCTGCGCCTTTTGCCTCCGGGCTGGAATACTCCCCGCCCGCACGGGGGGCGTGGAACATCGTCCACACTGGAATGCTGATCCCGGAAAGTCACCAGATTTTCATCTGTGCCCGGGGGTGTCTCCGGGGGGTGATTTTGACTGCCGCCGAAATGTGCGCCATGGACCGCATGTCCTGGACTGCCATTGATGAACAGGACTTTCTGGGCGATGGTCTGGAGCGGTCAGTTTTAGAGGGCTGTACTCATATTTTGCAGAAGATGCAGAAAAAGCCCCGGTGCGTACTGGTCTTTTTCTCCTGCGTGCAACTCTTTGCAGGAGTGGATATTCCGGCATTGATGGAGGAATTGAAACGGCGTTTCCCGGAAGTGGATTTTGTGGATTGCTACATGCACCCCACCATGCGGAAAAGCGGTCTTACGCCAGACCAGAAAATGCGGGTGCAGTTGTTTGATGCGTTGCGCCCCCTCCCCATCCGCCCCCGGACGGCGGCATGGATCGGCAACAATCTTGCCACCGCTCAAAATACGGAGTCGGTTGATTTTCTGCACGCTCACAACTGGGAACTCCGGGATCTGCCGGACTGCCGGACTTACGATGAATATTTGAAATTGGCGGAAGCCGAACTCTTGCTGACCACCCTCCCCGCGGCACGGCCCGCCGGGGAAATACTGGCGGAAAGACTGAATAGAATGCACCTCCATCTGGGTCTGACTTATCACCCGGAGGAAATCAGGAAAAATATGACAATTCTGGCGGAAGCCCTCCACGCCCCGGCACCCGATCTTGAAAAAGAGGAGGCGGCGGCGGAAAAAGCACTTGCCGAAGCAAAAAAAGTTTTGCAGGGGATGCCCATATCCATCGACTACACCGCCACCCCCAGACCGGCAGGTCTGGCTCGGCTTCTTGTCGAAAAGGGATTCTCTGTGGAACGGCTTTATCTGGATGCCATGGTGCCGGAGGAAGAACCTCATTTCCGCTGGCTGCAGGCAAATGCCCCGACCATACAGATCCTGCCAACGGTACATCCTTTCATGCGTTTTGCCCCCCGGGCAAAAACGGCTCTCGCCATCGGGCAGAAGGCGGCGTATTTTGATGAAACGCCCCACTTTGTCAACATGATCGAGGGCGGCGGGCTGTACGGATTCCGGGGGATCGCAGAACTTGCAAAACTGCTCATCCGGGCGGAACAGGAAAAAAAGGCTGTGGAACAAACCATCCGCCGCAAGGGGTTGGGTTGCGAAAGTTGTCTCTTATGAAAAATTGTGCCAAAATCTTATCTATTTATGCCAGCGATACAGCGGGGGTCTGCTCCATGCTGTACGAACTGGGGGGCATGACCATTGTCCACGATGCTTCCGGCTGTAACTCCACCTACGCCACCCACGACGAACCCCGCTGGTACAGCAAACCCGCCATGGTCTATATTTCCGCCCTGACGGAAATGGATGTGATCATGGGCAACGATGCCAAACTGCTGGAAGATGCGGCACGGGCGGCAAAAGAACTGCACCCCCGTTTCATTGCCCTGTGCGGCTCCCCCATGCCCTGCATGACCGGGGTGGATTTTCCCGCGCTGGCGGCCGAACTGGAAGCAGAAACCGGCATTCCGGTACTGGGGCTGCAAACCAACGGGATCGGCTCCTACATCACGGGGGCGGGAAAAGCATTGAAGATGTATCTGGAACGCTTTGCACGGCTTGATGTGCAGAAAAATCCCCGGTTGAGCGTCAATCTTCTCGGGGCGACGCCGCTGGATTTTTCCGGTTCCCGGCAGATCGGAGCCATAAAAGAGGTGATTCGCCAAAGCGGTTTTGAGCTCCAGTCCTGCATGGCCATGGATTCCTCGCCGGAAGAGCTCCGGGATTGCGGGAAGGCCCATGTGAATCTGGTGCTTTCCGCCTCGGGGCTTCCGGCGGCAACGTATCTCAAAGAAACCTTCGGCATCCCCTTTGCTGCGGGCGTTCCTTACGGGGAAAAATTTGCGGAAAAACTTTTCCGGGATCTCCGAAAATCGGCAGAAGATGGACAGGACCGCATTTCCTGCGCCGACCGGCCTGCGCCGGAAAAGGAAAAATGCCTTGCCATCATCGGGGAAAGCATCGGAGCCGCCTCCCTTGCCGCCGCCTCAGAGGAATCTGCAAAGATTTTTGTACCGCAGGCGTTGGGCCCGATATTTTTGCAGGAACAGGATTCCGTGTTTGCCGATGAAGATGAAATCGAAATTTTAAGCGGGAAAGCGGGAGCCATCCTTGCGGACCCCATGTATCAACCGGTCATCCCGGCAGGGACCGTTTTTCACGCCCTGCCCCACGAAGCCTTTTCCGGCCGGTGTTACCGTGAAATGATCCCGGTCCTGACCGGAAAAAACAGGGAAAGCGGAGTACAATTATGCTGAAAATCGCAATTTACGGCAAAGGAGGGATCGGCAAATCCACCGTTACCGCCAACCTTGCCGCCGCCTTTGCCAAAAGCGGCAAAAAAGTGATCCAGATCGGGTGCGACCCCAAAGCGGATTCCACCATCAACCTCATGGGCGGAAAGTCCATTCTGCCGGTAATGAATTTTATCCGGGACAACGACCGGGAACCGGAAACGCCCGAAGAGATCGCCCACACCGGATACGGCGGGATCCTGTGCATCGAAACCGGCGGCCCCACCCCCGGGCTGGGCTGTGCAGGGCGGGGGATCATCACCACCTTCAGCTTGCTGGAAGATTTGAAACTTTTTGAAACATTCCAGCCGGATGTTGTTCTGTATGATGTTCTGGGAGATGTGGTTTGCGGCGGTTTTGCCGCCCCCATCCGGGAAAATTACGCCTCCCATATCCTGATCGTCACTTCCGGGGAAAAAATGGCGTTGTACGCCGCAAGAAACATCCACGCCGCCGTACAAAACTTTGCAGACCGGGCGTATGCCAAGGTGTTCGGGCTGGTGATGAACCGCCGGAATGTGGAAAATGAAGAGGAAAAAGTCCGCACTTTTGCGGAGGAGGAAAAACTGCGGATCGTTTCCGAAATCCCCCGGAGCAATGACATCACCCGCTGTGAAGACAAGGGGATGACCGTGATCGAAGGGGCCCCGGAGAGTGAAGCGGCGCAACGCTTTGCGGAACTTGCGGAAACGCTGTGGAAGGAGTGCAACCCGTGAAAGAAGCTCTGTTCACCACCATTGCAGAACTGGCGGAAGGGTCTGCCAAATCCATGCCGGACATGTTCCAGCCTGCCAGACATCTGGTGTGCAGTACCCCGGCAACGCTGGCATTCAACTCCCCCGGCGCACAGGGCTTCGGGGTCAAACGGGCCGGACTTGCCGTACCCGGCAGTGTAATGCTGCTTGCGGCTCCCCGATGCTGCGGCAGAAACACCACCGCATTAGGGTCTTCCGGAGAATATGCAGACCGTTTTTATTATCTTCTGATGGATGATAACGATATTGTTACGGGCCGTCATCTGAACCGGATCCCGGAAGCTGTTTGCGAGATCTGCCGTGACCGGAAGGAAAAACCCAGTGCCGTCATGATCTGCATCACCTGCGTGGATGCCCTGCTTGGGACGGATATGGAACGGGTGTGCCGCAAATGTTCCGCCGCCGCCGGAGTGCCGGTGGAACCCTGTTATATGTACGCCCTCACCCGGGAGGGGCGTTTGCCCCCCATGGCGGCGGTGCGGAAAAGTGTTTACGCCCTGCTGGAGCCCCGTCCGAAACAGGCGGATGCGGCAAACATTCTGGGCTTTTTCTCCCCCCTCATGGATTCCTGCGAACTGCGCCCCATGCTGCAGAAAGCCGGGGTCCGCCATGTGCGGGAAATCGCCCGATGCCGGGATTTTGCCGAATATCAGCAAATGGCGGAAGCCAATTTCAATCTGGTGCTGAATCAGGAGGCCCGGTATGCCGCGCAGGATCTGCAGAAGCGTTTGCAGATCCCCTTTATTGAATTGACCCGCAGATACGATTTATCCAAAGTCCGCAACCAGTATCAGCTTCTGGGTTCGGCACTGGGGATCCGGCTTGACGATGCCCCGTATGCGGAAGAGGCGGAACAGGCTGTCGCCCTTTGCCGGAAAGACTTTGCAGGGGCCCGGATCGCCATCGGGGAATGGCTGAACGGCGACCCCTTTGAACTGGCGTTATCCCTTGTCCGCTATGGATTTCAGGTGCCGGAAATTTTCGGCACGGCAGGCGAAGCCAATTACAGTTACATCCGGAAACTGGCAGAATGGAGCCCGGAAACCAAAGTTTACGCCAATACCAATCCCTCCATGCTTTCTTACCGGAAAGACCGGGAAAAAGTGGATGCCGCCATCGGGCAGGATGCCATGTATTACCACCCGGACGCGCCGGGATTCCGCTGGAATGAGGAGGCACAGCCTTTCGGTCACGCCGGGATCCGGGAATTTTTCACCCGTTTGTATGCACAGCTGCAGGAGAATTGAACGATGAAACGCCTTTTGAAAAAACTTGCCCCCTTTGCGCCGGATCATTCCGGGGCTGTTTCGGTACTTTTTGAGCTGGGCGGCATGATCACCTTGTGTGATGCCGGGGGCTGTACCGGCAATGTCTGCGGCTTCGATGAACCCCGCTGGGAACATACGCCCAATGCTGTTTTCAGTGCCGCCTTGCGGGATATGGATGCCATTATGGGCAGGGATGACCGGCTTGTGAAAAAACTTGTCCGTGCCATGGAAGTGCAGGACTGGCCCTTTGCCGCCCTTGTGGGGACCCCCGTTCCCGCCGTGATCGGGACAGATTTTGCCGCTCTCCGGCGCATGGCGGCAAAGCAGACCGGGAAACCGGTCATCGCCCTTTCCGCCGCCGGGACAGGATTGTACGACAAGGGGGAGGAAGCCGCCTATCTGGAACTCTTCCAATCCTTTACCGAACCGGGAGTGGCGGACGGAAACACCATCGGCGTACTGGGAGTTACACCGCTGGAACTGGGCTCCGCGGATCCCACCGGACTTGTCCGGAAAGCGTTTGCAAAGATGGCACAGAAAATCTTCTCTTACAATTCCCTTGAGGAGATCCGGCAGGCGGCAACGGTTTCCTGCAATATCGTCCTTGCTCCGGCAGGACTGGCGGCGGCAAAGTTTCTGCAGGAAAAATTCGGCACGCCCTATAAAGTCGGCCCAGCCATTCTCCCCCGGCATATCCGTGAAAAAGCAGCAGAACTGCGGGGAAAAAAGGTGCTGGTGATCCATCAGCAGTTTGCCGCGCAGGCAGTGCGTGAACTCCTGAAAGATGCCGATGTCACCCTTGGAAATTATTTCATGCAGATCCCGGAATTTGCTCAAATGCAGGATGTATCTCTTGCCGGGGAAGATGATTTTGCAGAACTTGTCATGAAAAACAACTTTGATGCAGTCTTTGCCGATCCTCTTTTCCGGCGGCTGATCCCGGATTATCAGGGGACTTTTGTGGATTTTATCCATTTTGCGGTTTCCGGCAAGCTGGAGGAGGATTTTTAAGATGCGGCCGGTTCCGGCAAAAATAATCCATATCTATGGCGTGGTGCAGGGCGTGGGATTCCGCCCCTTTGTGAGCCGCCTTGCCGCCCGGCTGGGATTGACCGGCAGTGTGGCAAATCTGGGGGCTTTTGTGGAAATCCATTTGCAGGGAACGCCGGAAAATATGGAGCGTTTTCTGCGGCTTCTCCCCGAAGAAGCCCCGGAACGGGCAGCCATCCGGGAAATCGCGGTGGAAGATACCGCAGAAGAACCGGTATCCACCTTTGAAATCGTGGCAAGCGCACAGCACATCAGCGACATTCTGATCCCGCCGGATATTGCCACCTGCCCCCGGTGTGAGGCGGAATTATATGACAAAAAGGATCGCCGGTATCTTCACCCCTTTATCAACTGTACCGATTGCGGCCCCCGGCTGACCATTCTGGACGAAACGCCGTATGACCGGGAACGAACCAGTATGAAGGTCTTCCCCATGTGCGGAGAATGCAGCACAGAATACCATTCCCCGGCGTCCCGCAGGTTCGATGCCCAGCCCGTCTGCTGCAATCATTGCGGGCCGGAAGTTTACCTGATCGACCGCCCAGAACGGGGCATGGCGGCGATCCGTGCCGCACGGGAAGCCATTATGGCGGGGAAAATCATTGCCGTCAAAGGGATCGGAGGCTTTCATCTTGCCTGCGACGGCCGCAATGCCGGAGCCGTTCAAAAACTGCGGGAACGCAAACACCGCCCCCACAAACCTTTTGCATTGATGATGAAAGATTTGCAAACCGTCCGGGAATGGTGTATCACCACGCCGGAACAGGAAAAAATCCTTACTGGACACCGTAAACCGGCGGTACTTTTGCCACGCAGGCCGGATCGCACCCTCCCGGAAGAACTGGCTCCGGGCAACCCCACATTGGGGGTGATGCTCCCCTATGCACCGGTACAGATGCTTCTCTTCCGTTCCGATGATGACCTGGATCAAACGATGACCGATGTTCTGGTTATGACCAGCGGCAATGTTTCCGGTGCGCCCATCGTCCGCAGTGACGAAGATGCGTTGAATGAAATTGCAGGCTTCTGCGACCTGATGTTGAGCCATAACCGCCTGATCCGTTTGCGGGCAGACGATTCGGTGACGGACTTTTTCCGGAATGAACCGTATATGATCCGCCGTTCCCGGGGTTATGCGCCGCTCCCGGTCATCCGCAAAAACGGCAGTCCCGGCAAAGTCCTCGGCATCGGGGGGGAACTGAAAAATACCTTCTGCCTTGCAAAAAACGCTTATTACTATCTGTCGCCCTACATCGGGGATATGGCAGACTTGCGGACATCTGCGGCACTGGAAGAGGCGGAAAAAAGAATGGAAACCCTGCTGGCATTTCAGCCGGAAATGATCGCCTGCGACCTGCACCCGCAATATTTTACCACCCGTTTTGCAGAAAGTTCCGGACTGCCCATGGTGCAGATCCAGCACCACTGGGCGCATATCCTTTCCTGCATGGCGGAAAATGACTGGCACTCCGGGCCCGTCATCGGAATATCCTTTGACGGAACAGGTTACGGCACAGACGGAACCATCTGGGGAGGAGAGATCCTCCACTGCAGCTGGCAGGATTTTACCCGGTTGGGCTCGATTGCCCCCTTTGTGCAGGCAGGGGGCGATGCCTCCAGCCGGGAAGGCTGGCGCATTGCCGGGGCACTGCTCCGGGATATGGATGCCCCAAACGCCGTGGAAACTGCCGCCCGGCTCAACTTGTGTACGCCGCAGGAAATGCAGATCCTTTCGGTGATGCTGGAAAAAAACATCAACTGCATTTCATCCACCAGTGCAGGACGGCTCTTTGATGCGGCATCCGCCATTCTGGGGCTGGTGACCCGTTCCAGTTTTGAGGGACAAGCTGCCATGAGTCTGCAATTTGCCGCCATGAAGCATACCGGTAACATCCCGGAACTCTGTTCCCCGGAGGAACTGCTCGACTCCGGTGAAATATTCCGGCTTAAAACCGATTTATTGATGCAGTCACTCGTCCGGGCAAAACTGGAAAATCAACCGATCCCGGCTCTGGCAAGAGCCTTCCATAACACGCTTGCAGAGATGATCCTTGCCGCCTGCAAAGAGGCAAGAGAGCGAACCGGAACAGCGGTCTGCGCCTTGAGCGGCGGGGTTTTTCAAAACATCCTGCTTCTGGAAGAGGTGACTTCCCGGCTGGAAAGGGCGGGATTTACAGTACTCCGGCATCATCTGGTGCCGCCCAACGACGGGGGGATCGCCCTCGGGCAGGCCGCCGCCGCTATGGAAATGATGAAACAAAAAAAATATCAATGAGGTGAAAAAATGTGTGTGGGACTTTCTGCAAAAGTATTGAGTATCGATAACGGTACTGCGTTGATCGACGCCACCGGTGCCAAACGCGCCGTTTCGGCGGAACTGCTGGACGATCTGGAACCGGGGGACTATGTCATGGTCCATGCGGGGATCGCCATTGCCAAAATCACGCCGCCCGGAGATGCCGGAGATGCCGAAAATGAATAATGCCAGAGAAATCGTCACTTCCTACCGGGGGCGTCCCCTCCGCATTATGGAAGTCTGCGGGACCCATACCCACGAAATCTTCAAGCTGGGGATCCGCAATCTGCTGCCGGAAAATGTCAAACTGGTTTCCGGTCCCGGCTGTCCGGTTTGCGTAACAGGAGCGGGGTTCATTGATGAAGCCCTGCTGCTTGCCCTGGAGCATCAGGCAGTGATATGCACTTTCGGCGACCTTGTCCGTGTGCCCGGCTCGGAAAAAAGTCTGGCACAAGCCCGGGCATTGGGTGCGGATATCCGCATTGTTTATTCCCCGCTGGATGCGCTGGCTCTGGCGGAAAAAGAACCGGATAAGCAAATCGTCTTTCTCTCCGTCGGGTTTGAAACCACCGTGCCGGGGAGCTGCCTTGCAGTGCGGAAAGCGGCAGAAAAAAATCTTGAAAACTTTTCCATCCTCGGGGCAAACAAAACCATGCCGCAAGCGTATCATGCCCTGAAAAACAGTGCCGATGCCTTTCTTTTCCCCGGGCATGTCAGCGTGATCTCCGGAACGGAAATCTATGAAAACCTTTGCCGTCAAGGAGTTTCCGGCGTTGTCTGCGGCTTTACCGCTGATGAGATTTTGACCGCGCTGGCAGAAATCATCTCTGCTTTTTCGGAAAACCGGACGCCGTTCTTTAAAAATTGTTACCCCAGAGTCGTCCGCCCGGAGGGGAATCCCGCCGCCCGGAAGTTGACGCAGGAAGTAATGGATTCCTGCGATGCCGAATGGCGCGGTCTGGGGGTGATCCCCGGATCGGGACTTTGTCTGCGCCCGGAATATGCCCTCTGGGATGCCCGCAAAAAGTTTGATTTGCCCGCCATCCCGGGCCGCAGTAATCCGGCCTGCCGGTGCGGAACGGTCCTGCGGGGGGACTGCACCCCTGCCGACTGCCCGCTTTTCGGCAAACTCTGCACTCCGGAACACCCGGTAGGGGCCTGTATGGTTTCCGGCGAAGGAGCGTGTTCAGCATTTTATCAATATGGAGGAGAATTTTAACATGTCCGATACTGTCACCCTTGCCCACGGAGCAGGCGGCACCCAGACTGCCGAACTGATCGACCGTGTTTTTAAAGCCCATTTCAGCAATCCCGACCTGACCGGCGACGATGCCGCAGTTTTGCCGGAGATCCGTGGAAAACTCGCATTCACCACCGATGGATTCATCGTTTCCCCCTTTGAATTTCCCGGCGGGAATATTGGGAAATTAAGCATTTGCGGCACGGTCAACGATCTTGCCTGTATGGGCGCAAAACCGGAATATCTGACCTGTGCCTTTGTGATCGAAGAGGGCTTCCCCATGGAAAAACTGGAGGAGATCGCCCGTTCCATGGCAAAAACTGCCCGGACTGCCGGCTGCCGCATTGTAGCGGGAGATACCAAAGTCGCCGGACGGGGTCAGGTGGATAAAATTTTTATTACCACTACCGGCATCGGCAGGATCCCGGAAAACATCCGTACTTCCGGCACTCTCGCCCGCCCCGGGGATGCGGTGATCGTTACCGGGGATGTGGGCCGCCACGGATGCACCATCCTCCTTGCACGCAATGAGTTCGGCATTGAAGCAGAAGGGGTGACCAGCGACTGCGCCCCCCTCGCCCATGCAGTGGAAACCATGTTTGGCGTCACTTCCGACATCCATGTGATCCGGGATGCCACCCGGGGCGGAGCCGGGACGGTGATGTATGAAGTTGCCTCCCAGAGCAATGTGGGGATCCGGCTGAATGCAGATGATATTCCTGTGGATGACGGGGTCCGGGGCGTTTGCGGGATGCTGGGTCTGGAACCCTTATACCTTGCCTGCGAAGGGCGTCTGGTAGTCATTGCCCCCAAAGAACATGCGGAAAATATCGTTACCGCCTTGCGGAAACTGCCGGAATGTGCCCATGCCGCCATTATTGGCGAAGTCACCGCCGATCACCCGGGGAAAGTGGTGATGACCACTTCCATCGGTACGCAAACCATGCTCCCCCGCCCCGGCGGGGAACTGCTGCCCCGGATCTGCTGACAAAGTAACAGGAGCTTATCATGTATTTATCAGGTATCGGGGCGATGATCCTTGTTGGGTTGGGCTGGACCATTTACGGTTATCTCATGGGGAAAGCCCCCAAGGAAAATATCCGCATCTCCTGCCTGATGATCCTTGCGGCGGCATTGGCAGCCCTTGTCAGTTTTCTTGTGGGCGTGATCCAGGGATTCCCGCAGGCTGACGGGCAAACCCTGCTCTTTGTCCTCGGGACACAATTTGTCTGCGGGATATTCAATTACCTCCAGCTGGAACTGATGAGCCGTGCCATGCAGAAAGGGCCCAACGGGATCATCTGGAGCGTCATGCAGTCCGGATTTATCTTCCCCTTTCTGATGGGTGTGGTCTTTTTCAGTGTTCCGCTGACAACAGTGCGGATCATGGGGATCACAGCCATGCTGATCGCTTTACCGCTCTTCGGAGGCGGTAAAAACGGCGAAAAATACGGCAAGTGGAAACTCCTTACTTTTTTTGCATTTCTGACAACGGGTCTGACACAGTCGCTCTGCAATCTGCCATCCTACTTCCCGGCGTCGGAAGTGGTATCCAGCGTATGGCGCACCACGGCATTTTCGGCAGGGATGTGCGTGGGGGGACTCCTTTTTGAACTCCCGCGAGGGAAAGCGTTTCTGCAGGATATGAAGGCGCATCTCCACCGGGGACGGGTCTGGTACAACTGCGGTCTTTTGGAGATCCCGGAACTTTTCAGCAGTTTCTGCCTTATTTATCCCGGGATGGATCTTCTTTCCCGGCTGGGGATCGGTTCCATTGCCTATCCGCTGATGGTGGGGAGCTGTATCATTTTCTTTGAACTTTTTGCCATTACGATTTTGCGGGAAAAAAGGCAGTTCCTGCAATGGCTGGCACTTTTTTTGTGTCTTGCCGGAGCAGTCTGCATCAGTTTGTAAAAAAAATAAAATCCCGGATTGCATTTTCTGCAGTCCGGATTACTTTACATCAGCAAACATTTTTCCGGAAGGAGTTGTACGATGACGGAACTGCGCTTTTTTATGAAGGAAATCAACGGCATCCCGGTGGGAGAAGAAAGCCGTTTCCCGGCTTTGCGGGATGCTCTGCCCATTACCCTCGGTTCAAAGCTCCCGGAGGAGGACGGGCTGTACCTCGGGTACGGACTCCTCCCCGATCTCCTGCCCTACGCTATGCAGGATGATTATGATTTGACAGAACTTCAACCCATGCAGATCCCCTCGGCGGTGTTGGAAAATGAACACCTCATCGCCGAATTTGCCCTTTCGCTGGGGGGGCGGCTCTGGCGGCTTTATGACAAAGACAGTCAGCGGGAACTCATGACCAACAATCTTCAATTCATCCCCCGCAACCTTGCCATCCGCAATGCGTGGTACGCCGGCGGCACCGAGTGGAACTGCGGACGCCGGGGGCATGATGCCAATACCTGTTCCGACCGTTTTGCCGCGGAATTGAACCATCCGGAATACGGTCCTGTTCTGCGGATCTACGATTACAGCCGGGATCGGAAAACCCCTTATCAGATGGATTTCTTCCTGCCGCCGGGTTCCAGATTTCTCTATTCCAGAGTGCGGCTTGCCAATCCCGGTAAAGAAGTCGTACCCATGTACTGGTGGAGCAATATTGCCGCAGACATCACCCCGGGCTGCCGGGTGGTTGTTCCCGCAAAGGACACCTATTCCAACAGTTATAACAACGGCAGTCACTTCATCAACCGGGTCGCACTTCCGGACGGGGACGGGTTTGACACCACGTATCCGGGCCGCTTCAAATACGCCCATGACCACTTTTACAACATTCCGGCGGATACCCGGAAATATGAAGCACTGATCAAACCGGACGGCAAAGGCCTCGTTCACATGTCCACCCGCCGTCTGCAGGGGCGCAAACTTTTTGTGTGGGGCGATTCCCCCGGGGGACATCACTGGCAGAGAGTCCTGCTTGCTCCCGGCGTGGAGGATTATCTGGAGATCCAGGGGGGACTTGCCAAAACACAGCAGGAACACCTGCCCATGCCGCCAACCACCGTCTGGGAATGGCTGGAGGCCTTCGGTGCCATTGAGGCAGATCCCGGCAAGGTCTTCGGGGAATGGGATGATGCGGTGCAGGAAGTGAGTGCCGTGGTGGATGCCATGCTCCCGGAATCGGAACTGGATAGAATTCTGGCAGATACCAAAGACTCCATCGCCAAACAGTCCGGCAAACTCCGTCATACCGGCCTTGCCTTTGCGGCGCTGGAGGAACTGCGTTCCGGAAGCAAACTTGCTCCGCAGCTTGATTTCGGGACTCCCGGTGAAAAACAGGCGGAATGGGTACAACTCCTGAATACCGGAGCCTTTGATGATACGCCGCCCCGCTCTTATCAGGTGGACCCGGCGTGGCTCCCCCTGATGAAAAAGGCTCCGGACACCTGGAAACGGAACTATCACTTGGGGATCTACTACTTCCGCCAGCAGGATTGGGAACGGGTCCGCCAGTTTGCAGAGCGGGCATTGGCGCAAAACCGCAATGCGTGGACTCTCCATCTGGCAGGGATGACCTATTGGAAAGATGAAGATAAAATGCAGGGCTTGCAGCTTCTGGCAGAAGCCGCCCGGTGCCCGGAAGCGGATGCGTATCTGGTCAAAGACGTTTTGAAACTTCTGATCCTTGAAAAAGAATATCAGACAGTCCTTGACCTTTATCCGGCACTTGCCCCGATCCATCAAACCCGGCCCATGGCGAAACTCCAGTATGCTTACGCCCTCGCCCGTACCGGGAAAACCGCAGAAGCGGAGAATGTCCTTCTGGGAAATGACGGCTTATATCTGCCCGATGTCCGGGAAGGCGCAGTGGATATCACCAATCTCTACATCTGGCTGCAGGAACAGAAAGGCATTCCGGCAGAAAAAATCCAGGTTCCCACAGTTCTGGATTTCCGGATGAAAGGGTAAGCAGGAAAGCCTCAACCCCAAGATGCAAAAAAAAGCCATGTGCTTGGGAAGATCCGGAGCACATGGCTTATCTTTTCAGTATCCGGCGAACCGGTGATCAGAGAAAATTCCGGATGAATTCCGGCATATCCTCTTTGGCAATGCTCTGCCGGTGCAGGACCTCCCGCCCCTTGAGGGATGCCAGCGGCCCGGGGATGGCACATTTGGAAACATCCGAAAGCATCTGCGTTACGGCAAATCCATCTTCCGGCACAACGCCATCAGCAACGGCAGGCAGTACCGCAGGTGCAAATTTGAAAGGCGATGCCGTGGAAGCGATCACGCAGGGACGGTCATCCCCCGTTTCCCGGAGATACTTTTTATACACATGTACCGCCACCGCCGTATGGGTATCCATAAGATACCCCTTTTCACGGAAGAGTTCGCCGATAGCGGCCGCCGTTTCCCGGTCATCACAAGACGCTCCCCAGAAATCCTGCCGGAGTTTGGCAAGAAGTTCCGGCTTGACCTGATAGCGGCCGGTTTCTTTCAAAGAACGCATCAGATTTGCCACTTCTTCCGGCTCGTTGCCGGAAAGATGATACAGCAACCGCTCCAGATTGGAAGAAATAAGAATATCCATGGAGGGACTGTCTGTGGTATAAAATTCCCGGTTCCGGTCATAGATCCCGGTGGCGATAAAATCACTCAACACATTGTTCCGGTTGGAGGCGCAGATGAATTTCCCGATGGGGACCCCCATTTGTTTGGCATACCACGCGGCAAGGATATTGCCGAAATTGCCGGTAGGCACGGTCACATTAAAGGTTTCCCCCGCCTTCAATTTTCCAGTCTTCAAAAGATCGCACCACGCAGAGATGTAATACACCACCTGCGGCACCAGCCGCCCGAAGTTGATGGAGTTGGCAGAGGAAAACTGCAGTTTCCGGTCCGCAAGATACTTCCGCATTTCCGGATCGGTAAAAATGGCTTTCACACCATTCTGTGCATCGTCAAAATTGCCTTCGATCCCGCAAACCGTTACATTGTCCCCCGTCTGGGTGGTCATCTGAAGTTTCTGCATGGCACTCACGCCGTCACGGGGATAAAACACGGCAATCTTTACGCCGGGAACATCCGCAAACCCTGCCAGAGCCGCTTTTCCGGTATCGCCGGAAGTGGCTGTCAGGATCACAAGAGTCCAGCCGGGGGCACACCGTTTTGCCGCCGCAGTCAGCAGATAGGGCAGGAGCTGCAGAGCCATATCCTTGAAGGCGCAGGTGGGGCCGTGCCACAATTCCAGAAGGTGCATATTCTTTTCCACCTCTTTCAGCGGAGCGGGATCATCATTGTCAAAAGTCCCGGAATAAGCCCCGTCAACGCCATGGCGGATCTCGTCAGCCGTAAAATCATCCAGATACAGCGGAAGGACCGCCGCCGCCCGGTCACGATAGGACATAGGGATCAATTTTTTTACAAAATCTTCATCCAGAACAGGAAAGCATTCCGGCACAAACAAGCCGCCGTCAGAAGCGATCCCCCTTACAAGGACCTCCGATGCAGAAAGAGCCTGACGGCTGCGGGTACTGGTAAATTTCATCTCAAAAACCTTTGTTTTGGATTATAGCACATAAACAGACATAAAATACAACGGATTTCCGTTTTTTCAACTGTACGAAAACAACAAAAACTTGCAATTGCAGTAAAAAAAAGATTGCAAAATCCTGTTGCAGGTGCTATCTTTAGCCGATCACACAAGAATAAAGAACAAATTCAATATAAAGAAAGGAAATGAAAAAAATGATCCGTATTCCTATTGCCCTGCAGGCGTATTCTTTGCGCCATACCTTTACCCAGTATCCGCTGGAAACTTTGAAAAAAATCAAAGATGCCGGTTATGACGGGGTGGAACTTTACGGCAACAGTTTTTCTCCGGAATTTTATGCGGAGCTTTTGAAAGAATCCGGGCTGGTCTGCGCCGGGTGGCATACCGGGTTTGAAGATCTCCAGCAGAACTTTGACGATGTTGTCCGCCGCAACCTTGCTGTGGGCAACCGCAATATCGCCGTCCCGTTCCTGAAACTGGAAAACAACGCCCAGTGGGCCAATGCCGCCGCCGCATTGAATGTCATGGCGGAAAAACTTGCCCGCTACGGCATCCGTCTGGGATATCACAATCACGCCCATGAATTCATTCCCGGCGAAGACGGCGTGACTCCCTGGGATGTGATCGCACAGAATACATACAAAGAAGTCTTTATGCAGCTGGATACCGGTAACGCCATGGCCGGCAATGCCGATGTCCTTGCCGAACTGGAAAAGAATGCGTGGCGCGCCCGCACGGTCCATTTCAAGCCCCATTCCCATACGCTGGGAACCAAACCCGCCATCGGCGAAGATGATACGGATTGGGAAAAAGTCATCACTTTCTGCGAAACCAGAGGAGCCACCGAATGGATCATCGTGGAATACGAAAATAAAGAAAATCCGGAAGAAGCCATTTGTAAATGTGCCGCTGAATTGCGCCGCCTGCGCCCGGTGGATTGATCCGGACGGAGAATACGGCTATGCAGTTGGATACACAATGGTTTATGTATGCCCTGGTCGAGGGGGGCAGCCTTACGGCAGAACACGCCCTCTCCCTGACTGAACAACTGGGCGGTGATCCCGATTTGGGGACCTGTGCGCAGGCTATTCTGGAACAGATGGCGGAAGGTGCTGATGAAAGTCAGATTGAGGAACTGACCGGGCAGATCCAACAGTTGATGGAATACGCAGTTGGTCAGGCCGCCACCGGGGAGGTTCCGCCGCTCTTCCGGCAGGAAGGAGCTTCTTACGGTGGAGGCGCAAGTTTCGATCTTACGGAAGGTCTGCCCTCTTTTGAGGAAGATCTTTCCGGGTTGAGTGATGAAGAACTGCGGGAGTTTATGATCGCCCTTCTGCTGGGGCTCCGCCAGAAAAATGCCAGTGACCTGCATCTTTCCGCCGGGACCCAGCCCTTTATCCGGCGGACATTGCAGAATATCCGCCTGACAGACCGGAAATTAACGGAAGTGGAAGCCGACCGGTTGAATAAAATCCTTGCTCCGCCGGAAGTCGTTGCCACCTTTGATGAAGATCAGGATGCCAGTTTTGCACTGGAATTTGAAGGCAGCCGCTTCCGTGTGGCACTGATGGTCCACAAGGAAGGGATCGCAGGAAGTTACCGTTTGGTCCCCAGCCAGATCAAAACGCTGGCGGAACTGGGATTCAAGGAACACGATGCCAAAACCATCCGCCGTCTGCTGGACTATAACAATGGCTTGATTCTGGTGACCGGCCCTCTGGGCAGCGGCAAAACCACCACGCTGGCCGCCATGATCAATATTCTGAATGAAAAGCGGCAGGACCATGTTATCACCGTGGAAGATCCTATCGAAATCATCCAGTATTCCAAGGGTTGCCAGATCACCCAGCGACAGATCGGCATCCACACCCAGAGTTACCGGACGGCATTGAAAGGGGCTCTGCGTGAAGACCCGGATATCATCGTCATCGGGGAAATGAACGATTTGGAAACCATTGAAAATGCCATTACCGCATCTGAAACAGGGCACCTTGTTATCGGCACCTTGTCCACGTGCGATGCCGCCAATACCCTGAACCGTGTTCTGGATGTCTTCCCGCCCTCCCAGCAGGCTCAGATCCGAGCCATGACCGCCGGAAGTCTGCGGGGCATTCTCTGTCAACGGCTGGTTCCGGGGGCGGACGGCTCACTGAAACTGGCGTACGAGATCCTGATCAATACCAATGCCGTCAGCAACAACATCAACGAAGGCAAGATCCACCAGTTGAAGGCCGCCATGGAAATCGGTCAGAAACAGGGGATGCTGACCATCGACCAGTGTCTGTTGGCTCTTTATACGGATGAAGATATCACCTACGAAGAAGCTCTGCGCAATATGCGGGATGCGGCAGTGCTGGAACAGCTCAACAAACTGCATGCAGTCCGTGAGGCAAAAAAACTTGCGGCACAGGCATCCTGAACGGAGGAATAACCCATGGCAGATGAACCTATTATCAATCAATATCTCCGGTACATGCTGGAAAAGGGCGGTTCCGACTTGCATCTTTCCATCAACAACCCGGTCAAAAGCCGTATCCACGGGAACATCGTCCCCATTACGGATGACATCATTACGCCGGAATTCATGCACGCAATGCTGCAGGAAATTTGTCTTCCCGCCTACCGGTGGGATCAGTTTCTGGAAAAGCATGACCTGGACTTTGCCCATGAAATCCCCGGGCTGGCGCGTTTCCGCTGCAACTATTTGTATAACTATAACGGCATGAGTGCAGTGCTCCGTCAGATCCCCAGCAAGATCCTGACATTGGAAGAATTGAAACTGCCGGAAGTCCTGAAAGAGATCTGCGCCTACCGTAGCGGGCTGGTGCTGGTGACCGGGCCGACCGGGTCCGGCAAATCCACCACGCTGGCGGCTATGATCGACTATATCAACGATACATACAGCCGCCACATTATCACCATTGAAGACCCCATTGAATTCGTGCATCAGAACAAAAAATCCACCATTGTCCACCGGGAAGTGGGTATCCACAGCCACTCCTTCCCCCGGGCTTTGCGGGGAGCCATGCGTTCCGACCCGGATATCGTACTCATCGGGGAAATGCGTGAACTGGATACCATCCGTCTGGGGCTCACCTGTGCCGCCAGCGGGATGCTGGTCTTCGGCACACTGCATACCAACAATGCTCCGAAAACCATCGACCGTATCATCGACGCCTTCCCTGCCAATGAACAGGCGCAGATCCGTACCATGCTGGCAGAATGTTTGCAGGCCATCGTCTCCCAGCTGCTCTGCCGCAAAGTCCCCAAGGGCCGTGTAGCAGTCCACGAGATCCTGCTGTGGTCGGACGGGTTGCCCAACACCATCCGCAAGGGACAGATTGCCAACATCCGCTCCATCATCGAAGGAAACAAAGGCCGGGGGATGCAGTCCATGGACGAATCCATCCAGGAAATCCTGGACAAAGGCTGGATCACCGCAGAAGAAGCATACATGAAAGCCAGCGATAAAAAGCGTTTTGCAGAAGCAATGGAAGCTGAAGAAAACGCCAGACTGGCAGCGGAAGCAGGAAAATAGGGCTGATCACCGCCCCTGCCATTCAGGCAAAAAAAATACCCGGCTGCACCGCCGGGTATTTTTTTGCACCGTTATCCGGATCAGTACACGGAATCCGGATAATAATGTTTGGATGCATTTTCCGGCAGAACGATTTCCGACGGTACAATAATCTCCTTCTGCGGAGTCTGCCGGTTGTTCCGCAATGCTTTTACAGCCGTTTCCATGGCAGTACGGATCATGGCAGGGGGATAGGTCACGGTGGCCTTCACCAGAGGATCACGATCCATCACCCGCTTGACCATGGTCTTGGCACCGCCGCCGCCGACCATTACCTGAATATCTTTTCTGCCGGATTCCTCCACGGCTTTCAAGGCACCGGTCAGGACATCGTCATCCCCTGCCCACACCCCGTCGATTTTGGAGAATTTCTGCAAATAATTTTCCATCAGAGCCAGACCTTTTTCCGTATTCCAGTTGGCACTCTGGCTGGCAAGCACCCGGATCCCGGGATATTTGGCTTTCAGAACTTCCATAAAACCGCCCACACGCTCACTGTTGATGGGGCACGGGATCCCTTCCATGATCACAATGTCGCCTTTGCCGTTCAGGAGTTTCCCCATGGCTTCCGCCGCCGCACGGCCGAAACCGCGGTTGTCGCCGTTCAGAAATACACCCTGAACCGGCTCCGGCAGAGGATTGGAAACCACCGCAAGATAAACGCCCTGCTGTTTGGCAAGTTTGCACACCTGGGCGATCTGTGCAGGTTCCTGACAAAGCACCACCAGTGCATCCAGTTTGCGGGCAAGGAGATTTTCCACCCGGTCATTCTGTTCTGCGGTGGTGCTTCCGGTCGTCACAAAAATTTCCAGATCAGGATTGGCTTTCATCAACTCCGCCCGGCACTGTTCAGCGTGGTACACCACGCCCCCTGCCCAGCCATGGGTCGCCGCCGGAATGGAGACGCCGACTTTCAGCTTTTCAGGCCCCTTTTCGCCACAGCCGCTCATCAGAAATGCGGCGGCAAACGCCAGTACAAAAACTGCCAGATAACAGAACTTTTTCATTTTGCATCCTCCAAAACTGCTGCCCGGACTTCCGGGTCGGTCAAAAACAAAAATCCGGCCTGCGCCATGGCACAGGCGGCATCCAACATGGATTTTTCCGCATAGGGTGTCCCCGCCGCTTCCCGGAATGCCACAGAGTGGCCGGGGATCTTTACCGGGGAGATCCCGAAATACGGATGCACTCCCGGACGGACTTTTGAAAAATTTCCGTAATCACTGGAGCCTCTGCCGCCCCGTTCCGGGATCACAATGGGGTTCCCGGAGGCATTCATGGCGGCAATATATATATTGTTCAGAACTTCATTGGGCCGCCTTGCCCGGTAGGGCAGGTTGAAATTGCAAACCTCCTCCGTCGTCCCGGTCATCAATGCCGCCCCCTTTACGATATGAAGGAATCGCTCATTCATCTCCTCCAGCACTTCATCGTGGATGGAGCGCAGGAAAAAGCGGGCGGAAGCCCTGTCCGGGATCACATTCGGCACCACGCCGCCGTGGGTCACCACGCCGTGGACACGGGCATCTTCCGGCAACTGCTGACGCCAGGCATTCACGCCCTGAAAAAGCAGCATCACTGCATCCAGCGCATTCACCCCCAATTCCGGCGCAGTGGCGGCATGGGCGGACTTGCCGTGAAATGTAATGTCATATCTCCGGATAGCGGTGCATCCGGTATCCGGGGTACTGCGGAAAGAGGGATGGACCATCATGGTGGCATCCACCCCTTTCAAACAATCCTTTTCCAGCATCCGGACTTTTCCGCCGTAAGATTCTTCGCCGGGAGTCCCCATGACCAGCACTCTGCCGGGAAGACCTTTTTTTTCCAGCAGTTCAGCAGCGGCGATCCCGGCGGCAATGGCGGCGGTACAAATAAGATTATGCCCGCAGGCATGACCGATTTCGGGCAAAGCATCGTATTCCGCCACAAAGGCAAAAGTCACCTCCCCCGTACCCCGGCAGGCGCAATAGGCAGTGTCCTGTCCGGCAAAGGGGGTCGTTACCTGAAACCCGGCCTCCCGCAAAAAACGGGTCTGGGCCTCACAGGCCCTGACCTCCTTCAATCCCAGTTCCGGATTGGCCCAGATATAGCGGCACAGATCCAGAAGCGGGGCTTCATGTTTCCGGATGGAATCGCGCAGTTCTTCTGCAAGATCAGCATAATAAAAGGTATTCATCACAAACAGCTCCATAAAATAACAACATGAAAATATAGCATTGAGAGTCAATAATTACAAGAAAAAAGGCCTTCCGAAACAGCCCTTCCCCTGCCGGATATGGCTTTTTCCTGAAAAAAAATCACATAAGAAGTTGAAAAAACTGCAAAACCATGTATATTATGCATTCACGAACAATATAATCACTTACAGATAATGAAGGAGAAAAGAAATGTTTGCGATCATTCAGAACGGCGGCAAGCAGTACAAAGTCAAGACCGGCGACCTGGTCGAGATTGAAAAAATCGAGCTTGAAATCGGTGCCAAGACCACTTTTGACAAAGTCCTCGCCATCGGCGAAGAAGGCGGCGAACTGAACGTCGGCACCCCGGTTCTGGCCGGTGCCACGGTGGAAGCGGAAGTTGTGGAACAGTTCCGCGCTCCGAAAGTCTGGGCTTTCAAGATGAAGCGCCGCAAGAGCTATCGCCGGACCATCGGTCACCGGCAGAACATGACCCGGGTGAAGATCGGCGAAATCAAAGCCAACTGAACCGGAGGAGTCCGTCATGCGGTTTGATGCCAATCACGCGCTTATCGAATGCGAACTTCCGGGGATCCCCATGATCAGCCGGGGCAAAGTCCGGGATATTTTTGACCTGGGCGATGCGTTGCTGTTCGTTGCCACGGACCGTTTGAGTGCATTTGACGTAGTTCTGCCCACCGGCATCCGGGACAAAGGCCGGGTGCTGACACAGATCTCCCTTTTCTGGTTCGATCTGATGAGCCAGTGGCTGCCCAATCACCTGATCACGGCGGATGTGACCACCCGCAAAGAACTTCTGCCCTATGCGGAAGATCTGCAGGGTCGGTCCATGATCGTGAAGAAGGCGAAAGTCCTTCCCATCGAGTGCATCGTCCGCGGTTACATCGTAGGGAGCGGGTGGAAGGATTATCAGAAAACCGGTTCGGTTTCCGGCATTGCCCTCCGTCCCGGCTACCGTCAGGCGGACAAGCTGGACACCCCGCTTTTCACGCCCAGCACCAAGGCGGAGATCGGCGACCATGACGAAGCCATCAGCTTTGACGGCGTGGCAGAACGCATCGGCAAAGACAAGGCAGAGATCCTGCGGGATCTTTCGCTGAAGATCTACACCACTGCCCGTGATTATGCCCTGACCAAAGGGATCATTGTGGCGGACACCAAATTTGAATTTGGTGAAGTGGATGGTCAGATCATTCTGGTGGATGAAGTTCTTACGCCGGATTCCAGCCGTTTCTGGCCGGAAGATCAGTATCAGCCCGGCACCAGCCCGGTGAGTCTGGACAAGCAGTTTGTGCGGGATTATCTGGAAACGCTGGATTGGGATAAAACGGCTCCCGGTCCGGAACTCCCCGCTGAAGTGGCGGAAAAGACCCGGGATAAATATCTTGAAGCCTACCGGCAGCTTACCGGCAAAACGCTTTAAGAAATTGCATTGAGTTACAGCGGAGTCCGGCGATCAATATCGTCTGACTCCGTTTTTTATTGGAAATTATGATCGACTTTCTGAACATCTGCAAGGGCTACGGCGGCGACCCTATTTTTGACAATGCAAGTTTCCGGATCAATGCCGGGGACAGGGTTGGCATTGTGGGGCCCAACGGAGCCGGGAAAAGTACGCTTTTCGGCATCCTTACCGGCGAGATCATGCCGGACAAAGGCTCTGTAAATATGCCCCGCAACATGCGGATCGCCTGTTTGAAACAGCAGCTCCCCGCTTCCGACGAAGCGGCACGGCCCCTTATTGATTTTACAGCAGATGCCATTCCGGAACTGCGGACCATGTCGCAGGAATTGCACCGCATAGAAGCTTTGTTGCAGGAACAGAATACCGATCAGGAAAGATTACTGGCACGCCACGGCGAACTGCAGTCCGCCATGGAACAGATGGGGGCATACCGTTTAAGGAACGATGCGGAAGCGGCATTGTGCAATCTGGGGTTTCAAGTGGATGCGCTGGAGCGGCCCCTAAAGAGTTTCAGCGGCGGCTGGCAGATGCGAGCGGCGTTGGCACGGGTACTGATCGCCAAGCCCGATCTTCTGATGCTGGACGAACCCTCCAACTATCTGGATATCCCTGCAGTGGAATATCTTTACCGCTCGCTGACGGGGTTCAAGGGGACACTGCTTCTGATTTCTCATGACCGTTATCTCTTGCGGAAACTCACGAAACTGACACTGGAAGTGAATGCCGGGCAAGTCACCCGTTACCCCGGGGATTATGACTTTTACCGGATGGAGCGGGAAAACCGCCGCAAGACACTGGAAGCGGCAAAGCGCAATAATGACCGCAAAAAGGAACAGCTGGCACGGGGCATTGACCGGTTCCGGGCCAAAAGCTCCAAAGCTGCCACAGCCAAAAGCTGGCAAAAAGCACTGGACCGCATTGAAGATATTGAACTCCCCGATGAATTGGGCTTTTCCGGCGTGATCCGGCTGCCGGAACCGCCGCCCTGCGGCACACCCTGTGCGGAGTTGACGGATCTGAGTTTTGCCTATCCCGGCAATCCGACTCTGCTGAAAGAGGTTTCTCTGCGTATTGAAAACGGGGATAAAATCGCCTTTATCGGCTACAACGGTACCGGGAAAACCACCCTTTTGAAACTGCTGGTGGGCCGGTTGAAACCGGAAACGGGTTCGGTATGGTACGGGCATCATGTGAATATCGGGTATCAGGCACAGGAATTTTCGGAATTACTGGTTCCGGAACAATCGGTGTATGACACAGTCCGGGGGGCGTTGCCGCCGGGAGCCTCCACCGCCAATTTGATGAATGTACTGGGGTCTTTCGGCTTTTCCGGGGATGACACGGAAAAATTGTGCAAGGTTCTTTCCGGGGGGGAAAAGATCCGGCTCTCCTTTGCCCGGATCTTCGTCAATCCCCCCAATCTGCTGATCCTGGACGAACCCACCACCCATCTGGATGTGCGTGCCCGGGAACTGCTTCAGGAAGCGTTGAAGAATTACAAAGGGACAGTCTGTTTTGTCAGCCATGACCTGGAATTTGTCCGGGGAGTTGCAACCACTATCATTGCCATGGAAAAAGGTTCCATCAAGCGGTATTACGGAAATTACGACTATTATCTGGAAAAGTCCCAATCTCTCGCCGCTCCGGCAAAAGAAGTTGCAAAACCCGCCGCAAAATCTGCGGAAACACCGGAAGCAGAACAATCCAGCAAAGACCGCCGCCGGGAACGGGCTAAACAGCGTGCCGGACTTTACGGAGTGCGGAGCAAGCTGGAGAAAAAAGTGGCGGATGCCGAAGAGAAACTTATGACACTGGAAGCCCGTCAGGAAGAACTTGTTGCCATGATGTCCGGCGATGAAAAAGTGGATTTTGAGCAGATCAACCGGGAAATGACGGAAGTGCAAACCGCTATGGAAGAAACCATGAAAGCGTGGGAAGATGCCGCGTGGGAACTGGAAAAATTCCTGAAAGGCAACGCCCAATAAATCCTTCCCGGCATTCTGCAGGAACAACCTTCCCCATTTCATGGGGAAAATACACTTTTCCGCTTGAAAAAAACGCCGCAGATGATACAGTATCCCTGAAAGGGATTTACAACGATGAATACTACGCTTGAAAACATGGCCGTCATGATCCTGTGCGGCGGCAAAGGGACCCGGCTCCGGGATGTTACAGAACTCCTGCCCAAACCCATGGTCCCCATTGGCGAACAGCCCATTGTCTGGCACATCATGAAGAGTTATGCGGCATTCGGGGTCCGGAAATTCATCTTGTGCCTGGGGTACAAGCAGGAAGCATTTTCCGACTATTTTATGAACTATCACCTGCGCCGTTCCGATGCCACCATCACGCTGGGGAGTTCCCCCAGGATCCGGATACACCATGAGATCGACGAAGCGGGCTGGGAAGTCACCCTGGCAGGGACCGGTCTGGAAAGCATGACCGGCGACCGGGTTTTCCGTGCTGCAAAATATCTCCCGGAGGATCAGGAAGACTTTTTCCTGACCTACGGTGACGGCGTGGCAGATGTGGATTTGGAAAAGCTGTACCAGCATCACTGCCAAAGCGGAAAACTTCTGACGATTTCCGCCGTTCATCCGGAACCCCGTTTCGGGGAAATGCTGCTGGACGGGGATGATGTCCGTGGCTTTGAAGAAAAACCGCCCATGGCAGAAGGCTATATCAATGGCGGGTTCATGGTGATGAACAAAAAATTTATATCCCGCTATCTGGCGGACGATCCGGCGCATTTTCTGGAACGCGCCCCCATGGAACGCTGCGCCGCAGATGGAGAAATGCAGGCATACCGTCACGAGGGCTACTGGCAGTGCATGGACAATCAGCGGGAATATCATCTGCTGAATGATTTGTGGAACAATGGCAATGCGCCGTGGACAAAATACTGGAAATCATGATGTTTGGCGATATTTACCGGGGAAAAAAAGTTCTGCTGACCGGCCATACCGGGTTTAAAGGATCCTGGCTTGCCGTCTGGCTGGAAAAATTGGGGGCAGAAGTCTGCGGTATTTCTCTTGCTCCGGATACGGAACCGGCACATTTTTCTCTGCTTTCTCCGGCAATCAGGTCGGAAATCTGCGATATCCGGGACCGGCAGAATGTCAAACGCATTTTTCAGGATTTTCAGCCGGAAATCGTTTTTCATCTGGCGGCACAGCCCCTTGTCCGGAAATCCTACCGGGAACCGGTGGAAACACTGGAAACCAACATTATGGGGACGGTCCATATTCTGGAATCATGCCGGGAAAGTGCAAGTGTGCGTGCCATCGTGGCCATCAGTTCCGACAAGTGTTACGAAAACCGGGAACAGGAAAAAGGCTACCGGGAAACCGACCCCATGGGGGGATATGACCCGTACAGTGCCAGCAAGGGCTGTATGGAACTTGTTTTATCCAGCTACCGCCGGAGTTTTTTCAACCCGGCAGACCACGGTAAAAAACACAGCATCCTCCTTGCCTCTGCCCGGGCGGGCAATGTTATCGGCGGCGGGGACTGGGCGGAAGACCGGCTGGTGCCGGATATGATGAAGGCGGCGGCACAAAAACTGCCGGTACAAATACGCAATCCCCGCTCCACCCGGCCGTGGCAGCATGTTCTGGAACCCTTGAGCGGCTACCTTGCCCTTGGTGAAAAATTGCTCAAGGGAGAAAAAACCTTTGCGGAAGGCTGGAATTTCGGCCCGGAGAAAGGGGGGGCCATCACTGTGGAGGCCACGGCACAGGCATTCGCCCGGTATTGGGAAGATGTGCAGATCACCTGCCCTGCCCTGACGGATCAGCCTCACGAGGCGGCATTGCTGCAGCTGGATTGCACCAAGGCAAAAGATAAACTATCTTGGCACGGAGTACTTTCTCCGGAAGAAGCGTTCCAAATCACAGCAGAGTGGTATAAAGCATTTTATCTGGAAAACCGGCTTCTGACCCGGGAGCAACTGGATCAATACATTCAAAAAGCGGAAGAACGGGGTTTGGCATGGACAAATTAAGAGCGCAAAAACTGCATGACGAGATTTTGCAGAAAGTTACAGAATATTACCAGCTCACCCATAAAGCGGCACAGGAAGCCCCTTTTGAACCGGGAGAGAGCCGTGTCCCCTATGCGGGGCGGGTGTTTGACGAAAAAGAGATGTGCAATCTGGTGGATTCCAGTTTGGAATTCTGGCTCACTTACGGGCGTTATTCCCGGGAGTTTGAGAAAAAACTGGCGGACTATCTGCAAGTCCGGTTTGCTTTGCTGGTGAATTCCGGGAGTTCCGCCAATCTGCTTGCCTTTTCCGCATTGACCTCCCCTCTTTTGAAAGAACGGCAAATCAAGAGGGGGGATGAAGTGATCACCGTTGCCTGCGGGTTCCCCACCACCATTGCGCCCATCGTCCAATACGGAGCGGTGCCGGTTTTTGTGGATGTGGAGGCGGGTTCCGCCAATATCAAAACCGACATGCTGGAACAGGCGTATTCCGCTAAAACCAAAGCAGTGATGATCGCCCACACGCTGGGCAATCCCTTCAACATCAAAGAAGTAAAAGCCTTCTGCAGTCAACACGGATTGTGGCTGGTGGAAGACAACTGCGATGCACTGGGGTCGAAGTACGATGGCAAATTCACGGGCACATGGGGGGATATCGGGACATCCAGTTTTTATCCTCCGCACCACATGACCATGGGGGAAGGCGGAGCGGTTTACACCAGTGATCCTCTGCTGAAAAAGATCATGCTTTCTTTGCGTGACTGGGGACGGGACTGCTGGTGTGAATCGGGCGTGGACAATACCTGCGGCTGCCGTTTTACCAAACAATTCGGATCTCTCCCGGTGGGCTACGATCACAAATATGTTTACAGCCATTTCGGATATAATTTGAAGATCAGCGACATGCAGGCGGCCATCGGCTGTGCGCAGCTGGAAAAATTCCCCGGCTTTGTGGAACAGCGCAAGAAGAATTTCCAGTATTTGTATGAGGGACTGAAAGACCTGCCGGAACTGCGTTTTTTTGAAAAATATCCGGAAAGCGACCCGTCCTGGTTCGGTTTTCTCATCACGCTGACAAAGAAGGCAAACTTTTCCAGAAATGACCTTGCCAAACATCTGGAAGAAAAGAAGATCCAGACCCGCAATCTTTTTGCGGGCAACATTTTGAAACATCCCTGTTTTGAAACCATGCGGGAAGGCGTGGACTACCGTGTCGCCGGCAGTCTGGAAAACACAGACAACATTATGAACAACGCCTTCTGGATCGGACTTTATCCGGGCATGACCCGTGAAAAACTGGATTATATGATCTCCACCATACGGGAGTTCATTCAATAATGCGGATCGCGGATTACATCTTCAAAACCCTTGCGGACAAAGGGGTCAAACATGTATTCCTGGTAACAGGCGGCGGAGCGATGCATTTAAATGATGCCGTCGGGCGGGAGTCCCGGATCCGTTATATCTGCAATCTCCATGAACAGGCATGTGCCATGGCGGCAGAAGGTTATGCCCGGATCACCGGAACGCCGGGGGTATTGAATGTCACCACCGGTCCGGGGGGAACCAATGCCATAACCGGCGTGGCCGGTGCATGGCTGGATTCCATCCCCATGCTTGTCATTTCCGGGCAGGTCAAACGGGCTACGACCATATCTGCCTGTCCTGAACTGCAGTTGCGCCAGTTGGGCGATCAGGAATTGAATATTGTGGATGTCGTCCGCCCCATCACCAAATACGCCGTGATGGTGCAGGATCCTGCCATGATCCGCTATGAACTGGAAAAGGCGTGGCATCTCTGCCAATGCGGCCGCCCGGGCCCGGTATGGCTGGATATTCCGCTGGATATCCAGGCGTATGATATTGATACAGATACCTTGCCATCGTACACACCGTCCCCGGCAGATGTCCCGCCGGAGATTTCGGAAATACAATTAGAAGAAATCGCGGCAAAACTGCGCTCTGCCAAACGCCCGGCAATCATTGCCGGGATCGGTGTCCGTCATGCCCAAGCGGCTCAACAACTGCTGGAAGTAGCTGAAAAATGCAGGATCCCGGTACTCACTTCCATTTCCGGAGCGGACCTGATCCCGTCCAATCACCCGTTCTTTTTCGGCCGCCCCGGTATTCTGGGCGAAAGGGCTGCCAATTTTATTATGCAGAACAGTGATCTTCTGCTGGTTCTGGGGACAAGAATGGGGATCCGTGTCATTGGGTATGCGTATGACAAAATTGCCCGGGAAGCATGCAAGATCATGGTGGATGCAGACAAAAATGAACTGCAAAAACCCACATTCCGGCCGGATATTGCCGTTCATGGAGATGCGGGAAAATTTCTGAAAAGACTTCTCCCCCGGTTGGAGGCGCAGGAAAACGATACGGACTGGCTGGATTATTGCCGGAACATGAAAAGCCGTTACCCGGTCATCACAGAAGAACACCGGGCCAAAACGGATCATGTTTCCAGTTATGTCCTGCCGGAACTCTTAAGCCGTTTCTGCCGTGAAAAAACCATCGTCGTTACCGGGAACGGCATTGCCTACACCAGCACGTTTCAGGCGATCCCGCTGAAACCGGGGATGCGGCTTTTTGCCAATGAGGCCTGTGCCTCCATGGGCTATGGACTTCCCGCCGCCATTGGTGCCAGCCTTGCCGGAAACGGCAGGGAAGTGCTATGCATTACCGGAGACGGCAGTCTGCAAATGAATATTCAGGAACTGCAAACCATGAAAAACCTGCAGTTGCCTATCAAACTTTTTGTATATAACAATGACGGGTATCTCTCCATCAAGCTGACCCAGAAATCCTTTTTTGACGGCCATTTTGTAGGTTCCCATCCAGCCTCCGGCGTTTCGTTGCCGGATCTGGAAAAAATTGCCGCAGCCTACGGACTGCCTTTCCGGCGGCTGTGCAGCAATCAGGAGGCGGAAACCATGCTCCCGGAAATCCTTGCCGCCTCCGGGCCGGTCCTTATTGAAGTCATGCTTGATCCTTTTGAGATCCCGGAGCCGAAAGCCGCCTCCAAACAGCTGCCGGACGGCTCTATGGTATCCGCTCCGCTGGAAGATCTTTCCCCCTTCCTCCCCCGGGAAGAATTTCTGCAGAACATGATCGTGCAACCGGTAAAGGAGGTATTCTGATGGCCGGAAAAATTTTATCAATCGTTACAAACTGTTGGAATGAGGTGGAAAATATTCCGCTTTTTTATGCCCGTTGCAAGGCGGAACTGGCGAAACACCCGGAATATGATTACGAATTTATTGTGGAAGACAACCTTTCCACAGACGGTACAAGGGATGTTCTCCGAAAGATCGCTTCTGAAGATCCCAAATTCAAAGTCATTCTTAACGCCAACAATTTCGGACATATCCGGTCGCCTTTCAACTGCCTGCTCAATGCCACCGGGGATGCGGTTTTTTATTTGTGCAGTGACTTGCAGGAACCGCCGGAGATGCTGACGGAATTCCTGAAAAAGTATGAAGCAGGATACAAAGTCGTCTGCGGTGTCCGCTCCGGCACCCAGAGCAGTTTTTTGCTGGAATGTCTGCGGGGGATCTACTACCGGGCGTTGCAAAAATTTGCCCCCGGACAGAATGTGATCGAAAAATTCACCGGCTTCGGCCTTTATGACCGTTGTTTCATTGATGCCCTCAAAAAATTTCATGAGCCCTACCCTTATTTCCGCGGACTGGTCAGTGAAATCGGCTTCAAACGATGCGAAGTCCCTTTCGTGCAGGCAGCCCGGGAACACGGGAAAACCAAAAACAATCCGTTCACCCTTTATGATATGGCCATGACCGGATTCGTCAACCACACCAAACTGCCCCTGCGGTTGGCGGTGCTGACCGGATTCATCATCGGCCTTTTCAGTCTGCTGGCGGCACTGGTCTATCTGGTGCTGAAACTCTGCTGGTGGGACACCTTCCAGCTGGGTCTTGCACCGCTGGTCATTGGCATGTTCTTTCTGGGTGCCGTCCAGCTCTTCTTTATCGGCATCATCGGGGAATATCTGGGGGCGGTCTGGACACAGGTCAAAAATAAGCCGCTGGTCATTGAAGAAGAACGGATCAACTTCAAGTAAAAACCATGCTTTTCCCGGAACTGGCACATAAAAAAATCTTCCTCACCGGCGGGACCGGATTTTTTGGCAAAAGCATTCTTGCCGCGCTGAAAAACGGTATTTTACCCCATACGGAATTTGTCATTCTTTCCCGTGATCCGGAAAAGTTTGCAAAGCAAAATCCGGAGTTGACGGGGCTCTCCAATGTCCGTTTTCATACCGGAGATGTGCGGAATTTCACCTTTCCGGAGGAAAAGTTTGACCTTGTTTTCCACGCCGCCACCCCGGCAGTAACAACGTTGCCGCCCGGAGAAATGCGCTCCATCATCCTTGACGGCACACGGAGAGTTTTGAACTTTGCCCAAAAATGCGGGGCGGAAAAACTCCTTCTGACAAGTTCCGGTGCCGTTTACGGCCCGCAACCGCCGGATGTGGAGAACATTCCGGAAGATCATCCGTGCAAACCTGTCACGGAATACGGTATTGCCAAACTGGAGGCGGAAAAAATGTGCGTTCAGTCCGGTATTTACACCCTGATCGCCAGATGTTTTGCTTTTTGCGGCCCGTATCTTCCTTTGGATATCCATTTTGCCATCGGCAACTTCATCCGGGATGGATTACAGGGGAAGCCCATTGCCATTCAAGGGGACGGCAGACCCTGTCGCTCCTACATGGCGGCGGAAGATCTTGTCCGCTGGCTTTTTACCATTCTGGCAAGGGGAGAACATGGAAAACCCTATAACGTGGGTTCCATGGAAGGCTTGAGCATTGCTGACCTTGCCCGCAAGGTTGCCGCCCATTTTACACCGGAAGTCCCCATAACCATCGCCCTCCCCCCCGGAGAAGGAGCCGCTCCCCGCTATGTGCCGGATACCACCCGGGCACAGTCCGAACTGGGGCTGACCCTTCAGACCGGGCTGGATGAATGTATCCGGCAAGTCATTGCCTTCCACCGCTGATAAAGACAGCCGACTGCGTGACGGCGGGTGCTACCCGCCCACGGCGTAGCTAAGCGGAGACGGGGGCTGCTCCATAGACATTGCGACATACGCCTTTGGAGGCTCGAGAGCCCGCAGGGCGACAGCCGACTACATGCCAGCGGGTGCTACCCGCCGCGGCATTTCTGTCATGCGGAGTTTCGTGCAGCCGTAGGGAATAAGTTTCTTCCGTTCCACAGGAGCGATCCCTTTGCAGCTCTCCGGAAGGGGGGCCGCCACACCCACAGAGTTTTCATTCAACTGCCACGGGATCTGCTGCATATCGGTATAAATCACACAGGGGGGATTCTTTTCCGAGAAGGGGACTTCACCCATTTCCTGCTCTTCATACTGGAACTCATTTCCGGCAAAGCCGTAATTCCACGACTCTTCCGCAAAAAGTTCATAATCGCAATAGGGGAACTTCCGCTCCACACCATCCTGCTCATACTCGTGCATTACCCAGCGCGCCGCAACGGGAAGCGAGTACAGGAAGGGCCCGCGCCGCACTGCCTGCATCCCGTTGGGACGGGTAAATGTTTCCGTTTCAAAGGTAAGGTGCCACGCAAGAACCGTTTTCCCCTTCCACACCTTCCGGCATTCCCAGAAAGTGCCGGGAGCGACCGCCTCACCAGCCACTTCCGCAGAACGGGCAAAGCCGGGAATACGGATGCGCACGGTAAATTCCGCCCCGTCTTCCGGAGCCTCCACCGTAAGGACCCCATGATCCCGGAAGGGATAGCAAGTATCCTGCGTCAGCGTGATCTCTCTGCCTGCCAACACGGTCTGCAACACCCCCGGAAGCAGGAGTGCGGCAGTTACGCCATCCTCTTTTACAAGGAAGGTATTGGCGGAAAGTTTGGGCCACCCCTGCCCGAAATTGGCGGTACAGCAGCCGAAATTGGGCTCCAGACCGAAAATATTGGCATTGGGGTGATTGGTGGAATAAACCGGATTTTCTTCAATACAGCAGCCAATCTGATTGGTCTGCTGATCGTACTGGTGAGTCCACATATCTTCCGAACAGGTGGCGGGCAAAGCGTTGTACGCCAGAGTTTCCAGATAATCCCCCCACGCACTGTCCCCGGTGGCGGCAAGCAGGAGTTCCGCAGAAAACATGGCTTCCACCACGCCGCACAACTCCGTCCCCTGCACAGGGCTCAAGCCGGAAAGACACTCATCCCCGGTAAAGTGACCGTTTGCCATACCATGATATTTCAACAGTTTCCCCAGCATATCGTGGGCAAACGCATTGCCGTTATCTTCCGTTTCCGGGTGGAACGCCTGATACAGCAATTCAGAATGCAATTCCATGGCGCAATTCACCACATGCGCTTCAAAAGTCCACTCTTTTTCCTTTTCGGTCCACCGCCAGTTGCGGAGTTTCTCCTGAAAGTCCATTCCCTGTTCCCGGAGCAGTTCCACCAGTTCCGGCATCCATGCTTCGCCGGTTTTCCGGTAAAGATACGCAATGGGGATCAGTCCCTCAAACCACCGGGCACGCCCCCAGCGGAAAAGAGGATTCTGGCGCAGATGATCCGGCAGCTGACGGTACGCTTTGTACAACGCCGGGAAGATCCGGTCATCTCCGGTACGGTGTTCCCATACCAGCAAAACTTTCCCCAGAAGGAAGAGAGACCACATATCATAAGTCGCCCGTTCCTCATCACTGCAGGGGCAGAGCCACCCGTCCGGCTTCTGCTGTGCAAGAATGCCGTCCACATACCTTTTTGCCCGGGCCTGCATATCCGCATCATCCAGCAGCCACGCCAGATCAATAAAACCATCCAGCCAATAAGGGACCCGTTCCCAGCCGTCCGCCGTGCCGCCGATCCACGCACTGTCCCGCACGTCCCGCCAGACCTTGTCCAGATTACCGGCAAGCCCGGCTGCCTGGATCTCAAGCTGCTTTTTCACCCATCCGGCGGGCCGGAAACTCCGTCCGCCCGGCACATTCCCGAGAATACTGTTCAAAATCATACCATAACTCCTCTTTGTTTATGCAGATTACAATGTTAATATACATCCCATCCCCCGAACAACAAGAAGACGATTACACATAAAAAGAAGATTTTTTGCATCTGCCATCAGAAGTTTCAAAGTACGGGAAAGTACTGCTTGACGGAAGAGCGTAATATTCCGTTCCCGCGCCATTTGCCATCCCGGGCAGAGCGAGCGTCAGATCCCGTTGAAACCGCTCCGGGCAATGGCGGCACAATGCCGCCCTTGCCCCGACGCTTGACGATTAAAAATCGCCTGCGCTCCATAATATCAGTCTGCGTTCAGTACAGAGCCATATAAAAAAACCGGCAGTTTCCTGCCGGTTCCCGTCCAATTCCTGTTACAGAAATTTTTACAGTTCGATGACCTTCATGAACTTTTCGGACAAACGCTCCACACCGCCGTTGCAGATGCGGACACCGTTTTCCCAACGCAGACCGAAGTCATTGCCGGTGAAGAACGTATCCACCTGGAACGTCATATTTTCCTGCAGATTGTAGTTGGAAACAGATTCCATCCAGGGCTGTTCCACTTCCATCATACCGATGGCATGGCACGGACCGTAGAGCATGTACTTGTCATACCCCTGTTCCTTCACCCATGCTTCGTAATCTTTCACCACAGCCGCCGCCGGACGACCCGCCGCCATGAGTTCCATGGTCTTGATATGGGCCTTCAGACCGAATTCCACCAGATCCTTCTGCAGACCGGAGAATTTACCGAAGATCACCGGCAGCCCCACGCTGGAGGAATACCCGCCCACCCGGGCACCGATATTCAGCTGGATGATTTCGTTGGCCTGAATGACCTTGTTGATGGGACGGCAGATCGCATTGTTGGTGCGGGGACCGCTGAAGCAGTACAGCGCATGCCCTTCGTATTCGCCGCCATGCTTGTAAATTTCCCGCTGGGCAATACCGATGACCTGAAATTCGGTCATGCCGACTTTCATTTCGTTCAGAATAGCTTCGATGGCCAGTTCGCTGATCTGGAAGGCACGGCGCATGCAGGCCAATTCCGCTTCGCTCTTGACAAAACGCATGGGCAGCAGCGTTTCGTCCGCCTTGACGAGTTCCGTTTCCGGAAGATCACGCTGCAGACCGAAATACACCGGCAGACTCATCACGGCAAAGCCCACCAGCCCCAGTTTGTTCAGCTTTTTGCCGGGCATGGCCAGTTCCACCACGTCTTTGTAATTGGCAACGTCGATCCCCGGGTACTGGGGTTCGGCAGATTCACGGTATTCGATCATCTTCACGATATCCGGGATCACGCTGCGGCCCTTGGCGTAGTTTTCGCTTTCAGGACCGATCAGCAGCACCGGCTTGCCTTCCGCCGGGACAAAGACACCGGCAGCTTCAAAGGTGGGCCAGTATTCGGTCAGGTAACGGACGTTGGCAAAATCGGATTCGTTGCCGTGGACCAGACAGGCATCCAGACCGGCGGCCTTGATCCGGGCCTGAAACTCTGCAATACGGGCGAGCTGTTCACTTGCGGGAATGTTCATTTTATTACTCCTTTTTTGGTTGGTTTTATTCAATCGATCACAATATCTTTGGCACGGTAAAATTCCGAACCGGCTTCCTTCAAAAGTTTGATCAGGCGGTCAAATTCCTGCAAAGCATAATCCCCGCAGTTTTTGACGATAAAGGAATCCGGCAATACCGATCCCTCGCCGGAATGGATCAGGCCTTCCGGCATGGTCACAAATTCCCACGGATGCATGTAGAAGCACAGGAAGGGTTCCACGTTCCGGGCCTTGCAATAACCGCAGTAACCATGGATGCTCTTCATCACAGCTTCGGCATTTTCCAGCCGCCACAGCGGCCACTGATCCAGATCCCGCCCGTAGGGGTCATGGGATTCCTGGGACAAGTCGGCAAAATTGGGCAGCTCAATGAGTTTCATATCCCCCTTTTTCGTCCAATCCTCACTGCTGGGGTGATACGGGGAGAGCTGTTCCTTATAGAAATACATGGGGTAGGAGGCATCACTCTGATACCCCAGTCTTTCCAGCGCATTCACCACCTGCGTGGAACCGAAAAGCCGGGGGCAGCGGAATGCGGAGGGATGCACGCCGGCCACTTCCTCCACCCATTGCGTAGCCAATTCAATACGGTGCACCACCTCTTCCGGCAGAATGGGAACCATCCCCGGAATTTCAAACAACGGGTCCCCGATGGTTTCGTGAAACAGGGTATGACACCCGATTTCATGCCCGGCATCCCGCACCATGCGTACGATATCCGGATTCTTTTTGGCACTGTCCCCGGTAAAGTAGAAGGTGGCGGAAATATCATTGTCCGCCAGCACCTGCAAAATCCGGGGCGTCCCCTTGCGGAACCCGTCATAAAACGAAGTCCAGCTGCCGATATCGGTTTCCATATCAAAACCGAAAACAGTTTTAATGGTCATTTTGCAACTCCCTGTTGTAATTGAAAGCCATATTTATCCATCATCATCCGGGCAAGATCGTCAAAACGCCCCCGGAAAAACATACTGCGGCTCTGCAGAAGACTGCCCCGGACCAGACCGGCTTCCATGATCACCGGCGCAATGGTCTCCAGTTCAAAGAAATCCAGTTCAGCCCCGTAGAAAATGCTGTACGCATCCCCGGCAGCAAAGGGGCCCGCAGGCTGCTCGTTGTCCGCAATGTCAATATAAGTGCCGCCCGGCACAACAGTTGTCTCCCGCAGGATCAGCAGATCCCGGGAGGGAATACACCCTCCGATCAACCGGGGGTTGGACCCGGCATCGGCGCCGATCTGAAGTTTGGAGGGCGAATCAAACCGGAAAATCACCCGGTTCCCCGCATAGTCCAGATACGGCACAGGGTCTCCGTAATAACCGGTATTGACCATCCCCGGCACAGCTTTGTCAAACACCATAAAGCCATACGCATCCGGCGAAAGGGGCAGCTGTTCCAGCGACCAGGCGGCAATCAACGCCTCTTCCGGCGAAAACGGTTTCTGAAGAAGCAATGTATCTTCAGATTCATATCCGGTTGCCTTCAAGCTGTATTCCGCCGCCGTCCGCGCCAGATCCGCCGGGCGGATCTCCCGCCGCCATGCCACAAGCATATCCGCCCCGGTGCGGTTGGTCAGAGACATCGTTTTCTCCATTACCGCATGAGTTCCGGAACACTCCGTACATACAGCGAACTGGCTGTTGACGGCTTCCTGAACACCCCAGGCAGCGGGGTCTTTCTGATAGTAATTAAAGGCCACCGGCCCCCCTTCCGGCGCGGGCCAGAGAGAATTGCCGCCCACATTGTTGAATGTACCGGGCTTTGCCGTCGCCGCAAGATCCCGATCCAGCCGGTGCAGCAGTTCCCCATCCATAGAGCAGACAATGCGCCCCTGCAGCCCGGGCAAGGCCCAAACAGCCCCGTCACCGCATTGGAGAGAAACGGCATCGGGATCAAGTTTTTTCAGCCAATCCATAGCATCACCTCATTTCAAAACATCTTCCAGACGGGCGATTTTTGCCCGGATGGAAGCGGCATCAAACATATACCCGCCGGGTTCGGCGTGGAATCCGAACCGGGGATCACGCTCCACCAGCGGCAATACTGCCCGCAGATTTTCCAGCTCGTCCGCAGAAACGGCATTGTAAGCCGCCCGGTCAAAACGGTCAAAGTCACGCCGGATATTGCGTAACCGGAAATAGTTGACACTGCTGCGGAAAATCGCCAGCAGCACATATACATTATCCAGTTCTTCCCGCTTGTGCCGGTCATCCGCCGCCGTCTGCATGGCCTCTTCAAACAACCGGCAGCCCTCTTCCCAACCGGCAGTCAGCGCGTCCAGACCGCCCAGGATCTCTTCTTCGGTAAACTCTGTTACCGCCAGAGAAATATCATCTGCCCGATCCTGATCAAAATACCAGGAGCGTCCGCAGGTTTTCATCACAAACGGCGCCGGTTCCTGAAAGTGCGCCAGCACCCAGTTGGTCGGACCGAAATAGATATAGGGAATACCGAAGGGATAGGAAAGCATGGCTTTTGCCATTATATCCCACGCCTGTGCCGCTTTGGCGGCATCACACCCGGGGAAATAATTTGCGGCAAATGTTTCCACCGCCGTCTTCTGATCATCCGGGGCTTCGGCGGAGAGGAAGTAGTTGAATGCCGCCGTGTTGGCCGTGATCATGTTCCCGAAATTCCAGCACCCCATAAAAGCCTTGACATCGCTTTTCCGCAGATAGTCCGCTTTCAGGAAAAGGTTGCCGATCAAGGGGATATTCGGCACACTGGCAACTTCATGAGTGGTGCCGAACTGGAGTTTTGCACAGCACTGCAATCCCCGCTTCCGGGCGGCCGCCGTGGTCTCTACAAACTGCTCCGAAGGTCCGGCATAGGAAATGCAGTATTCATCCATGGCATGATCTTTATGCCCCAGCCGGTCCTGATAACCGCCCCGCTCAAAGTCTGCCATAAAAATAACATCTTCCGGCAGGTGATCCACGATGTATTCTTCCCCGCCGTTATAACGCCACGACCAGTTCCACACAATGAGTGCAGTATCTTTACTGACCTCCCGGACTCCATCACGGAGCGTTTGCAGAAGTTCCGAAATCACCTCGCCCCGGGGCCGAGCCTTGCACCGGGGACATTCCACATTCTCCTGATTCCGGTGAGTATAACAGTGCGCCGGATATTCCGATGCGGAAATAATGATATAGCCGCCCAACCCCGGCAATGCCCGGGTCAAATCGGCCATACCGTTACGGATATATTTCCGGACAATATCAGTGGAAGTACAGAGCGACCGGTAAAGAGGTGCTCCCGGGATGCCTGCCGGACTGGGAATTTCCTGCCCGCCAACATCTTTATGGGCATTCCAGAATGCCTCATCGGCCACCGGAAGAGCCCGGGGCGGCTGCATATAAAGATAAACTTTCAGCCCATGCTTTGCCGCCCGGCCGATCAGAGAATTCATCCGTTCCTGATGAAGTGCCGCCAAAGGTGCCAATTCCGGAAATTCCGGACGCCAAATCAGATTGTGAAGCTGGCCGTGGACCCAGATCCCGTTAAATCCGCTTGCGGCAATGGAGGCAAGAACCTCATCCGTATAAACGCCGTCTGCTGTTGTTGTTTCTGTAATAGCCGTATCGGTGATCGTACCACCCGCCCCGAAATAACTGCCGTAATACCGCCAAATTTTGATCATGATTATTCTCCTCTGTTAAAGTATTGCAAAAAAGACACAATACACCTGCAAAGCAGGTACAGAGAAGTTACGTTCCGGCAGGGATGTAATTAAAAGACAGGATCCAGCGGCGAGGCCGGACAACTGCGGTAAAAAAATGTCGATTACCCTTCGGCATCATAGCAAATCCCTGTCTTATTTTCAGATCTTCTTGAGGTAATATAGATGACATTCAGCAAAAGGCAAGCCGAAAACCTGCCTTTTACTGATTTTTGCCCGCTCAGAAATCCTGATCGTACGGCCCCAGCCCGATGGTAGCAGGAACACGGTAATCCGGCAGATTGTCCCGCAGTGTCAATTCTTCCCGGATCGCCTGAAGATAACGGAACCCGGCACCACGGGTCGGAGCTACAAAGTGGCCTTCACTGTATTCATTCCAGTTATCGATGATGAAAATCTCTTTGCCGATACTGTTTTCCGGCAGTTTTTCCAGCATTTCCCAGGTATCCCGCAACAGTTTCCGCCAGGATTCCGCAGAAAGGGTGTACTGCAATGGATTGTGCTTGATGGACTCCCGGTCAAACCACGGCAGGTTATACCATGGGTGTCCATCCCGGGTCACGGAATTGAGGAACATGAAAAATTCCGGAGCCTTTTCGATCCGCTCCCGGATGTAATCCAGCTGGGTGCGAAGGACGATATCTTCCGGCACGGCCATGGTTTTCAAATATTCCCCGTATTGGGCCGGGGTGAGGTCATTTTCCGTAATGTCGATGCAGTAGGAGAATGCAGATTCAAATCCTGCCGCCCGGACGCCGGTATAATCCGTATCGGCACTGTGCATGGCGCTGAAATGGATGCCTGCAAAACCTTCCCGGCGAATGATCTCCCGGGCTTTTTCCAGAGTTTCCGCACACATTTCCGGGCCGCCGAGTGATTCCACAAAATCCGTCCAGGAATAGACAAAAAGCATCAATCTGCCGTCTTTCAACCGCAGATAATTCTCTTTCCGGAAATAGTTTTCGATCCAGAACGGCAGCACATTGTTCAAAAAATCTTCCGGACCATTTGCCACGCCCCAGCGGCAGGTCTGACATTCAAACATAATGGCAAACTTCATATAGTTCTGATAACGGGCCCGCAAAAAACCATCATGCAGGGCATAACTCAACCGCAATCCGTCACGGTTGAGCGGCTGCCCGAGGTTGGATTTATAACGGTACCAGCAATAGATAAAACACCCGATACCATGTTCCACCGCCCATTTGATTTCCCAATCGGCAAATTCCGGACTGGATTCGTCATAACACCCCACGATGGGAAAACGGTCAGGATATTCTTCCAGATCATAAAAACCGTTATGCATCCCGGATTTCCCCTTTTTCCAACCGGGGTAATAATGTGCGGCGATCAAACGCTCTGTACTTACCGGATTCGGTTCAGGGACATGATCATAGAGTTTTCTGTAATTCATATTTCCTCCGTTCGCCATAGCAAATTCAAGAACCTCCGTCGGTAATATAATTGCAGATTTTTATTTTACAACAGCGTGCGGGCTTTTTCCAGGCTGAATTCAGTCACAAAACGCTTGAATTCAACAGCAATCTCAACTATATTACAGGGAAACAAATCAACTCCGGAGGAAATATGAAGATCCCGCACGCTATGACCTGGGCATTCTGGGCGCATGAACCCATCCAGTTTTACCGCCGCCGTCACGCAGATATCCACTCCATTCTCGGTACCGGCCGGTGGACAGAAGCGTGGTATGACCGCATCCATACCGAAGAAGCGATCAGTAAAGCCGCCGAAATCGGCGTCAATCTGATCTACACCCACTTTTACAAAGGGTTCGGGCTGGAATTTGAAAAAGAGGAAATGGCCAGGACTGCGGAAGTCGTCCGCATCGGTCACAAATACGGGATGACCGTTATCGGTTACTGTACCCCCGGGACGTTTTATGCGGAAACTCTGGCGGAAGAATTTGAAAATCCGCTGGAAGCCTCCCGGCTTGATGCCTCCGGAAATCCCTATCACCCCGGATTTGAGGGGGGATTCCCCAGCCGGAACTACACCTGCTACAATTCCAGCCGGTATTTTGATGAATATTTCCCGAAAATTCTGGAATACGGCCTGAAAGTCACCGGTCTTGACGGCTTCCATTTTGATAATGCCACCTCCGAACTACCCTGCCATTGCCCCGCCTGCCTGACCGCATTCCGGGCATATCTGCAGAAACATGCAGGAGACCCCAAACGTTATGCTCTGGGGTCCTGGAACCATGTAGGCTTCCCCGCCGCCCACGGGCCGCTGGAACCCATTAAAGTCCAATGGCTGCGCTACTGCCGGGATCTTTGTACCGAACTGCATACCAAACTTTTCCGGAAAGTCAAAGAACTTGATCCCGAAGCCATCGTGCTTTACAACCCGGGACTGGGCCGGTTCACTCCCAATGGGTACGAACCGCTGGATGCCCCCGCAGAAGCGGATATGGCATTCATTGAAACGCCGTCCGTCATCCGTTGGGAAAAGGAAACCAATACCCATATTACCGCCGTCCCCTCCTATAAACTGGCGGAACTTACCCATAAAAAAGCCTTGAACACCTCCTGGCTCTCCAACGAACACTCCCTCCGCACGCCGGAAAATCTGGAAGAAATCAACCGGCTGGTGGCGGAACACATGGTTTTCGGCCGGGATTGCGGGAGCAACTGGCTCAGCCGCCCGTTGAAAAAAGGCAGCGGGATGCTGATGGATACGCCGCTGCACCACGATGCCCTGAAAAAAGCCTTCACCTATTTCAAGGATCATCCGGAGTTGTATGTGGATACAACGCCCGTTTCCAAGGTAAAGATCCTTTACAGTACCGCATCCCGTCTGCTTCTGGCAGAAGAACACCATAAAGGGGTACTGGAAGTCGCGGAACTGCTCCGGGCAAAAGGTCAGCCGTGGAGTTATGTCACGCCGGACAGCCCGGCTCCGGGAGCAGATGAAATTGTGATCATCCCCAACTGCCTTGCCCTCTCCGATGAAGATGGGGAAAAACTTGCCCAGTGGCCCTGCAAAATTTTGTCCCTCTCCACCGCTGGCATCCTGGATGAAGACGGGATCGAGCGGGAAGAACCCCTTTACCCGCCCGCAGATTTGTCGCAAATCGCCGACGGGTTCCGGAGTTCCATGGAACATGCGCTTTTTGAAACCGCACTGGCAACAGACGGCAGCCTTCTTGTCCACATCATCAATATAGACAATGCAGCGTTGACCGATACGGAAATCACCCTGCCCTTCCGGGCGGCCTCCTGCAAGGCCTTCTCTTTTGAAGACAATGTTTCCGCAGAACTGACGGCGCCGGACAAAGTCGCTATTCAAAATTTGAAAACCCTCTGCACCCTGAAACTCACCTTGCAATGAAAGAGTATATAAATGGATATCAACTATTTTGAAAAAGTGGAACGGGCCGTCTGGCAGGCCAGCATGGAGCGCATCTGCCCCCTCCCCTCCGATATTGCCGGCAAGGAAGAGATCCGCAACCGTGTCAAACGGGTACTGGGAATCGGGAAGCTTCTGCCTCCGGAAGTTGAAATGACTAGACTTGCGGTTCAGAATTTTGAGGATGTCACGGTGGAAACATGGCGTTTCCGCTCCTGGGAAGGCATGTATGGAGATGCCTCACTGTGGCTGCCGGCCGGGATTTCCGGGCCGCTTCCGGCGGTACTGTTCCATCACGGTCACGCTATGGAAGAAGGCCGGTTCTGCAACAGTTACCAATCCATGGCCCGGTTATTGAGTGCGAACGGCATGGCGGTTCTTGTTTTTGACGTTACCGGCTGCGGCGGACGGGCATCTTTCGGTCACCGTGCAGATTTCCGGCCGTTCCTCTGCGGCACAACGGTCTGCGGGCTGATGTGTCTGGAAGCCATGGGGCTCTTCCGGGCGTTATGCAGCGATCCCCGGATCGATCCCGCCCGGTACGGCATTATGGGCCATTCCGGCGGCGGGCAGAACACCATCTTCCTGACCGCACTGCTCTGGGACAAACTTGCCTTTTCCATTTCCAGCGGCTTTGTCTGCGGCTTTGAATTCGGGGCCCGCAAAGAACGGCACTTATGCGAATGTAATCTTTTCCCCGGCATCCTCCGGGAATTTGAAATGTACCACGCGCTGGGCTGTATCTCCCCCAAACCGCTGATGATCAGTTCCGGCTACGGCGACCCCATGATCCCCCGGGATTACGCCCTCGCTTACGGACACCGGCTGGCAAGTTTGTGGCCGGCAGACCGGAAGGACGCCTTTTCCGCCTATTTGTGGGAAGGCGGACACTCCTGGAGAGCACCGGAAGAATTTTCCGTAGTGGGCAACTTTGCGCTCCGGGCGGCGGGGCTGCCGGAAATCCGGCTGGATAAAGTTCCGGCACCACTCTTCCCGGAAATACCGGAGGTCACGCAGCCGCCGTTCCCGGCAGATGCCATCAATATCGGCATCCTCGCCCAGCGTCTGACGGGGAAAACCGTACCGGAAACCACTCTTATTACCGATGCCTTCCCCCCGCCGCCATGTATCCCGCCGGAGGAATTCTGTAAACTGGATGCAGAAACGCAGGAATTCGTCACCCAGAGCAATGTTTTTGTTTCCGGCAAAATCAAATCTGCAGACTGACCGGCGTACTCCATGCGTGGCAGTGACTGTTCAAAACAGCCTGCCCGTATGGAGAAAGTAAGGGCTGGGCAGGATCAAAAATTTCCCAAAACGTATCTGCCCCCAGTTCCACCATTTTTCCCCAGTAATCCCGGATCAGCTGGCGGGCTTCCTCATGCAGACCGTATTTTTCCAGAACGATCACCATCTGGTTATGGAGATACGGTCCGCCGGGACGGAGTGCGGAAGCGTCTTTCATCACCCGCAAAAGCATTTGCCGGGTTTCTTCCGGCGGAAGCATTTCCCCGTAAGCGGCCCAGATCTGCGCCGCCCAGGAAATTTGCCCGTTGTCCACAAAAAATCCTTTTTCCCGGTCAAACCATTTGCGGATACCGGCTTGTTTCAACCGTTCAATGGTTTCCGGAAAATCTGAAACAAGTTCTTCTCTGCCCAGTTTCCGGGCCAGAGCCAGTGTCCGGATCAGCGAATAAAGGACAACGCCATGCTCCGCACATTCGTGCTCCAGCCCCTCTTTCCAGTCAATAAAAAGCCAGTGCCGCTTGAAATCGCAGAAACAATCGTCCTTCACTTCCTGCAAAGCCAGACGGCTCTGGCGAACCGCCACGGGCAAAAGATCCAGCCCCAACGCCGTATCCCCGGAATGAGTCACATAATCCAACAGAATATCCCCGAAAAGCACCGTGTAATCAAAAAGATCCTGATCCGCCAGCGGCAGAGGTTTTGCCGGATACAAACTGCCAGCCACCCGTCCCTCCTCCGGCGTGGCTGCCGCTGCAAAAAGCAGAAGACACCGTTTGGCAAGCCGGAAATTCCGGAAAACATGGGCATCCGCCATCATCTGCAGCCGCAAATCCCCCAGCCACAACCGCCGGTCCCGCTTGGGACCGTCCTCGTAAAAATCCTGCATACAGCAGGCAAGCGTTTTCACCCCGATACGGCGGATCTCCTGATCCAGCGCATCCCCTTTTTCCGCAGGCTCGCAAAGCGCACTCCAATCGGCAGAAGTCGTGCAGTCACAAGCGGCGGAAAGCATCCGGGTTTTGGCGTAAGGCGAAAGGTACATTTTCAATTTCATGTACCGGAAAGCGTATCTGCGGGGAAAGCGGACGGTTTCCGTATTTTCATCCAAAACCACCACACCATTCTGCAGCCACGCCCGGCTCAACCATCCCGGCGGGGTCTGATACTGTTCAAAGTCAAAAGCCAGCTCCAGCGGGGTCTCCGCAAGTTTGTATTCGATCCGCATGGGGGAATCGTTCCTGCCGGAAAATGCAAACTGCAAAACAGGCGTTCCCACACAATATTCACCGAAATCAAAAATGACCTCGGTACATTGCCCCAGTTCCTGACCGTAAAAATCTGCGGGACTTCCGATCCTGCGGATACACCAGTTCTGCCACGCCGATGCCGATTCTTCCGGCTGGACCATGGCGTGCGCCTGAACCATCCTGTGATGCAGAACGGGCTTTAAAAGCTCCGCCTCATCCGCCCAACGCTGTTCCTGACCGTAATACATTTTCAGTAGTTTTTCCCGTCAACATGAGAACGGGAAAGAAGCAAAGCCTCCCGGTAATCAATGATCTTATCCGGCTCCCCGAAAGAGGCGGGACGGGTGAAACGGGCGTGTTCATCGATCTCACAACGGATCACCCCGGGAACGCCGCCGCCATCGGCAATGACCCGGCCGTCCGGAGCGACAGCCATGGATTTGCCGCCGACATCCGGCGTGTACATGGCGGGAGCCACACGCAAAAGCGTACACCCGGTATCAAAAGCCCGGGAGCGGGTCACCATATCCAGAATCTCCGGGCGTTCCTGCCGCTGATGGCTGACAATGAGCATCACATCGATCCGCGCCTTGGCATATTCCACAAAAAGTTCCGGGTAATAATAGTCAAAACAAATGGCGGCACCGTAACGCACGCCCTTATAGTCAAAATATGTTGCCCCGGGCCCGGCTTCGATGCCCTTGGCGATTTCCGGCTCCACCAGATGTACCTTGGTGTAGGGCGAAAAAGAGTCCCCTTCCGGGGTAAAAACCGTCAGCTGGTTCCGCATGATCCCGTCTTCGCCGATATTCATCAATCCGGACATAACAGTGCAGCCGCACCGGACAGCCGTTTCCCGCAGTTCCCGTACAAAATCCGCACCGCGCCCGGCGATCAGCGATTTCATATCTGCCAAATCCTGATAACCGGTACAGTTGGAATTTTCCGGTAAAAGAACCAGATCGGTTTCCCCGGGACGGATCTTTTTCAACTCTTCGATCTGCCAATCGAGGACTTTATACGCCTCCCCGGGACGGGGATAAGGGACCTGCATCAGCATTACACGCATTTTACACACTCCTTGCTTAAAAAAAAGAAATACTGTTCAATCTCTCTTAATATATTCCAGCCTCAAATAAAGTCAAATCATTTTTCCTGACCCGGATTTATATTGCAGACATTGACCGTCATTTTTTTTCAAGCTGCACACGATACCTTCGGATTCCAACACGACTGCATTGACTTGTCAAGCAATGCGTATTGAACTGTTGCCTTATTTTCAAGCCAACATTTCAACGATTCGCCACGTTGGCAGAAATTTTTGAACAGGATTTACAGCCGTGATCCGCAGAGCTGAAATGCTTCTATAAATATTTCCCGGTCAGACTTGAACAGTTGGACTGGACTTCCTGCGGAGTACCCACTGCCACAATGCGGCCGCCAGCCTTGCCGCCCCTTGACCCGTCGCTTGACGATTAAAAATCGTCTGCGCTCCATAAAATCAGTCATTGTTTAGTACAGAGCCAAATAAAAAAGGACTGCAATTTACCTGAAAAAGGCGAGTTGCAGTTCTTTTTTTGGCTGACTCTTTGGCGGAAACTACCCTCTGGCATGCGGTCGGCTTTTGCAAATTATGTGCATAAAACCCACCAGTGTTACCGTGCATACGCTCAACTTTCCCCGAATGCAAACAGGTCTTTGCATTTCTCTTCTGCACTTCTTCATTTTCAAAACGGATGTCCCGCTTTTTGCTTTTGAGCGTAGCTCAAGAGCAAAAAGCGAACATAAAAAGTTTTGGAAAAGGATGGCGGGGGTGCAGGGGGGGAAGGAAAGAACCTTTTCCAAAAGGTTTTTCCTTCCCCCCCTGCCGGCAAGGTGCCGCAAAAGGTTTTTCCTTTCCCCTGCCGGCAAGGTGCCGCATTATTTGGGGGCAAGGCGGAATGCGGCCACTTCGCCGCATTTCAGCGTGATCTCCGCATGGTCAGAAGTGATTGCTTCGCCATCGGTAAAGAGCGGGATCATTTTGCGTTTTTCCGGCAGTCTCAATGTGTGTACGCCGGATTCCCGGGCAATGACTGCGGCAATATTGCAGCTGCACCAGACCCCTGCATCAAAATCTGCACAATAGCAGTGTGCTCCGGCTTGGATACACAAATTGCGGACATCGCCGGGCGTTACCGGTGTGATCCCGTCAAATTCAAGATACGGAATATGATTTTCTCTGCAATATTCTTCTGCGGCATCCAGTCCGGCTGTCCGGGCTGTTACAAAAAAGAATACGCATTTGTAACGCTTGACTGTATCTGCAAAATCGTGCAGCTCATAATAATCCACCGGGACGCCGCTTTGACTGATGGCGGTTCTGCCGGAAGCCGTGCACTGAAAAACATGATCTCCTTCCGCAAATGCGGAAGCCGTTTCATCCATGTACGCCGCGCATTGAGCAATGGATGTGCGATCGGCATCATGCAGAAAAGGTTCTGCAAGTTTTTTCAAGCGAGCCATTTCTGCAATCAGTCCGGGGGAATCATACCAGCCCCCCATCAGGTCAAACCACCAGGAGGCACATCCCATAGCCATTTGCTGAACAAAGTTCATGCGCAAATGTTCAATACTTTCCGCTTCCGTCGGCGGTCCGAGCCAGACCGGTTCCCGCATGGCAGTGGTACTGCGGCAGACTTCCGGATGACAGTCCGGCAGAAAGCGTGATAAAAGTGTCCGGGTATCATACTCAAAAAAGTAGAGTTTGCCATGTTTCCTGCAGGATTCATGCGGCACCATGCAGGGCCACGTATAGCCGGGGTGCTTCCGGTGGATATAACTGCATGGCGAACAGAGGAAATCAATATCCGGCGAAGCCAGAAGCATTTGCAAGGCATGGTTTCCCCACCGCCAATCCGGGGTTTCAAAGAGATATCCGAAGAACGTTCCGATCACCCATTGATTCTTGATGGTTTCTCTGGTGAATTTTGCCAGTTCGCAGAGGTTTTCTCCGGCGGCGATATGGAGAAATCTTGTAAACTCCGGCGATTGGAAACTTTTACCGGGATAGCGGAGGGCAAATTCCCGCCTTGCCGCGGCTCCGGTATTGGCCATGCCGTCAAAGCTGCCCCATTCTTCGGTACAGCCGCCAGCCAATTGCAAGCCGAAAATGTGGTCACAGAAACTGGATCGTTCCAGATATTCAATAAATTGCCGGAGCATTGCTTTGACCTGCTCCCGGTATTTCCGGGAAGCGGGGCAGTAGCGGGGCGGCTGATTTTCCACCCCGGAGTCGTTCAATTCCTCCGGATTTTCATCCTCCCACCATTTGGGGGGAGAGGTATTGACCCGGAAAAATATTTTAGCATCCGGCGCCTGCCGAAGCAGATTTGCCACGATCTTTTCCAGATGAGAATAGTCCGCCTTGCCCTTTTCTGTAAAAATTCCGGGGGCGAATGCCGTGTACACATTGGAGGGCTTGAAACTCTGATCCCCGAAATAAACACAAAGACAGAAGCACTTGTATCCGGCCCTGTAAAAATCCCCGAAAGATCCGGCTTCGTCAAAATAGGTCATATAAGCCATTTCAACCTGCGGGACCCCGTCAATAAACAAGGTCGGTACGCCACCGTAATTTTTAATTGCTGCAAAACTCATTATGCTCCTGGCCTATTCTTTTGTTCAGCGATTGACAAGAACGGTTTTTTCGTATTCACGGATGGGGTTGATCACATCCCAGTCCTGCGGAATGTTATTCTTTTCGCAGAAGTATTGCCAGACCGCACCCCCGGGAAGGGCTTTTGCCGCTTCGCTCAAAGCCATGCGGACGGACACCATACACCTCTTTATTTTTCTCCGATCCCCATTTTTTCCCGGAGGCAATTCAAACTTTTGTCATACTGCGCCGGAGTGATGGCACCGTTGGCAAGAAAAGTATCCAGGAGAACCTTCTGCTGATGAAAAAGGGCCAGCTTCTTTTCCGCCGGAGGAACATATTCTCGCTCTGTTGTCATCGTAAATATCGACTCCAATACACTTCAAGCGGCCAAAGCGGCTCACCGCTTACACATCAGCGGCACCGGGGATGATCCTTCCGGACGATCATAGAGCTCGCAATGACAGTCATCAATATGCTTTACTTTAAATCCGTTTGCCTTGTATTCTTCATAATCAAAAGCATTCAACTCATCAATGGCGATCTGGTGGAAACGGTCAAAGTCCGGCCACCACTCCCATCCGCTGCCAAAATCGTTGTAAAGATATGCGTCAGCACATTGCTTGCCAAGTTCCGGAGTAACATAAAAAGCCCCCAGGGCCAATACATTGACGCCATTCCCGGTAATTGCACGGAAGGCGGCGGGAACCGACTCCACCACCCCGGCATGAACGCCGGGACACTTGCTGGCGGCAATATGGATCCCCATCCCGGTCCCGCAAAAAATCATTGCCCGGTCAAACTCTTTTTCAGTTATCATGGCACCGACACGCAGACCGATACGATGGAACATCAGTTCAGTATCATTGGGATCACTGTCAGCCTTCACGCCGATATCGGTGATTTTCCAGCCTTTTTTCTCCAGATACTCTTTAATAGCTTCTTTCAACGGATAACCGGCAAAGTCAGCCGCCATCAGCAATTCTTTGTTTTTAACTGTTTTCATGATTCTGTTTGATCCCTCGAAGTTATTCTGCTAATAAATAGTTCTTATCGGAAGCCGTGGTAATATAATACGCAGTCGCAAAGATTGCAAACCCACCCCGCCCCCGCAGAAGCATGGACAGAATCAATCGTCAAATCGCCTCAAACGCCCCGCCCTGTTCTCTACCAAAGAAGGCACAGCCTGATTGACGATGTTCAAGTGAACTACCGCAGGAACACCGCAAAGGCCGTGGATCAGTTGGAATACATCCGGACGAAGATAGAAGAAATCCGGGCAAGGGCTTTTGTCAAGGCGGAAAAGGCGTTGCGCAAGTAACCTGATCCGGAGCATATTCCTTGTCATCGGGTAGTCAATAGTAAAGGGCAGCTTTCACGATCATACGCGTTCGGCGGTATTGAGGCTCAAAGACGTCTGCTGGAGTCCGAAGGCGTTGTATTCAAGAATGAGCAGGTTGTCGATTTAAGTGTATCTAAAATAATTTTGGAATAGTTCTGAAATCAAATTGGTATGGTAAAATCAGTTCTTCTGAAAATCCACCCCTTTTGCTTGTCCCGCCATAGCTCTTTGAGCGGCGGCGGAAGGGTAATTTGTCACGACACGGGGTATCGAGACAGCTTGCCGCGGCGGAGTACAAACGGAGACGGGAGAGAGATTTTTGAGAGAAAATGAGGGTTTTCTCTCAAATATACTTTGCAACTGACATCTCTGCTTAAAATAAAAAAATTACACAATCCTGACTCTCGCAAGGGAGAAAACTTCACGGGCAGCGCAAGCTGACCTCTTCACAAGTGTAATGGAGCGTAAGCGGAATGAAACGTCTTCACAAGCAAGGCGTTGCCTGAGTTTTAGTGAAGAGCGGCTGTCGCCGCGTGAAGATGTGAAGAGCTTTTGCGATTGCCGCTTATGCGGCAAGTTGCCCAAAGCGTGAAGTGAAGCCTTGCGGCTTCGTTCACCAAAAATAAAAGCCGCCCTTTTGGCGGCTTGAATTTTTGGTGGAGGTGAGGGGAGTTGAACCCCTGTGTCAGCGAGACTCAGCGAAGGCGTCTACATGTTTATCCGATCTTTGATCTTTTTCGTCCTTCATCGAAGCCAACCGGCAGGCCTGAATCCAGACTATTCATTCCTTTGATCTCACCTTGAACCGAATGACGATTGTCCAAAGCCAGGACGCTAATCGACGCCGCGGTGTTCTAGCATCCCTCAAACACGGCAGCGTGGCTGCGCCTAATTAGGCAGCCAGTGCGTACTCTTCGTTCGCAGTTATCGTTTTGACCGATGTTTAACGAGGCCAACGATCATCCTCGACATGCAGCCAACACCCTGTCAGGCCGGTCGAATCCGGAACACCCCCAAAGTGTTTCATCCCATAATATAGCACATCTTTCACATTTCTGCAAATGCCTCCCCCATAAAAAAACGGGACCTCCCTCTTACAAGAGAAGTCCCGCTGATTCATTTCAGGATCTTACAGGTATGCCGCCCGGCAGACACGATCCAGGTTGAACGGCGTATCCGGCGACGGTTCCCGTTCGATCCAGCGCCCGTTCGTGAAATCCGGGATCGCTACCGGCAACCCACCCATATTTACCGAGTCTTCACTCAAAGTGGTGATCGCCATCCAGGATGCCGTGTCATACACATCGATCGGCGTCTGGATCTGTTTCTTTACCGCATTCACAAAACCACGCAGTACCAGATGGTCCATGCCGCCGTGACCTTCCTTCACCCCTTCACGGATGTATTTCTTCCACAGCGGATGGTCATAACGCTTGTAATACTTTTCAATGGATTCCCATTCGTGGGGTTTCGGGCTCACACCGTCAAAATAAACACCTTGCTTATCTTCCATCCAGATCCCCTTGGTCCCCTGCAGCAGGTTCCCGCGGCTGTACGGACGGGGCAGCGTAGTATCATGGTACAGCGTGATCACTTCCCCGTGGGCGCACTTGATATTCGTAACCACGATATCGCCCAACGCAAATTCTCTGCCCTTCAAATATTCATCATCCGGCTTATGCTGCGCCACCCATGCAGCTGCACCGCGCGCCTTGGACGCCATGGAACTCAAAGAAACCATCCGGTTCCCCCGGTTGATCCCCAGATACTTGGCGATGGGACCCAATTCATGGGTGGGATACACATCGCCGGTACGGTTCAGATAATTGGCAAGACGGTAATGACGGTTTTCTCGCCCCATGCACACTTCATCCCGCAAATCGTGGCGGTAACCGCCTTCCGCATGGATCAATTCCCCGAACATCCCCTTGGAAATCATGTTCAACACCGCCATTTCCGGACGGCCGTAGCAGCAGTTTTCCAGCATCATACAGGGCATCCCGGTGCGCTCCGATGTCCGGACAAGTTCCCAACATTCTTCAATGGAAGTGGCTCCGCCGACTTCGGTCCCCACATATTTCCCCGCATTCATGGCATCAAGGCAGATCCGGGCATGAGCCGTCCAGGACGCAGCTGTCATCACAGCATCCACTCCGTCCATTTCCAGAAGTTCGCGATAATCCCGCTTGAGAACCGGCTTCACGCCACGGGCTTCTTCCACCAGCGCAGCCGCTTCTTCCATCCGGTCTTCATAAAGGTCGGAAATCCCGACGATATTAACATCTTCCATGGGCAGCAGACGACGCAACATCCCTTTGCCGCGGCCGCTGACTCCAACTGCCACCACATTGATCGAATTGAGTTTATCTTTCATCATCTTTTCCTTTCCAATATGGAGTTTAGATCGTTTCACCTGCTTAATGTAGTGTGTTTGAAATAAATATCAATGTTTTTTTTACTTTTTATCTGAAAAATCTGCATTTTTCCCGGCAAAAATTTTGGACAGCCCCTCTTTTTGATCCCATTCCACCCGCACACTGCCCCGGGTCCCAGTCCAGACACCTGCGGGCAAACGGAGCCGGGTCGCCAAAACAGGAACGCCTCCGGCACTCTGCCAAACTGGAATAACGGCGTATTTTTGCAGATCAGTCAACTCCGTTTCATTCAATTCCGGGTCGGCCTCCGCTCCGCAAACGCCCAGTTTCTTTAAAAACCGTGTCCCCGCAGAATTCCCCACCGGCACAGGGAAAGCCGTGATGACTTCAATATCTGAAAGATCTTTCAACAAATCCAACGCATACCACGAACACGCACGGAAACGGCGGACCCCACGATCGTACGCCTGTAAAATCCGCGCTTTCTCCCGCTTCAAATCCCCCTCTGCGCAAAAGCCGGGAATGGAATACATTTCTGCGGGCGGCAACGGCGGCAAAGGCTCTGCGGATGGCTGATAATCATGATAAAAATCCAGCAGAGACTTCCCCTGCCCTGCCGGAGAAGTCGGCAATCCCGACACTGCAAATTCCCAGAATTCCCGCCGGAGTTTCTTCAAATCCGCCGCAGGAACAAAGAAAGAACCCTGCAACTCCACAGTCACCTTCCCGGCACGCCACGGGGCGGGAACTCCGGAAGAAAACGCCTCCCGGATCATTTCCGGCAGAACAGCATGTTTTTCCGGCGGCGCAAAAGCCGTTGCTTTCTCCCAAACCACATTTTGTGCAGTGACACGCCACATTTTCGCCGTGGCTGTGATTTGAAGATCCACGGGCATCGTCCGTTCCGGCAAAGCATTCAGCCGCCGGGTAAAATCAAATCCATTCTCCCCGATTTTAAAAAGCATATCTCCCGGTCTGACCGGAACGGGAATAGCGATCCGCCCCGTCACCCCGGCACGCACCACCGTTTGCGTTTTGCCGTTCACGGCAAGGCTGACCAGAGAAAAAGTTTCTCCGTCCCCCCCGTTGGGCGGTACCACACGCAGGCGGTCCCCCAGATGCAGACGGCCGACAGTCCGGATATCCCACTTGTCCCCCCTGCCCCCGGCAACCTCCGCCACAGGGATACCAAATGTGCCGACACGCTCCGGCTGGATCAGACTTTTCCATTCCCCCGGAAAAAAGAACCCGGCAGAATGGCGGCGGCCAGCGGCAGATTTCAAAAGCATTTCCGCTTCTGCCCGCCGTTCCGGCTCCGGCTCCAACGGCCCATCCAGAAGAAGACGGAATGCCCTGGCGGTTTTCCACACATATTCCGGCGGCCGCAAACGCCCCTCGATTTTAAGGGATGCCACCCCCATTTGCCGCAATTCCGGCAGAAGATCCATACCGTTCAAGTCCGCAGGAGAAAGTTGAAAACGCCCGTTCCACCGTCTGCGGCAGGGCTGTTTGCACCGCCCCCGGTTGCCGCTTTCCCCGTCCGTAAAGGCGGACAGCAGACACCTCCCGGAAAGGGAACAGCACAGTGAACCATAGAGAAAAACCTCCACTTCCAGCGGCGCAGTTTTCATGATTTTTTGCAGTTCCGCCAGCGTGACCTGCCGTTCCAGGATCACCCGCTGAACCCCCAGCCCCGCCGCCATCCGCAATCCGGCAGAGTTATGGAACCCCATCTGGGTGGAGGCATGCAGCCGAAGATCAGGAAAATAGGTCTGTGCCAGATACAATGTTCCGGGATCCTGCACGATCAACGCATCCGGGGCAAGAATGTTGACCTCGTCCAGCAACTCCATCAAAGCGGGCAATTCCTGTTCCCGCAGAAGCGTGTTCAAGGTCAGATAAACTTTTTTTCCGTTCCGGCGGGCGTATTCAATGATTCGCCCCATGGAGTCCGGCGTAAAATTCCCGGCACGCTCACGGGCGTTGAACCGCCCCAGACCGCAATAAACGGCATCCGCCCCGCCGTCGAATGCCGCCATAGCGGTTTCCGGCGTTCCTGCAGGAGAAAGCAATTCAGGGACTTTCATTTTGACACATCCTTTTTCCGGGCAAACAACAGAATATCTTTGTCAAAATAAACCCGCTCATACGCAGGATTCCGGGCGCAATTTGATACACGCCAATTCAACATTCCCGCCTCATCATATCCGGAGTATAATGCGCCGCTGAAAAGAAAATGATCCGCCCCCTCCGCCGGTCCCGGCATACTGCGTACCCGGTGCGTCCGCAGCAGGGGACACCCCAGTTCATTCTGGCAAACAATCAAACTGCCGGCAGGGATCATCTTCAAAACGTCCTGCAATTCAGCCCCGCGGGCATCCTGTTCCAGCATAGCCTGATAATACGCCGGACGCAAAGGCAATGACAGCAAGCCGAAGTGATATTTACTGTCCCATTTATGCACATAATTGTAATAGCGTGTCAGCGGCAAATCACAGCAGGTAATGTGGTATCCCCCTGCCAGAACCAGCAGAAAAAGTGCGGCGATCCGGCAATTCCGCAGGGAAAAGAAATGTTTTTTCCACGCATAACGCCGCAAAACCCGCATCCCCCACAATGCCGCCAGCGGGACCACCCCGATCAATGCCGAAGAATAGTGGCTCACAAGCAAATTCTGGTGATCTGCCGAAGAAGCAAGCTGGATCCCCAGCGTGGGCAGCAGTACCAGAAGAAACATCCTGCCATGCAATACCGGAAGCAGGGCAAAGGGCAGAAGCAGTGTCAGCAAAACCGTCCCGGACTGCGGACAGCAGATGCGGCCCATCATCCGCCATGCGTTCTGCCACGTTTCGCCCGCCGTGGAAGCAAAAAGTTCATAACGCCCGTAATGCCAATACCCCGTATCACTCAAAAGCGGGAAATACACTTTCAGCACAAAAAGCGTCATCACCACACTCCATGCCAACAAAACAGCTCCATATTTCCACGTTGTTTTCCGGCAGAGGAAATATAAGCCCAACCCAGCCAGAGGAATGGCAAAATCCTCTTTCATAAGATAACACCCCATCCATAGAACCATGGCAAGTCTGCGTTTATGATACGCCCACGCCAGAAAACCGCCAAGAAAAACCGCAGGAAACATGCACTCACTGTGGAAATCGTACAATACCAGACGGGAATAATAGGGATTCAGGGCATACATCCCCGCCAGCACCAGGGCAAGTTCAGGATTCCGCAGATATTTTTTGGCAAGAAGATACATTACCGGGATCCCCGCCGCCATGGCAAGAGATTGGAACCACACCAGATGCATGGGCGTATCACACAACCAATAAAAAGGAACCAAAATCAGGATCGCCGGGGAAAAGTGATCGTACAACCCGCCCCGGAAGTCCGTCATGAAACCTTTCCCGAAAGCAGTGTTGTGCAGGAAAGAATCATAAATCCCGAAATCCCATAATCCGAACTGGAACGCCCCGTACTTCCACCAGCCGAGCAGAAAATAAATGCAGAAAACCACGACGCTGAACCCCAGATACCAGCGATTGGCGGAAGTTTCCGTCAGTTTCAACCGGTCCCGGAACAACAGACATGTCGCCACTGCCGCCACCAGAATGATGGGAAACAAGCCGATATAATGCATTACGCCTCCTGTGCGGCTTGCCGTTTTTTCTCTGCCTCCACCTGATAAGCGTGGGTGTAGCGTTCACGGAAATCCGGCTCACCGGAACAGCGGCAGGTTTCCCAGAAGCCCGGCACAAGTTTCATCCATGAAAACACATCGGCAGTCCCCACCCCCTTGAGCATTCCATGGTCGCCGTAAGGAAACAGGTGAAATTCACAGGGCCGCCCTGCTTTTGCCATGGCCTCCGCCAGAGCCATACTGTTCTGATAGGGAACCATTTGATCACGCACGGTGTGCCAGAGGAAAATGGGAGGGGTTTTGTCCGTCACCCGTTTTTCCAGCGAGAACCGGGCCACATCCTGTTCCGTCACCGTTCCGCAATAATTTTCCGCCGAAGGCCGGTGCCCCCATGGCTCAAAGGAAACCACCGGATAAGACATGATCAGCGCATCCGGACGGGGATCCACACCGTCAAACGCATCCCCGCAGGAAGCATCCGCTTCTTCCGGGATCAACCCAAGCGTTCCGGCAAGATGCCCCCCCGCCGAAAAACCGCAGGCAAGGATCTCATGAGGCAAAATTTTCCACTCTTCCGCCCTGCCCCGGATGATTTTCATGGCCCGCAAGCCATCCAGAAGCGGCGCCGGAAAGCGATCCGGAGCGGTACGGTAAATCAGCACAAATGCGTGAAAGCCCAGTTCATTGAATGCTTCGGCAATGGGTCGCCCTTCCGTGGATACACAAACCCCAGCATAGCCGCCGCCGGGGATCACAAGTACTGCCGGACGGGGATCATCGCCGGGGAGAAGATACGGCGTCAGGGCCGGAACTTTTTTTCCGTCTTCCAAAGGCCGGTCCGGCCACAATGCAATGGGAGATGTCATACATCCACTCCTTTTCTCTGAATTTGTATTGAAATACTGTCAGAATGTAATATAACGGAAAAAAAGCGGAACGCAACCGGATTTCCCGCAGATTTTGTCAGGAATGACGCAAAACAGTCCTTTTTATGGAAACAGAAAAGCGGTTTTTACGCACCACCTCCACCAATTCAAACCGCCACGGAAAAAGCCCGGAGGCGAACATTTCCCGGTATGCCGCCGCAGAACGCAAATCCCGCATCAACTGCCGCCGGGAGAGATTGTCCGCAGGGCGGTACACCTGATGCCGCCGCAAGGTTTTCACTTCCGCAAATACCAGTACGCCGCCATCCCGGACAACGATGTCCAGTTCACCATATCTGCACCGCCAGTTGCAGGCAAGGATCTCACAGCCGCGCCTCTGATACACTTGGCGGGCAAGTCGTTCCCCCTGCCGTCCCAAACGCAGGTGCGCTTTCCTGCCGGAAGTGATCCCTTTCACCGGAACGCGATCCCCGCATAACCGACACAGTGGCTCCAATCCTTCGTCTTATCCGCGCAATTGGTGTATTCTACGATCTCCCCTTTGGCAGCCGTCCCCTGCGCCTGCAAAATCGCAAGATACAGCAAAATGGGGAACATGCCGCAGATCGTCGCCCCGGTACGCCGGAGAAAATCCACAAATCCGTCAAAATCCCGCCGGGCGATCAATTCTGCGGCTTCGCCATCAAGTTTATACAGATTTTCCCGGATGTTTTCCGTAAACGGCACATAGCGGAAATTTCTGCCGTAATGGGTAAAATCCGAACTGATCACCCACAATGTGTCCGCCCCGAACCGCCCGGAAAACACTTCTGCCGCCTGCCGGATCATGGGAAGCGGCATTTCTCCGCAGACAATGGGCAGAACCGGCAGCTCTTTAAAATAATACTGCAAAAGCGGCAGCTGCACCTCCACGGCATGTTCCTGCCGGTGCGCCTCCTCCCGGATGACAAAAAGTTCCGGATGTGCCGCCGCCAGTTCAGAAGCAAGTTCACACTCTGTTATGATATCCCCGAAAGGTGTCCGCAAAAGCCCGTCTTCCGATAATGCCATCCCCCGGCACGCCACCCGGTGCGACGGAGAAAGGATCACCGCCCGTTTGAACGGGCCGCCCACCGCCTCGCGGAGCGTCCGCAAAGCTGTGGGCATGGAAAAAACATATCCGGCATGAGGCAGGATCACGCCGGAAGCCGGTAATGTACTGCTGCTCTTTTCCGGCAATGCGGCTTCACAAGTGCTGATCTCCCGCCGCAAAGCAAGCGCATTTCCATTGTAAAATTGTCCCGCAACAGCGGGCATACGCACTTTTCTGGTATCCTGAATCGCCATAAAACGGCCTCCTTTCCAGTTCAAAACATCAATATTTCATACCATACCGCATTTTCTGAAAAAATCCAGCTTGCAATCTTTTTAAACCATGCTATAATACCCACAAAAGGAGCTTAAAGGAAGCTTCAGCAAAAGGAGGATACATGAAGATCTACATTTTCGCAGACATGGAAGGATGCAGCGGCATCAGCAACTCCGAATACATCAACGGCAGCAAAGCCGCCCTCGGAGCCAGCTTTATGGCGCAGGACATCAATGCCTGTATTGCAGGCTGCTTCGATGCGGGAGCCAAGGAAGTCATCGTCCGTGACGGTCACGGGTGCGGTGTGAACCTCGACCCCTCCCTGATCGATCCCCGTGCCACGCTGATCCAGGGTGCAACTCCCGGCGAACGTTTCCCCGACATCGAAGGGGCGGCAGGGTTGATCCTGCTGGGGTATCACGCCATGGCCGGTACAGAAGCGGCACTGCTGGAGCACTCTTATTCCTCCAAAACCATTCAGAATATGTGGCTGAACGACCGCAAGGTCGGCGAAATCGGTATTGATGCGGCGATTGCGGCGGAACATAAAGTCCCGGTCATTCTGGTCACCGGCGATGACAAGGCGTGCAAGGAAGCGGTCCTCTGGATCAAGAATGTCCGCGCCTGTCAGGTGAAAACCAGTTACAGCAGTCAGGGCACCCGGCTCATCATCCCGTCTGCGGCACATGAATTGATCAAGTCCATGACAATGGATGCCGTCAAGGGCCGCCGCCGTGTGAAGCCGGTCAAGGTGGAATATCCTGCCACGCTCCGCTACGAAATGGTGGAACGCTGTGCCGTTCCCGCCAGCGACAAGTGCACCGTTATCGACGGCCGCACCTGGGAGATCACCGGGGATTCCGTGGAAGATTTGCTGGTCCGTCGCTGAATCATGAAATAACAGCCGGCAGTCCCGTCCACCGGGGCTGCTGTTAACCATCCGCCCCGCCCGGTACGCCGTTGCGGGGCGTTGAAACTTAAACACCGGAAAAACCATGTCTCTGATCCAGTGCGAATTCTGCAAACGCCCCTATGACCCGAAGGCAGTCAGTGCCTCCGGGCGGCACCCCTGCTGCGGGGTCCGGCCCGCAGGAGAAATGACGGGCAAAATCGAAGGCACCTGCCGTATCATCGGCGAATTGGGAAAAGGCGCCACAGGCACGGTTTATCTGGCTCAACAACTGCGGCTCCAACGCACTGCCGCATTGAAATTGATGACGAACAGCACTCTGGACGACGAAGCGTCGGCAAGATTGTTTTTTTCCGAAGTCCGGGCCGCAGGAAAATTGATCCATCCCAATATCGCCCGTATTTACACCGCCGGGGAAACCGACCGGCAATGTCCCTATTCAGTCATGGAATATGTGGAAGGGCGCACCCTGGAGGAACACCTTTCCAAACGGAAAACCTTTCCGGCAGAAGAAGTCCGGAAAATCGCCATGGCGATCGCCGATGCGTTGAACTACGCATGGCGTACAGCCAATTTGACTCACGGAGATTTGAAACCTGCCAACATCATGCTGCGGCAGGAAGACAACAGTGTCAGTATTCTGGACCTTGGCTTGCAGGCGGCCAGACAGGAAAACCATGTGGATACCGCTATCGGTACGCCCCTTTACGCCGCCCCGGAACTGGTCAATACCACTTTGGGCGAAACAGATTTCCACGCAGATATTTACAGTCTCGGGATCATGATGTATGAAATGCTGACTGGGTCGGCACCTTTTGACGGGACTCCCGCAGAGATCCTCCGGCTGCACCAAATGGAAAATGCGCCGCCGGTCCACCAAAAAGTGCCGGAAGTGCCGCCGGCGATGTCCAGACTTATCAGCAGGATGCTCCAGCGTTATGTGCCGGACCGCCCCTCGTGGCCGGAAGTTTTGCGGACATTGCAGGAGATTCAGGAACCGCAAAAAACCTCTGAAACACAGCATCTTGCAGCAGCAGAACAAACTGCCGGACCCCATATGGGCAGGATTCTGGCATTGATGATTTTGGCTATTTTGTTGAGCGGGCTTTCCGGCTACACGCTGGCACGGAAGATCTCGCCCGCCCCCATCCGGCAGAAACAGATAGCACAGCCGGTCAGTGATTGGCAGAAAAAACAGGCATTCCGCTGTGCGGAACTGGGGCAGACTGCGGAACTGGAAGATATGCTGCAAAATCATTTCCCGGTGGATACAGAAAATGAACAGGGAAACTCCCTGCTGATGCAGGCGGCATACTTCCAAAACCCGGATACGGTGCGGATGATTTTGCAGTATTCACCGGATATCCGGCACCGCAACCGATTGGGCGAAAATGTGTTTGATATTGCCCGGGTCTTTCCGGAAATTGAAAAACTGCTGAAGGATTACAGCGGTCAGTGACCGTATTTTTAAGGAGATACTATGCGGAATTTAAAAGAACTTTCCAATCAGGATATATTGGTCAGCCCGTCGCTGCTGGCGGCAGACTTTGGCAGACTTGCGGAGGAGGTCAAACGCATTGCCGATGCCGGGGCGGATATGCTGCATCTGGATGTGATGGACGGGATCTTTGTCCCGAACATCTCTTTCGGGATCCCGGTCATTGCTTCTTTGCGGAAAATTTCCGGGCTTCTTTTTGACACTCATCTGATGATCGCCCACCCGGCCCGGTATGCGGAAGCATTTGCCAAAGCAGGTGCGGATCATCTGACGTTCCATCTGGAATCCGGTGATCCGGCAGAAGAGGTGATCTCCGCCATCCGGGCAGCCGGGTGTACCGTGGGGATCTCCCTCAAGCCCGCGACTCCGGCGGAAGCGGTGTTCCCCTATCTGGACAAGGTGGATATGGTACTTATCATGACTGTGGAACCGGGGTTCGGCGGCCAGAAATTCATGCAGGACATGATGCCGAAAGTCCGGGCGGTCCGGGAAGAGATCCGGAAACGCGGCCTGACGGTCCATGTTCAGGTGGATGGCGGCATTCAGGAAGGCAATGCCCTTTTGTGCCGGGATTCCGGCAGCAACATTCTTGTGGCGGGGACCAGCGTATTCCGGGCCCCGGATGCGGCAGAGGCAATCGCAGGATTGAAAAAATAACGAAGTGGCATATCAGAGGAGAAAAGCATGAAAAAAGCATCCGTTTCCAGAATCCGCAAGGATATGACTCATCTGGTGGAAAAGGTGGGGCTGCGGCTGGCAGGGTCCGCCGAGGACCGTGCTGCCATGGAATATATTGCAGACCAGTTTGCACTGGCGGCAGATGAGTGCAGCATTGAAGAATTTCCCGTGATCTGCCGGGATGTAAAAAGTGAAGTTCTGGAAATCAGGATCGGCGGCAAATGGCAGAAATTCCCCGCCTCGCTTTTCGGCTCGGCACCGGGGACGCACGGAAAAACATTGTCCGGCAAAATCGTTTATTTTGCGCCTCAAACCGATTTCCAGAGGGCAGATTTGAGCTATCTGAAAGATAAAGTGGTCGTTTTCTGGGGAACACACATTGAAACGCCGGATCACTACCGCAGACTTCTGGAAGCCAAGCCCGCATTTGTACTGATGACAGATACCCGTTACCCGGCGAACTGCGCTCTGGCGGACGGTCTTTTCCCGGCGTATGTACGGAAATACGGGGCACTCCCGGTAATGAATGTGGCGTATCTGGATGTGATCAGGTGGGTTGATGAAAAAGCCACCGATGCCCGGCTGAAAATCGTTGGCGGCCTGCGGCAGTCCACTTCCGGCAATGTGGTGGCAACTCTTTACGGCAGTGATCCCGGGGCGGGGATCCTGTATATGGGCGGGCACCACGATACCCAGGCGGGCAGTGTGGGTGCAGACGATAACGCCATGGGGGTATGCACCGCCATGGAAACCTTGCGGCTGCTGGCAGAAGAGCCACGGAAACGGACTATTAAATTCATCTCTTTCGGAGCGGAAGAACAGTTGTCCGTGGGGAGTGCCGAATACGTCCGCAAACACCGCAGGGAAATTGCGGCGCAAGGTAAATTCATGGTGAATGTGGACAGTGCCTCCTCCAAAGTCGGCTGGAACACCATGCTGTGGCAATGCGATGCACGGGCGCGCAAATTGCTGACGGAAATCGCCCACAAGCGGGATTACTATTTTACGGAAAGTACAGAACTCTGTCCGTACGGGGATCATTTTCCCTTCTGTGCGGCGGGTCTGCCGGCATTCTGGTTCGGGCGGGAAAACTGTGCCACGGGGCGTTATTTCCACCACCGTCCGGACGATGATCTTACCAAAGTATCTTTTGACCTGATAGCGCAGGTGGCGGATATTTCGGCGGAATTTCTGCTGAAGGCGGCCAATGCACCGGCATTGCCGTTTGCGGGGAAACTGCCTGAAGAATTTGAAGCGGCCACGGCGAAGTGCTGGCGGGATCTTTTCGGCGGCTGGAAAGGGTTTGCCCCCATGCCGGAAGAGCTGTTGGAGAAGTAAGCGGCAAACATGCCGCAGCGGCGGAAAAAAGGCATCTATCCCATACATTTCCGGAATTTTTGCAAGATTTCGCAAGAAAAGAGTTGCAAAACCGGAAATGGATGCTATATTTAGAAGCGTGTTGCACCCGTAGCTCAGCTGGATAGAGCGTCTGCCTCCGGAGTAGAAGGTCGTGAGTTCGAATCTCGCCGGGTGTACCATTTTTTTTGCCCGAAAGGGCAAAAAAACATGAAGCCTGAAAGGGCTTTGCTTCATGGCACGCAGTGCCGCTTCATGCACCGCAGGTGTCGCTTCATACGCCGTCAGGCGTGCTTCATACGCCGTCAGGCGTGCTTCATACGCCGTCAGGCGTGCTTCATACGCCGTCAGGCGTGCTTCATAAAAACGCCTTTTCAGACTTGGCACGGCGTAGCCCGCAGGGCGAAGACGGCTGAAGCATAGTTCCGTTTCACTCCACTATATGAAACATTTGCTTTCGCCAATATGAAGCACAAGCGTCTGAAGCCGCTTGTATAATATTGAATTTCTGAATTACCTGAAATGATCAACAAAAATTCCTGTTTTTCAGGGATCACCTTTGCAATTACAGTTCTGCAAGAATATATTGTGAAATCGACAAAAAACGCTAAATCCGGCGACAGAATAAGGGAATTGTCAAACAAAAGAGCGAAAGAGTGAACGTTAGATGTCCAGGTGACGAGTATATATTACGGGCAGACAAAAACTCTCAAGGAGATAAAACATGACAGAAAACACTGCGAATATTGGTTTTGAGAAAGAGATCTGGGATGCCGCCTGTATTCTTCGCGGAAATATGGACGCCGCTGAATACAAACAGGTGGTTCTTGGGCTTATCTTTCTGAAATATATCTCGGACAAATTTGAGGCCCGCTATAATGAACTTATGGCGGAAGATCCGGACTTTGCGGAAGATCGGGACGAATACACCTCCTGTAATGTGTTCTTCGTTCCGGCGGAGGCTCGCTGGGCAAAGATTGCAGAAGCGGCTCATACTCCTGAAATCGGCAGAACCATTGACGATGCGATGATTCTGATTGAAAAGGAAAACATCAGGCTGAAAGGTATCCTGCCGAAAAACTTTGCCCGCCCGGAACTTGACAAACGCCGCTTGGGTGATGTGGTGGATCTTTTCACCAACATCAAAATGAAAGATCATGGCGACACCCGCGACATTCTGGGCCGCACCTATGAATACTGCCTTGCTATGTTTGCAGAACAGGAAGGTAAGAAAGGCGGCGAATTTTTCACGCCAGCTTGTGTGGTGAAAACGCTGGTCGAGTTCCTGAAACCTTATAACGGCCGCGTTTACGACCCTGCCTGCGGATCCGGTGGCATGTTTGTGCAGTCGGCAAAGTTTGTGGAAAACCACCAGGGCAATATCAACAATATTTCGGTTTACGGTCAGGACTCCAACCCGACCACCTGGAAGATGGCACAGATGAATCTGGCGATCCGGGGTATTGAAGCAAATCTGGGAAATTATAACGCTGATACATTCTTCAATGACTGTCACCCGACTTTAAAAGCTGACTTTGTGATGGCAAATCCTCCCTTCAACCTTTCCGATTGGGGCGCTGATCGCCTGAAAGATGATGTCCGCTGGAAATATGGTGTGCCGCCGTCAGGCAATGCAAACTTTGCCTGGCTTCAGCACATGATCCACCACCTGGCTCCCAACGGCAAGATCGGCATGGTGTTGGCGAATGGTTCTCTTTCGTCCCAATCCGGCGGCGAAGGCGAAATCCGCAAAAACATTATTGAAGATGATCTCGTGTCCTGTATCGTTGCAATG
>JAFTIA010000031.1 GCA_017457105.1 Lentisphaeria bacterium | reverse complement strand
CGCTCCAATAAAAAATCAGCAAGCAATCAGCTTGCGATTTTTTCCGGGGCCTTGCGGTTCAGCGTAAGAAGTGCGCTGAACCCAGCCTCGCAGAGACCAAGTGCACAGCAAATAAATTGCTATATAGAAAAATCAGTCATTGTTTAGTACACAGCTTTTCAAATAAAACATTGTTTCAGGCGGGGCACGCCTTTTTTTCTGCAAAACGCTTCAGCTTCAGAACGGGGTAGAAACACAATGTTGCACAGATCATAAATGCCAGCATAAAATAGATCCGGTACAGCATGAATCCACTGGTGGAACCTTGCGCAAGATGTTCTGCAAGTTTCATAAGCCCGGAGGCGCAGAGCATCCCCACAAAACCGGCAAGAGCCTCTCCGATCAACGCCGAAAGAATGGACCCGATCACCTGTGATTGTACCGGCAATGCCCGCAGAAAATACTGCGCTGTCGCATTACTGCCGACCCCCGACATGCCGCTTAACAGAAAGGGGATGGCGGCAAGTCCGGGGAGAAAGGGTTCCGGCATCAGGATCCAGAACCATGGGATCAGAAGACGGCATGCCTGACAGAGAATAATGACTTTCCGGACTCCGAAACGGTTGATCACTTTCCCTGTAAAATAACTCATCACTGTTGCGGCTGCAAACAGAACAAGTGTGTAAAGCAATGCCCCTGTATCGCTGACATGGCAGCCTCGTTTCAGTGTCAGTAAGCTCATGGGGATAAGCATGATGGCGGTTGCGGCAAAGCCCACCTGGGCATATTGCAGACTGCGGAAGTGACTGTTTCGCCACGCATGACCTAGATTCTGCCAGATGGGGCGCCGTGCGGCATCCCGGATGGCTCTGGTTTCATCTACTTGCCGTAAATATCGGGAAGAGGTGATCCCTACCATGGAACCGGTGATGATGATGCAGGTCAGAGTCCAGATGGAGTCTGTATAACGGAGAATGATACTGACAAGGATCAATGCTGTCAGATTCGTAATATGAAATGCCGCCGTATTTTTTGCAAAATAACTTGCCCGTTCCCATTCTTCGGTAAGACAGCCCGCAAGGGGTTTTGCCATAATAGCTCCAGCCGCACGGAAGCCGTAGAAGAAAAACGCTCCCAGCAAAATGGCCCATTGGGCGGTTTGGTGCAGATTGAAATATTCCCACAGGGCGGCAGATGCCACTATCAGGGCGGCAATGTTGCGGCAGACCCAGAATGTGCCCTGACTGCGTGCCGCCCCGATCCTGGCTGTGATCATTTTACCCAGCGGCATCATCAAAAAGGCAAATTGCGCCATGGCACCCAGAATAGCGATCATACTGTTGGGGCATGCCAGTTTTACGGCAAAAAGAATGATGACCGTTTCCCCCAGACACATGTAGGAAAAACCGTTGAGCAGATTGAATTTATGCATCATAAGCTGTCCCTTGAGCTGCTGCGCCCGGGACAGCGGTCCATCGCAAATCATAAAATATCCTTTGGGTAATGGTTTCTAATATACCACCTGAAAAGAGATTTTCAACCTTTCCATACCGGGTGGTCCCGGTGCTGCTGCAGGCGGTCGATCGTGCGGCAAAGGGGTTTGACGGGGAGGGGGGATCCGCCTGTTTCCCGGTAACTTTGCAAAACCAGTTCCAGCCATTTCTGACGGGGAGGATCTTTCAGTGCGGTACTGCGGTATGCGCTGGCGATCAGCCGGGCAACTTCACGGGCCGCCGCTTTTGCCGGAACTCCGGCAGGGTAGTGGCAGATCCCATCCAAATCAATGACGCCAAAGGTGTTTTTTTCCGGAATAAAATAAAAATTCCGCAAACTCATATCGCCGTGGATGAATCCGGCCTGATGCAGTTTTGCGGCAAATGCGGCAAGGGCGCACAGCATGTTTTCAGCCTCATCAAACCCAGCCTGTTTGAACTCGTTTCCCGGATAGACTGTATTTTCCGGAAGGCTTTCTGTAAGAAGGATTTGATAAAGGGGGACGCTACCTCTGTAACGGACTGCCGCTCCTATGGGTTTCGGCGTTTGAAATCCATATTCCGCAAGAAGTTGCGCTCCCGCAAAACAGCGGAATGCCCGTGGTGTGCGGAAGGTGCGCTTGAGGGAGTGGAGAAAATTTCTGAACTTGTAAATTTTGCAAAAGTATTTCCCCCCGCCGCAAAGATAAGCCGCCACGGACCCGGATTCCTTCAATACCTTTTCCCGTGCAATATTTTCCGGAAAACCTTCCGGCATTTCTGTTCCGGGGGCGGCAAACACGGTGAATCCATCCCGGCGGATCAGACTGCCGGAATCAGGAGAGGGCACATTGCTTTGAAAGATGGATCGGATACTTTTCATACTTTTAATATACTGCTTTTTGCCGGAAATACAAGACTGGTTTTTCCTTTGGAAAAGCAGGATTTTCTTCTTGTATTTGAACTGCACCGTTGTATATTACCCCTGAAAAGCGTTTTATTTTTTTATGGAGGTACACATGCGCAGTTTGGAAGTGGAAGGCGGAGCCGGGATCCAGGGGGAAATTTCTGTCAGCGGAAATAAAAATGCGGCATTGCCCATGATTGCGGCGTGTCTTCTGACTTCCGAACCGATGATATTGCATAATGTTCCGGATATTCTGGATGTGCGTACCATGCTGGATATTGCCCGCAGTCTGGGGGCGGAGGCGGATTTTCAGGATCATACTTTGCGTATTTGCTGTCCGGCAATCAAAACAGCAACGATTTCCCGGGAACTTTGCAGCCGGAACAGGACCAGTATTCTTTTTGCCGCTCCGCTTCTGGTGCGTGCCGGACGGGCTGTTTTGTCGCCTCCGGGCGGGGATGTGATCGGCCGCCGCCGGTTGGACGGGCACTTTTACGGTTTGGAAAAATTGGGCGGCTCCATGAAGTTTGACGGATGTTACCGTTTTTCCTCCAAAGGCCGCCTCGCCGGGTGCGAAATGTTTCTGGATGAAGCCAGCGTGACGGCAACGGAGCAGATTCTGATCGCCGCCGCCACCGCTTCCGGCCATACCACGCTCTACAATGCCGCCGGGGAACCGCATGTGTGTGACCTTGCCAATATGTTGAACGCCATGGGGGCAAAGATTTCCGGGCATGGCAGCAATGTGATCGAAATCGACGGCGTGGAGTCTTTGCACGGCGTGGAATACACCGTACAGGGTGATCACATCGAAGCCGGGAGTTTCCTTGCTCTGGCGGCGGTTTGCGGCGGCGGGCTGGTCCTCCATGGAACAGGTCCCTGCCGGAATTACTGGATGATCCGCCGGACATTCGAGAAACTGGGGATCCTGATGGATCTTCAGCCGGACCGGATCGAGATCCGTCCCGGTCAGGAAATGGTGATCCGCAACGATTTCGGAGGGCATCTGCCGACCATTGCCGATGGACCGTGGCCCCAGTTCCCGTCGGATATGATGAGCTGTACGATCGTTGCCGCCACGCAGGCTGCCGGGTCTGTGCTGTTTTTTGAAAAGATGTTTGAGAGCCGCATTTACTTTGTGGACCGCCTGATCAGCATGGGGGCGCAGGCGGTAGTGTGCGATCCTCACCGGGTGCTGATCACCGGCAAGGCAAATCTGCACGCCGTGGAAATGTCCAGCCCCGATATCCGTGCCGGGATGGCTATGGTCATTGCGGCTCTGGCGGCTCGCGGGACCAGCCGGATCCATCAGGCGGATGTGATTTATCGGGGCTATGAAAATCTGGTGGATAAATTGACCGCCATCGGGGCAAAAGTCCGGGAGATAAACTGAAAATGTCTGATTTTTCCATGATTCGTCAGCTGCAAACGGTGATGGATGATTTTACCGGACGGGGTGAAGAGTGCGGCTGCCAGCTGACGGTGTTCCGTCACGGGGAAAAGGTGTGTGAACTCTGTTCCGGCTGGACTGATCCGGATCAAAAGCAAAAAATCACCCCGGATACCTTGTTCCCGGTGTTTTCCGTGGGGAAGGGGGTGGTGACGACCCTGATCCATATCCTTGCCGAACAGGGGAAGATCCGTTACGATGATCTTGTGACCGATTATTGGCCGGAGTACGGCGTCAACGGGAAAGAAAGGACTTCTGTAAAGCATATTCTTTCCCACCGGGCCGGGTTATACGATTTCCCTGCCGGGATCACGGAGCATGAAAAGTACGATTGGGAAAAAATCGTTCCCGTGATGGAAAAAATGGCTCCGCTGGATACGGTCGGCGGGTTCCATCATTATCACGGGTACACCTACGGCATCCTTGCCGGACACCTTGCCGAACTGGCATCCGGGATGGATTTCCGCAGTTTGCTCCGGCAGGAGATTCTGGAAAAACTGGATATCGATACCCTGTTTTTCGGTGTGCCGGAAAAACGGATGGGGAAGGTTGCTCTGATTGACGGTTCCGGGTTTCCGCCGGATCCCCGGACACGGATGAATGATCCTGCTGTGCTGGGGGGTTTGAATCCCTCCAGCAACGGAGCTGCCAATGCCACGGCTCTTGCAAAACTTTACAGTGCTTTGCTGCCCGCAGGTTACAATGGAGTCCGGCTTTTGAGCCCGGAAACGGTTGCCGGAGCAACCCGTCTTTGCAGGATCCCTGAAGATGTGCTGGATTTTGCCTGCTGGGACAAGTTCGGTCTGGGCTATGCCCTGTGCGGACCGGAAAACGATCTCGGCCGCATGTTCGGTCACGGCGGGGCTTGCGGTTCCGAAGGTTTTGCGGATAAGGAAACCGGGTATGCGGTGGGCTTTACCAAGAACCGGCTGAATGCCACGCACCCCGATCATCCCCTGCGGAACGCTATTTCTGAAATCCTGGGACTCCCCAGGCGGATCTGGTGATCAATCTTTGAAAAAATCGTTCACTGCCGCCAACAGATCATCGACCACTACGGCACCCTGCGGAGTGCCTTTTTCCAGTGTTTGTTGGCCATAGCCGGTGCGTACAAGGTAGGTTGCTTTGCATCCGGCTTGCTGTCCTGCCTCCATATCTCCGGCGCGGTCGCCCACCATAAAGGAGCGTGCGGGATCGATCCCCAAATCTTTTGCCGCCTGCAAAAGCATTCCCGGTTTGGGTTTCCGGCAGGAACATTCGGCCGTGGGCGGGTGCGGGCAGAAGTACACTGCATCAAAATCCGCTCCGTCAGCGGCAAGAAGTTCTTTGATTTTGGCATGAACGGAGTGCATTTCCGGCTCTCCGTACATTCCCCGGGCGATCCCCGACTGGTTGGTGACGATCACTGCAAGATAGCCGTGTTCATGAATTTTATTCAACGCTTCTGCCACGCCGGGGATCAAAACGGTCTTTGCCGGCTCATGCAGATAGTGGACTTCTTCATTGATCACGCCGTCCCGGTCCAGAAAGGCAGCAGCTTTTAACATTTGTGACATATCAATCCTCATTTGAGATCCGGTGCAGAACACCGATTTTGGTAAACAATAAAACACTGTCGACTTTGTCCAGCGGCAGCTGCAGAAGCTGCGCTAAAGCCCGCCGATAAGAAAGCATCTGCATCCGGTAGTGTTTTGCCGTTTCCGGTACATCTTCCGGAGAAATATCGTTACTCTTAAAGTCAATAATAACAGCACTTTCCGGTTTCCCGGAGGCATTTTTCTGAATTTGCACCCGGTCAAAACAGCCGCTCAAAAAGACCTTTTGTCCGGCTTCTTTCAAAATAATATCAAATCTCCGCTCCCGCCATAATTCGCATTCCTGATCCAGCAGAGCTGCAATTTCCGGATGTTGATTGCAAATTTGCCAGTGACGCAGAATTGCCGGGGAGGTATCTTCCGGCGGGGTAAATCCGCTCCATTTTTCCACCTGTTCAAAAAAGGAGTGAACTGCCGTACCAAAATCCGTTCCGGTACTGTAATTGCCGGTTCGGGAGGGAAAGCGGAATTGTGGAAACGCCTCTTCGTCCTGTTTGCTTGGATTTGCCCGGAATGGTCTTGTTGGGCGGCTGACTTTTTCCGGGACCGTGAAGAGTTCTACTGGCACCTGTGGCGGAGCCTTGGGAAGAGCTTCAAACCACCGGCTGTTGCCGAATTCCCGTGCCAGAATGGCACAGCCCTGTTCTCCCCGTACAGGCAGGGGGGCGTTTACGGGGAAGACATTTTCTTCCTGATAGAAGGCATCAAAAACAAGATCGGACGGATTGAAGCTTAATTTTTCCTGTTCTGCAATCGTTTTGCGTTCTTTGAATTTTTTCAGCTCGCTGACTTCCGGATGATAATATTTCCATTTGTCCCTGCTTAATTCCGGGATCAAAATTTGGACTTCATGTCTGGAACGGGTCAGTGCCACATACAATAGGCAGAGCATTTCAAATTTCCGGATGGAATCCCGCTCTTCTGCCGCCTGATGAATGGATGGCAAGGTCAATCCTGCCAATCCCGCCTGATGGAGCAGCCAATTTTCGCCAATCAATACTCCGGAGTGATCCAGCGTCCGGAAATTACCGTGTTTTTCCGGGAACATGGCGTAAAATGTCACATCAAAGGTCAGACCTTTACTGTGGTGAATACTCATCAGCCGGATTTTTCCGGCAAGAGCGGCCTCGCTGCGTTTCCGTAACCGGGCAAATTCACGGAATTCCGCCAGATCACACTGCGGATTGGCAGCTTCAAATTCTCGCGCCGCATTCAGCAAGGCATCAGCAGAATTGCCGGGCAGGTCACCTGTCTGTTGTGCAATTTTCCGGAAACAACTGCACAGAAACCCCGTTAATCCCTGTTCGGCCAATTTTGCGTGAGCCGCTGTAAATTCTTCGTCTGTTTCCGGCAGGAGTTTTTGCAAAACCGGGTCCATCCGCAGTAATTCAGCCGAGTATGTATCTGCCGGATGCTGAAGGTAATAAAGCAGCGCAAGCAAGCCGCCGTTGATCCGGTCATTGGCAATGCTTTCATCGCCTTCCCAGATAAAATCTCCCGGGTCAAAACCGGGCTGGGCTGCAAGTTCATTCCGCAGTTGGATCCCGGTTTCATTGCCACGAACAAGGATGGCGCAGTTGAGTTTGCGTTTTTTTGCATCAAGCTCTTTCAGGCGGCCTGCAATCAATTTTGCAGATTTTTTCAGAAAACTTTCCCGGTTCCCCTCTTGCGGCATCAGTGCTTTTACTGCAAAATAGCCGGGGCGATCTTTAAATGGTGTATGCAACCGGTATTCACCCATCCAGCGATCCCTGACATCGGGTTTGATGGCCGGAGAGTTTGCAACTCCTGCTGTAAAAAGATGATTCAAGGCATCACAAATCGCCTGTCCGTACCGGAAAGCACAGGGCAGGGCGCGTTGAGGAAGTGTTTGGGAAACTTCCCCCATGAGCCGGCTGTCTCCTTCCCGCCAACCGTAAATAGCCTGTTTGATATCCCCTACCAGGAAAAGGCTGTGATCCTCTTCGCCATTATCCTGAACAATGGGGGAGAATACCTGCCATTGACGGCGGCTGGTATCCTGAAATTCGTCAAAAAGAATATGTCTGAATTTCAGATTCATCCGGTATTGCAGGTCATCCAGACCGCCGTCTGGCATCGCCGCAAGAAGTTTGGGAAGATCCTTGAACTGGATCAAGCCGCGCAACCACATTTTTTCCCGGTAAAGGGCAAGATAATTGTTCAAAAGATTGTATGCCGCACGGGTGCGGACGCCCGCTTGAATCAGTAAAATATCCCGGGCTCTGGAAAACAGATGCCTGATTGCCTGATGGCTGCTTTGAAAATCCCAATTCCTGCTGAAGCCTTCCGGCTTTTTCTCCGGAAAATCGTTCCAAACAGCAAAGAATCTGTTCAGAATATCCAGTTCAGCGGCAGAGAAATATTCCGCCGCAGATTTTATGGTAACACAGCGCTCCAGCACCGGGCGGAGTTTTTTCCGGTACAATTCATCGGCAGCCGGCATGTTCCGGTCACATTCCTCCAGTTGTTGAGGCAGGGTGGCAAGATCGGTAAGTGTGCCATCGGGGATCCGTCCCCAGGCATCCTGTTCCGGCATCAGTTCCCGGCAGTTTTCCAGTGTGGTAAGCAATTCCTGGCATGCATCTGCATACAGCCGTTTTTCGTTTCCGATCAGACTTTCCCGGCACGCCGAAGCAATGCTGTCATCCGGGACTGCAAAAATATCCCGGATGATTTCGGCAGAAACGGCGTTTCCCTGCTCTGTCGAGATCAGAGATGGTTTCCGGAAAAATCCCAGTTCCATAGGGTAGGATTCCGCCATGGAGATCATAAAACTGTCGATGGTGGAGATATTCAATTCACTGAGTTTTTCTGCCAGCAATACCAGCAGTTTGGACAAATCTTCCTTTGTAAGATTCTGAAACTCCTCCATTCTATTGAGTTCAACAAATTTTTTCCGGAATGAGTCCGTTGCATCGTCATCGGTAAGTCCTCCGGCGGCAAGCATAAAAGTGCGTTCCAGCATTTCGCCCGCCGCAGAGCGGGTAAAGGTCATGGCGGCGGTTTTCCGGATGTTTTCCGGATTTGCCAGATAGATCGCCAGAAGCCTCATGCAAAGAATTTCCGTTTTACCGTATCCGGCAGAGGCGGAAATGGAAACAGAACCCGGTTCACTGTATTTCATGACATTGCCTCCTCATCTGCGGGGGGCAGAAAAAAATCAGCCACAGAAAAATCCTCTTCCGCAAGTTTTTCATAAGGAGCAAAAAGGGTATCTGTATCCCGGGGCGGCCAGAATACTGGATGCGGCCCGTAGATCCGGTTGGCAATCTGATCCGCACATTGCATGGCGGATTCCAGCAAATATTCATCCAATTCGGTAAATTCGTAAACACCCGTAGAGGCGTATGCTGTCGGCAGATTAAAATAGGCCGCACTGATCCTGTCGGCGGGTTCTTCCGGCAGAAGGTGGCGGATCATCAATACATACATCGGCAACTGCAAATCATCCCAGTACTTATTGATTGCAGGGATCGCACGGAATTTTTTTTCTTCTTCCGTCAGCCCGGCAGAGGAGCAGAAATGTTTTTCTGCCGGAGTTTTCGCAATACCAGTTTTATAATCGATCACGCAAAGCTCTCTTTTGCCATGCAGTTCCCGGGCATCCAACCGGTCAAATCTGCCTTTGAATTCTATGGAATCCCGCCATTCTTCCCGAGGGGCATCCGGAAAAACTTTGTGATAAAAATCTGCCCAGCTGCACGGCGGAACCGTTGTTTTTTCAGGATGAAGTTCCGAGCGCACCAGTCGCCAGCCATGGTCATACCATTCTGCTTGGGAGGCGGCGAAGTACAGAAGATTGTCTTTCATAATCGCAAATTGCAGTTCCAGCAAGCCCGGAGCCGGGTCTCCGAAATGGTGACGGGATATTTTCCAGTGATCCATGGCGCATTGGAAAAGCCCGTTTGCATCAGCCCCGCTTTGAATAACCTTTTCACATCCGGCAATGATGTTGTGCAGAATGGTCCCGGATTGGGCATGATCCAGTTCAATGGCTTTGCCACCGGCATTTTCCGCCCGCAGAATTTTTTGCAGATAGTAAGTGAAGGGACAGCGCAGATATTGGGCAAAATCTGTAACGGAAAGCCGTTTTTTTTCCGGTATTTCCCGACGCGGCACAAGGGGCTCCAGCCGGGGCTTTTCTTCGACTGCCACCGGCAGAACAAAACGGTTGCCGAATATATCCAGGATCCGTTGCGGCAAATCCTTTTCCGGACAGCGCATCAGTATCGCAGGCGGCTTCACGGCATCCTGCCGCATTCCGTAACGGCAAACCAGAAAGCGCAAATCCGCCGTGTTTTGCATGGCGGCAAACCGGAATGCATCAGCAGCAGAAGACTGTTCTGCAGTTTGTAAATTCAATAATTTTTTAGCCTGTTCCGGTAAAAACGGATCGGAAAAACGGTTGCCTGAAAGCACGTTTTCTGATAACCCGGCGAGGATAACAGTGCTGTCGCCATACCAGGGCAATTCCAGAAATCCGACAGCATCCAGCGTTTCGCCGCCGGATTGCACCGGATGGATTTGTGCAGTGCTGCACAATTGATGAAAGAGTGCGACTGCCAGATCCTCCGAATTTCCTGCCGCACGTTCTGCTGCTGTAATCAGGGATTCCAGCGCAATCAACTCCTGTAAACTGCTCCGGCGATCCACCGGCGGACAAGCCGGTGATTCCCCGATGGAGCGCAAAATATTCCAGCATTCCGAAAGGACATTGCCGGAGGTTGAAGTTAATTGTTTTTGCCAGTTTATCAGTTTTTCGAGGGCATCTTTGGTTTTTCCGGGGCCGGCCGTCCGGTACAGTGCCGGAAGTGTTTGCGCAAGCGTTTCCTGCTGAAGTTTATCCAGTGCAGTAAGCGTTTGTTTGTCCGCAAGAATCCCATCATGCAAAATGGCTGCTGCGCTGTCCCGATCCGGCACAGCACTTCGTAATGCCAGTAAGGCGCAGAAGAGTCTTGTCCACCGCATGGATTGCAAGGATTGCATTGCCGGAAAAAATACCGGCGATTCTCCGGCGGGCGAACTGCGGAGCTGATCCCGCCAAGCCTCCGCCAACGCCGGATCAAGGACGCCTATTGCCCGGATCTGCTGCCCGGAGCTTGTGCGGAGCTTATTGAGAAGCTGAACCTGATCCTCTGCATGGACTGTGATCCGGAGCTGTTTTTCCGTGTCCACGGGAAATTCCCGCTTGTTCCAGCATGGCAGGGCGCGGCCGGATTCATCAAACATATCTGCCAGTTCCGCCGGGGCATGGATCCAATATTCCACCCGGCCCGGGCAGGCTTGCAGATATTTTACAGCCGCCCCACGGATATCCGGGCAGTGCAGGACAATGAGGGTACGGGTGTCTGTTGCCAGCGGAATACTTTTCTGCTGGAGCAGAAGTGGATCATGAGGACAATGACGGAGAAACTCTTTTTCCAGTTCTTCAAAAATTTCAAACCGCTCCGCCTGATCCAGCATACCTGCCTGACGGAAATACCGGGCTGCACGGCGGACATCGGACCCGTCGGCAGCCAATTCTTTTCTGCAGTTCTGCAACAAATTGCCAGCCGCCAGACGGGTTTCCGGAGCATGCCGGACATCCGCAAAACGCGGCCCGAGCAATGGCTCTGTTTTTTGCGGTTGGATATTTTCAAGTGTTCTGCTCCAGGCGGCAAGAACTTCTGCCGCAGTGGCGGGAGATTCTGTTTCCTGCCGGAAAAGCATATCCGGCAACAGAATATCCAGTCCCATGATCCCCTCCGGGGCATGTTCTGCCAGTGCTTCCCGGAGCAGGCGTCCGGCTTCTGCTGTCGGGACAATGATCCGGTACGCCGAAAAGTCGATCGGACCGGGATTTTCTGCATAAGCAAAAAGCCGCTGGACCGCAAGTTGCGGCAGCGGCTTTTCCCATCCTAAAAAAATCCGGCAGGATTCAGCCATGGGATCAATCAAAGATGTCACTGCCGAAGTTGACGAAAATCATTACCGGCAGCAGACCATTTTTGTTGAAGTTGAGGAATCCCAGCTGGAATGTGGCATCATCTTCACAGATATTGAGGAACCCCCACTGGAAGCCGTCATCACTTTTGGCGTGATTGAAGAACCCGATCTGCAACCCTTCCAGTTCCTGCGTAACAAAATTTACAAAACCCAGCTGAAGTCCTTCCAGTTTTTTGGTGAAATTGACTCCGAACAGCGTGAACTGCAACCCTTCCACCTTGGCACTGCCTGCCATCAGAAGTGCCAGTTCCGCACCTTCCACCGTACCGTTGCTGTCTGTAACAGGGAGCCCCAAGCGGACACCTTCCACACTGGAATATTTGATGTTATCCGGGCAATCGGTCCAGACCCCGAAATCCACACCTGCAGACACCGTCAGCATTGTCATAGCTGCAATACAGCCGAGGAGCATTTTTTTCATTTGAAATTCCTTTTCTGTTTCTTTTTATTTCCCGGAGGCTTCCCGGAGCAGATCCGCAAATTCTTCCCGTGAAACTTCAGACAGATGTTTACCTTTGCGTGCAAGTTTTTCGTTGACTTTGATCGCTGTTTCCGTCATTGCTTCATGGGTTTCTTCGGAACCGCCCACCAGACAGAAATTGTCTCCTTTGGTGACGCGTTTATGGCCATCTTTGCCATCCAGCCCGACACCCAGCATCATGGCGTTTTTTTGCGGTTCTTCTGCGGCTCTCATCGTTTCTCCTTTTTGAGAGATACTATAACTTTCATCTGCAAAAATTCAAGCTCAAATCTGCTTATTTTTCCGATTCCGGTTTGGCGGAAATTTCCAGATCGTCCAGAAAATATTCACTGCCGGGTTTGCCTTTCATGCCGCCTGCCCAGAAACGGAGTTTGTAACATGCTCCCGTATCCGGCAGTTTGCGGACATCGATCTCGATCTTGTGCCATTCGCCATCGTCAATCAGAGTGCCCAGTTTGGCATCTGTATACCCTTGGGGTGTTTCAAATGCCGGACTGGAAGCCACGCAGAAGGATTTTTCGTGAGGCGCTGCTGCCCGGGAAGCGCAATACATGATCACCCCCACCGGCACGCCTTTGGGGACCTTGTACGCAAAACGCAGATAGGGGTACTTGGCAAAACGCCAGCCCGCCGGACTTAAATGAGTGGATAATGTGGAACCTTGCCCCGCAAATTTGGGGTCGGATTCCGTCTTGTAGCGCAGGACTTCATAAGGTTCATAATAAACTCTCCAGGCATATCCACTGTTGTAGCCGCCCTTGGCGCGCTGGGCGTAACTGTTGGGCTGGCGGGAGAAGTTCCAGAGATAGAACCATTCTTCCGTATCCGCATCTTCCATATCCGCTTTCAGCAAGGTCTTCGGATCCGGATTGTGCCGGATGGATTTGTCGTCAAAAACAGGACCGGTGGATTTGGCGGCATTGAATTCATACGCTCCGAGATCCGGGGCTTTCCCTTCGTATGCCAGCTGAACCGCTTCTCCGGCTTTAACCGGGATGGGGCGATCCAGCTGCAGGATTTTCTGGCGGGGATAAATCCGGACGATCCGGGCAACTTTCTTGTCCGGTCCGACCATGATAACATCACCCGTTTCGCCCTCAAGTCCGAACCCGTCATAGAAGAATCGGGCATCTTCCACCGGCAGGAAGACGCTGGGCTTGGGATTGCCGAAGATAAAATATCCTTCTGCCACTTTAGCAACTTTGGTCAGGGGCAGGGCTTTGTCGATGGCAGGACTGTTTGCCTTCAGGGTAAAATTCCCATTCTCCGGGTCTGCAAAAGCCGGGTCTGCGGTAAAGTTATCCTTATAATATTCCGGCAGTGCTGCATTAGCTTCTTCTGCCGTATAATCAGCCCGCTCCGGATAGGTTATCGCATGGATCGTTTTGGTATCCGGCGTGTTGGCGGCAAAGAGATTGCCTGCCACCATGCAGTTTTCCGCACTGCTCCGGTGGGTAAAACGCAAACTTCTGCCGTTTTCCAGATCGTTATAGGCATAAATATTGTTCATGAAAAGATTGTTGCGGAAACAGGTATAATCTTTGTCAAAACTGTCGCCGCCCATACCCATAGCACAGTCCTGGTTGTCAAAGAAGGTATTGTTGTAGAACCGCAGGCCGGTCGTGAAGAAGCGGGGCCAGTCCCGATACCGGTATCCGCCTATTCCACTGGGGCTGTAGCCATTGCGGAGGATGAGGTTGTAGCGGAAAATCGCATCATTGATATACAGTTTTGCGGAACCGTCCATGGAGCCGGAACCTTCAAAAGCATTGGTGATGATACAGCGTTCCATCAGAACTTTTTCTGCGGAGAAAAATTCAAAATTGCGGCCCCAGCGGCAGTCAAAAATGGTGTCACGGATGACAATGTTGGAGCAGTCATAATTCAGCCCGAAGGGGCGGTGCCCCACCTTGCCGATCCGCATATTGCTGAAAACGGCACGGTGGAGATTGTCATTGTTCCACATATCTCCGGCAAGCGTTCCGGAAGGACGGCGGGAAGCACAGCGGACTGCCCGGATATTGTTGAAATAGAGATCCGTGCAGTTCCGTGTCCCGACGGGATTGGCAACGGTGCTGTATTCCATATCCAGATCGTTGAAATAACAGAAACTGGAGTTGAGGACCATGAGCCACTTCATGCCGGGGGAAACACGGAATTGAAAACCCTCAAGTTTGATATATCGGCGATTCTCAATACGGGCGGCGATGGCGGTTTTGGCAGAGCCGGTGAGCGTTACAGTGCCAGCTTTTTCCGCCTTATAAACAATGGGGGCATCCGGCGCACCGCTGCGTCCGGGGGCAATGGTACCGTCATATTTCCCGGGAAGAAATACCACGGTCATACCGGGGTGGACGGAATAATTGGCTTTGGCGATGGTTTTCCATGGCTTTGCCCGGGACCCGTCATGATTGTCGTCCCCGTCCGGCGAAAGATAAACTTGTTTTTGAACAATGGCGGCGGCAGGAGTGTTTTCTGAAATGATGGGCTTTGCAGAAATTTCCACCTGCGGGACTGTTATTTGCACATCGTTGGCGGAGGGCCGGAGGGAATAAATATAGACTTTTACTTTTTTGATGCCGTCCGGTACCGGGCCGAAAATCAGTTCCTGTTCTCCGGGGCTGGCGATGTGTAAAGTCCCGGCACGGTTTTTTTGCCAGGGGATGTAGTAGGCAGATATTTCCATAGGCTGCACAGGCTGTTTCCCTGCAAGCTGAACTTGTGTGCAGATCCGGAAATAACTGCCCGGAGTGATGTCAAAGGTTTTGGTAATGCCGGTTTCCACCTTGTCATCAGGATCTGTGATCCGGATATTCTTCCCCTGCAGTGTGACCGTGCCCGGAGCTGTATTTTTTGCAGAATGATAGGGGGCCCAACCATCCGGCAATGCGGCTGCGGACAGCATGCCGCACAGAAACAACAGGGGGAGAGTTTTTTTCAACATTATAAAACCTTCGTTATCAAAGTATGTTTCAGATTATTTTGCGGCAAAGGGCGTTTTGGATATCTCCACTTTGGGAATGCTTACAAGGACATCATTGGTATTGTTGCGATAGGAATATACATAGAATTGCAGTTTTTTCACATTTTCCGGAGCCGGTCCGGTCACCAGAACATACTGCCCCGGGGCCGTGATGCTGGTTGTGCCGGCCCGATCTTTCCGCCACGGAACATAATAGGCGGAAATTTCCATATTCTGCATAGCTTTATCTCCAGCCTGTTTGACGTCAACGGTCAGCCGGACATAGTCGCCGGGGGCGCAGGGGATGGTTTTGGTGATACCGGCTTCCACGCCTTTGCCTGGATCGACCACCCGGACCATTTTATCCTGCAGTGTGACTGTGCCGGGTTCAGCATTTTTGGCAGACATGTACGGTTTCCAGCTGTCCGGCAGTTCTGCCGCAGACACCATTCCGCACAGGAACAACAGAGGAAGCATTTTTTTCAACATTTTTTTTCCTTTCGTTTTTTCTGAAAAAAGTTCAACGGTTCACAAACTATAGCATTAAAAATAAACTTTTGCAAGGCGTGATATTGGATATAACATATCGTAAAGCCGAATTATATTATAATCCGATGTTTTTTATGTTTTTTTTCTTTTCCGGTTTGAATTTTACCGGAACCGGGTGTATTTTACTGTATTATAAGATGTATAAAAAGGCATTTTGCCGGATGTTATTTTGTTACGGAGTGGAAAGATGAAGATGAAACAAGGTTTGGGATTGGCCGGTGCCGCTTTTGCGCTGGTTCTGGCTGCCGGATGTGAAACTTATCAGGAGCCGTCGCTGGATTATCAGGCGACCAGTTATACCCAGCGCAACCGTACAGACGCGGATAAGCTGCTGGTGGGGATCAAGGAGTTGTCTCTTGCCAAGGCGCAGGAGATCGCTGTGGCGAATAATCCGACTTATATTTCTGCCTACTATGCAATTACGGCTGCCAAGATGCGGTATTATCAGGCATTGGGGGCTTATTCTCCGGTGCTTTCCGTCGGTGTGGGTCTTACGCACACCAATACCGAAGCGGAACGCCAGCATAATGTGAATACCGCCAACCGCGGCAGTTCTTTCAGCCCTTCTGTCAATGCCCGCGCCACCTGGATGCTGTTTGACGGTTTGAGCCGTGAATTTCAGGTGAAGATCGCCCAGGCGGGGTTCAATGCCAGTAAAGCCTTGTCTGAAGATGACTGCCGTCTGTTGATCCGCAATGTTGCCTATGCTTACAACGAAGTGATGCTGGCCGCTGAAAATATGCGTATCGCCGTGGAAGATATGCAGTTCCAGGTGAAGAATCTGGGCTATACCGAATTGAAATTTCAGGTCGGTGCCGTGCCGTTGAGTGATGTATTGAACTTCCGGGCTCTTGCCAACGTTGCTGAAGGCAACCGGATCACGGCGGAATATCAGTACGAAGTGGCTTTGTATGCACTGGCTGTGCTGATGGGTTATCCTGAAGGGACTTTGCCGCCCTCCATTACTTTCCCCCGTGTGCGTTCCGTCCAGCTGGATGACCTGCCGTCGGTGGATATTTATCTGGACAATGCTCTTGCCAACCGTCCGGATCTGCGGGCGTACCGTGAACAGTTGAAGATTTCGGACTATCAGTTGTCCCAGACATACAGCAGTTATTCCCCCACCGTGTCCGCCTTTGCGGAATACGGATTCAGCTCCAATAATTCCCGTTCCAACTATAACGGCAAAATCTCTCACAGCGACAGTGGCATGAATACCTTCAGTTTTGGTGTTCAGGCGGACTGGACTCTGTTCAACGGTTTTATCCGCTACAACAAGGTGCGCGAAGCCCGTGCCAATCTGGTTACTCAACAGTACACGGTGGCAAATGCCTGGCTGAATGTGATCCAGGAAGTGCGCAATGCTCATATCAACTATGTTCAGAGCGTGAAACAGGCCCGCTTGTACGAAAAGACGCTGGCTATCACCACCCGTCAGCGTGATCTGGTGGATGATCAGTATCGTGCCGGGAACACAGCTTTGACCCGTTTGAACGAAGTACAGCGCGACCTGGTGGATGCCCAGACCACACTGGCAAGTGCCTATATCAAAGTGCAGAATGCCAAGGCGCAGCTGGAGGCTGCAGCGGCCATGAATGCCAATGATTATGACCGGGCTCCGAAACCCTTTGCCGAAAAGGTTTCCGTGGTGGGCTTTGAGCCGCTTCCGGTGGTGAGCAAGCCGGTTCCGGTGATCCCCCGGTCTTCCAAATTTGACCGGGCAACGGACAAGAATGGCTATCCGGTCTGGGATCCGGCCGTCGTAAAAAAATAAGTGAGTGTTCCGGGTTATCCGGATCAATACAGAAAGAGCGGGTTTTCCATGCAGACGCAAGCGGTTTGGCATTGCAGTGCGGAAAGCCCGCTTTCTTTTAATGCCATGCGCAGTGCAGTGGGGATGTTTCTGCTGGCGCAGAGCCGCGGGATCCCCTGGATGGTTCGGGCAGGGGCAGAAGATGCGCCCGGAGATGTGGCACGTTTGCGCCGGGAGCTGTACTGGCTTGGGATCATGCCGGATGTTATTGAACCTGTGACTCATCAGGCTCATAATTGCTGTTGTGCGGCGGCGGCGGAGCTGCTGACCAGTGCCAGAGCCTATTGCAGTGAATTTCAGCAGAGGCGTCAAGTCTTTTTCCGTCTGCCGGAACGGGCAAAACTCCGGAATGTAATGAATATCTCCGGTATGCGGACAATGACTCTTCAGCCGGGGATGGCTGTGGAGATTTCCCGTCGGGGGATCGTCTGGCGCAGTGCGGACGGAGTGACCCGCCGCTGTACGTTTGCCGCCATGCCGGATCTGATTTTGCGGCGCAAAGACGGACGGGAATTATTTAACTGTGCTGAACAGACCCGGCGGCTGATTTATGGAAAACGCTTCCGTATTGCCGGGGCGACCCATGCCTTTTTTTCCGGACGGGAAGTTTTGTTTACGGATACAGATGGGCATTTACGGCATTACCCCATGGAGCAATTGACGGACCCGGTGATCGTTACAGAAGCCGGACATCCTTCGCCGGAACTGGTGCGGGTCCTGATGGCGATCGAGCAGGGGGCGGTTGTTCAGTCCGGAGATTGTCTGGATGAGCGGGAGGCGGCTTTACAGGTATTACTTTTTGATACTTTCGGGTATCCTCCGCCCCGGTTTCAGCTGATTTCACCGGGGGAAACCGAAAATGCTCCGGATTATACGGAATGCCGCCGGTTGGGGATAGTCCCTCAAGTACTGTTTCAGGAACTTGCCCGGATGGTTTGCGGCAGTGCGCCCTCTGAAAAAATGCGTTCATTGGCAGAGTGGACCCGATTGTATCATGCCCGTGCAGAAGGCGCAGGATTCCGGCGTTTTGACCGTGAGCGACTGATCCGGATGAACCGTCTTTATCTGGCACAGCTGCCGCCGGAGGAATTCTGCCGCATGGTTTTGCCGTATGCTCCCCGGAAAATGGTTCGGGATGAAAGATTCAGGGAGTTGGCAAAAACGATGCAGCCGGCTACCGCTCTCCTTTCCGAGGCGGCAAACTGGCACTTTTAATCATTGTGATAATGTCCGCCACGCAGAATATTGACCGCACGGAACAACTGTTCGCATAAAAGCAGTCTGGCCAGTTCGTGGGTGAAGGTGAGTTCGGATAACGCCCACAGCAAATGCCCTTTCTGTTTGACATCCGCATTCAAGCCTTCCGGGCCGCCGATCACAAAGGTGATTTGACCCCCTGCAAAACTCTCCAGTTTGGCGGCGAATCCACGGGATGTGAAATTTTTGCCATCTTCACTTAAAACAATGATGGTGCCGGAAACTTTTTCCAGATGCCGCAGTAATGCCGCATTTTCTTTTTCTTTCCCCGCATCCGGGAGTTCCGTCAGCCGAACCCGGGCGTACGGAGCGATCCATTTCAGATACTCCTGACAACGCTGTTCAAAGGCTTTATCTTTCAGGCGGCCCACGCAAAGAATGTCAAACTGCATGTAATTCATGGATCACGCCGCCTCCCAGTAAAATATCATCGTTATAAAAGACTGCAGATTGACCCGGCGTTACCGCCCGCTGGGGCTCCGCCGTCGTGACTTGATTGCCGGAAACTGCCGCCCATACCGGTTTGGAGCGGTAACGGATCTGCAGTAGTCCCTCTTCCGGAAGGGTGCCGCAAATATCTTTCAGGGTAAATCCCCGGCTGAAAAGGCACTTTTCATCTGTTTCCAGTTCAATATTGCCATCCTGCCGGATTTGTACCACATAACCCCGTTGACCCAGTGCCACCCGCAAGCCTTTGCGTTGACCAAGGGTATATTGATGGATCCCCGGATGAGTTCCCACTTTTTTCCCCCGGTAATAGAATGCTCCGGGACAGGCAGGGAGGTCAAAGAGCCGACGCAGGGTTTCTCCAAAAGTTTCTCCTTCTGCCATAAAACAGGCATCCTGACTATCCGGTCTTTCGGCTGTCGGAAGATCCAATTCTGCGGCAATCCGGCGAACTTCCGATTTCGGCATATCGCCTACGGGGAAAGCGATATTTTTCAGCATTTCCGGGGTCAGCCGGTAAAGAAAATAGGTTTGATCCTTTACCGGATCCACCCCCCGCCGCAGGTGCAGATCTTCCGTGATCCGGGCATAGTGACCTGTAATGACCTTGTCCGCCCCGATGCTTCTTGCATAATCCAGCAGCGCAGCAAATTTGACTTCCGCATTGCAGACACAGCACGGATTGGGGGTGCGTCCCTGCAAATAGGTTTCCGCCGCCGGGCGGAGTACCTGATCCCGGAACAGGGGGAAACGATCCAGTACCACATGCTCAATATGGAGTTTGTCTGCTACGGCTTTTACGGCATCCAGATCCGCCTGACCGGAACAGCGTTGTGCCGCTGAAAATGCCGGATCCGGATGTTTCAATGCCAGAGTAACCCCGATCACTTCCGCCCCTGCTTTTTGGGCGAGGGCGGCTGCCACGGTGGAATCCACGCCGCCAGACAATGCTGCCACAATTTTCATTTGCCGTCTTCCGGAAAAAGCAGGAGTTTCCCGTTATCCACTTCGGCACGGATGCGGATGGTATCCGGCGGAAGACCTTTCAAAATAGCTTCTGCCAGAGGATCTTCCAGCAAATGTTCCACCGCCCGGCGCAGGGGGCGGGCTCCGTATTCCGGCTCGTAGGTCTGATGGATGAGGAAATCTTTTACATTATCGCTCAACACCAGTTCCAGGCCTTTGGCGGCGAGCCGGTCACGGACTTTTGCGGCTTCCAGATCAATAATGGCAAGCAGGTCTTCCCGGACAAGTTTCCGGAAAACAATGACTTCATCCAGACGGTTGAGAAATTCCGGCTTGAAATATTTCTTTGCCGTTTCCATCAACTGTATCTGCTGTTTGGCGGCATCGGCGGCTTCGGAAGAACCGAAACCCAGATTGCGTGTGCCTTTGACCAGTTGTTCCGCTCCCACATTGCTGGTCATAATAATGACTGTATTTCTGAAATCCACCCGGCGTCCGAGGGAGTCGGTCAGATGACCTTCTTCCAGAATCTGGAGCAGGATATGCAGGACATCCTGATGAGCCTTTTCCACTTCGTCAAAAAGCACCACGGCATAGGGGCGGCGGCGGATGCGTTCTGTAAGGTCGCCGCCTTCTTCGTGGCCCACATATCCCGGAGGAGAGCCCACCAGTCTGGATACATTGAATTTTTCCATGTATTCAGACATATCGATCTGGATCAGGGCTTCGGCATCGCCGAACATGAATTCCGCCAGAGCTTTGGCAAGCAGTGTCTTGCCCACGCCGGAGGGCCCGAGGAAGAGGAAGGAGCCAATGGGCCGCTGGGGACTTTTCAAGTCTGCGCGGGAACGGCGCAGTGCTCTGGAAATGACCGAAATCGCTTCCTGTTGACCGATGACGGTTCTCCCAAGTTCCTGTTCCATCCGGAGCAGTTTTCTGGTTTCCCCTTCCTGCATATCCTGCAGGGGGACTCCGGTAAGTTTGGAAACCACTTCCGCCATATCTTCCCGGGTGACCAGAGGATAATTTTCCTTGCTCTGATTTTTCCAGGCACTCAAGGATTTTTCCAGTTCTGCACGCAGTTCCCGTTCCCGGTCACGGCATTTGGCGGCACTTTCAAAATCCTGCACATCAATGGCCTGTTCTTTTTCTCTGGCGGCCTGTGCAATGCGTTCTTCCAGATCCTTGGTATCCGGCGGCGGTGCGATCCGGTGGATACGCACACTGGCGCCGGCTTCGTCCATAATATCAATGGCTTTGTCCGGCAGGAACCGGCCGGAGATGTAACGGTCCGAAAAACGCACCGCCGCTTCAATGGAACCGGGCGCATAACGGACCCGGTGATAATCTTCGTAAGTTTCAGCCAGCCCTTCCAGAATGAGGATGGCATCCTCTACGGACGGGGGATTGACCATGACCGGCTGGAAACGGCGTTCCAATGCAGCATCTTTTTCGATACCTTTGCGGTATTCATCCAGCGTGGTTGCGCCGACACATTGCAGTTCGCCCCGGGAAAGGGCGGGCTTGATGATGTTGGCGGCATCCATGGCTCCCTCTGCTCCGCCTGCCCCTACAATGGAGTGGAGTTCGTCAATAAAAAGAATGACTTTCCGGGAATTGCGGACTTCGTCAATAACGGCTTTCAGCCGTTCTTCAAACTGTCCTCGGTATTTGGTACCTGCCACCATCAGCGGGAGATCCAGAGCAAAAACTTTTTTGTCCAGCAGAATTTCCGGGACGGTCCGTTTGGCGATGGCTTGGGCAAGACCTTCCAGAATGGCAGTTTTGCCGACCCCGGCTTCGCCGATGAGGACGGGATTGTTTTTGGTACGGCGGCAAAGAATCTGGATGACCCGGGCGATCTCATTTTTCCGCCCGATCACCGGATCCAGTTTCCCCTGTTCAGCAAGGGCGGTCAAGTCCCGCCCGAAAGCGTTCAATGCCGGATATTCGCCATTGGCACCGCCTGCATGAGGGATGCCGGAACTTTCCGCATCGGAGCGGAAGGGATCCTGATTTTCCTGCTCTTCCGGGCCGGGAAGATAACTGGGGTCCAACGCCTGAACGATTTGACGGCGCAGTTTTTCCGGATCGATCTTCATATTTGCCAGCACCCGTGCGGCGGCACTGCCGCCTTCCCGGAGAATGGCAAGAAGCAGATGTTCCGTGCCGATAAAGTTGTAATTCATACTGCGGGCTTCTGTCGCCGCAAGGACGATGATCTTCTTGAGCCGGGGCGTCAGGGGCAGGGGGCCTTCTGTTTTGGTAGGCCCGCCGGTGCCGACGGTTTTTTCCACTTCCAACCGCAGGGCATCCATTTGGACGCCAAGAGATTTCAGTGCTTCCACAGCCACGCCTTCTCCGAGGGCAAGGATCCCCAGAAGCAAGTGTTCCGTCCCGAGATAATCATGATTGAAGCGGTCAGCCTCTTTCCGGGCAAGTTCAAAGACCTGTCTTGCCCGGGGAGTCAGATTGCCGCCGAAATTTTTGTCATTCGCCATAAAAACTCCCCCCGTAAAAATTCCGGATTTACAGTGTGACGGATCGTCCGTCTTTTCCCTGAATATAATATAGCCTGAATACCGGATTTTTCAATCGTTAAGTTACAGTGAAACTCCCTCCGGACTTTTCTGTTTTTTCCATCTTCCCGGAAAAGGGAGAATTGGTTGTTTTACAGGTGTTTTGCTTCCTGCCAGAGGGATTCCATAAGTTCGATCCCGGCGGTTTCCGGCAGGATATTGCGTTTTTGCAATTCCTGCTCGATATAGCGGAAACGGGTCATGAATTTCCGGTTGGCGGCGCGCAAAAGTTCTTCGGCAGTCTTCCGTTTGCGGAATCTTGTCAGGTTGGCAACAGCAAAAAGGATATCGCCCAATTCTTCATCCGCATGGTCTTCGTCACCTTCTGCAAGGGCCTGCTTGAATTCAGCGATCTCCTCTTCCAGCTTGGCAACAATGTCTGAGGTATTTGTCCAGTCAAAATGAACTTTTGCCGCCCGTTTCTGGATTTTTTCCGCCTGATTCAGTCCGGAAAGTTCTGCCGGGATGCCGTCCATCAGGGATTTGCGGGATTGATGATCTTTTTCCCGTGCCTTGATTTTTTCCCAGATCTCCACCACATCGGCAGCATTTTCCGCGTGTTCATCCCCGAAAATATGGGCATGACGGCGGATAAGCTTACTGTTCAGATTCTGCAAAACATCTTTCAGCGCAAAATCGCCTTTTTCTTCGGCAACAACGGCTTGAAAGACGACGTTCATCAAGAGATCCCCCAGTTCATCGCACATGGCAGCCGGGTCTGCACTTGCCAGAGCATCCAGATACTCTGCAAGTTCTTCAGTCATGCACCGGGCAAGGGTTTCCATGGTTTGTTCCCGATCCCACGGACAGCCGTCCGGGGCACGGAGTTTCTGCAGGATCGCCACAAGAGAATCCACATTGGGGGGAAGCGTGTTATAATCCATTTTTTTCCTTTTTCAGCGGCTTCGGGAGACCGGTTTGAATTCCGCCGAGCCGCGGGCGGTATCGATCATGGATAACCGCAGATAAACAAAGTCGCCGACTTTGTAACTCTGACGGTTGCGGGTGTCAATCATTTTACCGCCTCTGCGGGAGGCGTTGTACGGCAGATTTTCTTTGGGAATAAAGCCGTAAATACCAACCTCCGGAATTTCCGCAAGAAATCCGTTGTTGGTGATTTTGGCAATGATCCCTTCGTAAAAGTTTTCGCCGGTACGCTCCATTTGTTCAGCCAGATAACGCAGTTTCAGGCGGTCACTGGCGGCAAAGTAGGCATTGTCATTGTTTTCTTCCCGGGCGGAGAGTTGTTCTGCAAGCACCGCCATGCCGGAAGCGGGGCGGGTGCGCTGTTTCAGGTCATAATTCCACAATTGCTGATGGACGACCAGGTCCGGATAACGCCGGATGGGGCTGGTGAAATGACAGTAATTGATTTTGCCAAGCCCGTAATGGAGCGCCGGTTTTTCCGCATACATCGCCCGGGGGAGGGCGCGTAAAAACATATTTAAAATCAATGATTTCCGGGGGCCTTCCGGCAGGGAGGCAATAAATTTCAGGCAATTTTCCCGGTGGGAAAGATCCCCGGTGGACAGGGCAAAATGGTCTGCCATCAAGCCCATAAATTCATCCAGTTTATCCGGTTCCGGTTCCTGATGGATGCGGTACAGCCCTGCGACGCCGATTTTGCGAAGCTCCTGCCCGATGGCACTGTTTGCGGCAAGCATGCACTCTTCCACCACAAATTCCGATTCCCGCTGTATTTTGGCTGCTACACCGGAAACTTTGTCTGCATTTTCATCGCAGAGGACCCGGATCTCCGGCAAAGCAAGATCCAGAAAACGGTCTTCCTTCAGCCGGATCTGCCGCATTTTTTGCGTGATCTGTGTAAGCATTTTCATTTTGGACCGGAAGGGGGCGGACCAGTCTGCCGGGGCTTCCCCGGCATCAATAAAACGCTGTACCGTTCCGTAATCCAGCCGTTTGGCAATGCGTACAAGGGTGTGGCACCGACGGTATTCCACGATTTTTCCGGTAGCCCGTTCGATTTGAAAAATCACAGAATGTGCCGGACAGTCCGCATTTTCGTGCAGACTGATCAGTGCCGTCAGGGATTTGGGCAGCATAGGGAGTGTGCGCCCGGGGAGATAGGCGGTAAAACTCCGCAAATAAGCCCCTTTGTCCAGCGGCGATTTAGGCGTGACCCATGCCGCTACATCGGCAATGTGAACGCCGACTTCCAGAAGGGAACGGGTTTTGCCGGGGGCAATGGAGAGGGCGTCGTCAAAATCCTTTGCATCTTCCGGGTCGATGGTGACGGTGAATTTTTTCCGGAAATCCTCCCGTTCAATGGAACGGGGAACGACCTGTGCCGCCGCCGCATCTTCTTCCTGTGTGTACGGGGGCGGAAGCTCAAATTCTGCACAGACAGCATCCAGATCCCCCTTGACAGAACCCGCAGGTCCGATGGTGGAGTCGATCCTGACGGCGTGACCGTCTTCCCGGTCGCCGCGGAGGAGTTTCAATTTGACCCAATCGCCCCGTTTGGAACCTTTCAAGCCGCCTGCAATGGGCAGTTCCTCCGGCAAACTCTTGTCCAGCGGGCGGACGACCCGCCCTGCAAGAACTTCTCCCACAAAGGTTTTACGCCCCGGAGTCAAAACTTCCAATACT
>JAFTIA010000006.1 GCA_017457105.1 Lentisphaeria bacterium | reverse complement strand
TCGTCAAGCAAATCCCGCCCCCCGCCCTGACGGAAGATCCCGGCACAACAGCACTTATTTTCGACTCCAATTACGATGCGTACCGGGGGGTCGTTACCTATGTCCGGGTAACACAGGGTTCCTTCAAACGGGGCACCAAGATCCGTCTGTTCAGCAACGGACTGGAAAGCGAAGTCAAAGAGGTGGGCTTTTTCGGCCCCGAAATGAAAGCGGCACCGGAGTTGACGGCGGGCGAAGTGGGGTATCTCATCCCCAATATCAAAAGTTCTACCGATACCCGTATCGGGGATACGGTTACAGATGTTGCCAAACCCAGCAAAGCCCCCCTCCCCGGCTTTCAGCAGGTGCGCCCCATGGTGTTCAGCGGGATCTACCCCATTGACACTGCGGATTACAACCAGTTGAAGTTGAGCATGGGGAAACTGCAGTTGAACGATGCGGCATTCTTTTATCAGGCGGAATCATCTGCGGCGCTGGGGTTCGGGTTCCGTTGCGGATTCCTCGGGCTGCTGCACATGGAAATCATTCAGGAGCGTCTGCGCCGGGAATACAATATGGATATTATTGCCACCTATCCCAGCGTGATCTATCATGTTTACATGCGTTCCGGCGAAATGATCGAGGTGGACAACCCGGTCCATCTGCCGGATCCGGCATCCATTGATCACATTGAAGAACCCCTGATCCGGGCACACCTGATGCTGCCCGTTCCTTACATCGGGGATGTGATGAACCTGATCATGAGCAAGCGGGGCATTTGCACCAACACGGATTCCGTGGATGCCAACCACGTCATCATCACTGCTGAGATCCCCATGCACGAGATCCTGATCGATTTCCATGATAAATTGAAATCCATTACCCGCGGTTACGGCAGTATGGACTACGAACCGGCAGGGTATCAGACCGGGAAACTGGTCCGGATGGATATTCTTGTCAACGGGGAACCCGTGGATGCCTTTGCCTCCATTGTCCACGAAGATATGGCACAGAGCCGGGGCCGCCTCATTGCGGAACGGCTGAAAGAGGTGATCCCGCCGCAAATGTTCCAGATCGCCATTCAGGCGGCGATCGGCGGGAAAGTCATTGCCCGGGAAACCGTCCGTCAGCTGCGTAAAAACGTGCTGGCAAAGTGCTACGGCGGTGACATCACCCGTAAGCGCAAACTTCTGGAAAAACAGAAGGAAGGTAAGAAACGCATGAAGCTGATCGGGGAAGTCAATATCCCGCAGGAGGCATTTGTGGCGGTTCTGCGTTCCTCCGAGGACAACCGATGAACTTCTGGACCAAGCGCAAAAACCGTAAAGCCCTCCGGAAATTCCGGGAGGCGGCGGCAGCCTTGCGCCATGCGGATGACGATATCCTCTCTTCCGCACAGAAAACCGATCTGGATCAGTTGATCCGGGATGCAAAAAATGCTGAATCCGCCGGCGATCCCTCTGTTAAAAAAGAGCTGGAAGAACGCCTTGTCCGGATTTGCCCGCCCCGCCGTTTTGCAAAAGTGCGGGAATGGATGGATATCATTGCCGTGGCAATGGCGGTGGCGTTCGGCATCCGGGGGTTGTTCCTGCAGCCCTTCAAGATCCCCACAAGTTCCATGCAGCCCACGCTGTACGGGATCCATTACATGAAGCCGGAGGGCAATGCCAATAAGTGGGCTTTCAAACTGCCCCAGCCTTTGAGCGGGATTTTGTTCAGCACCCGGGATGCGGAGCTGACTGTTCCCCAAACCGGCACGCTGGATATGGAAAGTTTCCGTATTGGCGGAAACGCTTTTTTTGATACGCTGGATTTTGAGATCGCAGGAAAAACCTGCCGTCTGCCGGGGGCGCCGAATAAAGTCGCGGAATACAGCGGGATCGTCAGCGATCCGGAGCGGATATTTCAGGCGGGAGAAGTCATTACCAACGGCAAACTCTCTCTGGGGGATCACCTGTTTGTGGACAGGCTCAGCATCAACCTTGCGGGGCTCCGCCGGGGCGATGTCACGGTATTTACCACCGAAAACATCGTTGCGCCGGACGGCAGTAAATTGATGGATCAATCCGGTTTTTATTACATCAAGCGTCTGGCGGGACTGCCGGGGGACACGCTCAAAATCGCAGACGGTCAACTGTATGTCAAACCGGCAGGAGCCCCGGAATTCAAAAAAATCCAGGAACTGGCCCCGGTCTTTGAAAAAGTTTACAGCGGCAGGGGCGGTTATCAGGGACACACCAATTCGCCGGGGGATATGCCCTGCGGCTACTTCCTGCGGACTGCGGACGAAGAATTTACCGTGCCGGAAGATGAATATTTTATGCTGGGGGACAATACCAAATTCAGTTCAGACAGCCGGATTTGGGGGACGGTTCCCCGCCGCAACATCGTCGGGAAAGCATTTTTTGTTTTCTGGCCGTTGTCCCGCCGCTGGGGGCTGGCAGACAGCCGGGGAGCGTATGATGTACCCACAGGAAAAAGTGTCCGGGGAACATTCCCCTCCATGTATTTGCAGTAGAAATCAGGAGGAAGCACCATGTTGAATATGGAAGCATATTTCAAACGGATCGGTTACACCGGGGATGCCAAGCCCACCATTGCCAACTTGAAAATGCTCCAGAAGGCACATCTTACCCATGTTCCGTATGAAAATCTGGACCTGATTTACCACCGGGCAGGCTCGCTGGAACCGGAAACGGTTTATCAAAAAGTGGTGGAAGATCACCGGGGCGGGTACTGTTTTGAATTAAATGGACTTTTTGCAGAACTGCTGCGTCAAATGGGATATGAAGTCACGGAATACTTTGGCCGCTGGCTTTTGGGCGAAAAGCCCTTCCCGGCACGGCGGCACCGGATCCTGGATGTTACCGCCGAAGGGAAACGCTTTATTTCAGATGTAGGTGTAGGCTGTGTCTGCCCGCTGGAACCGCTGGAATTTGTACTGAATGAAACACAAATGCGGGAAGGCCGGGCCTATCGGATCATCCGGGAAGAAAAACTGGGCAATATCGTCCAGACGGATACCGGCGAAGGATTTGTCAACTTCTATTCTTTTACGGAAGACCCGCAGTGGACCATTGATTTTCTGTATGTGCATCACTATTGCGCCACGCACCCGGATTCTGTTTTTGCTAAAATGGCAAAGATCCACATTTTCACGGAAACGGGCCGCAACTCCATTATGGACGAAGTAAACAAAGAAACGGGAAAAGTGGAACGGGTCGCACGATTGAGCCGCCCGGGTGGGATGGAAAAATTCATCATCCGGGATGAACAGGAGTTGTATCAAATATTGAAGCAGGACTTCAATGTAGAAGCGGCGTTCCTGAAAACGGCGGATTGATCCTGTAAAATCAGCCTGCGCTTAGTGCGCAGCTTTTTCCGTCCAACCCGGATCATTTTTCCCGGTAAATTTTAAAGTCTCCGGCGGGGATCCCCCATTCCTCCTGATCGCCAAAGTTGGCACACACGGTCGTTCCGTCGGAAAACAACGTCCGTTCCACGGTGGAAGATAAAAATTCATGCCGTACCATTTCAGCCGTGCAGGTGTCCCGCAGCTCTTGAGAGATCCGCAGCGATACCGGGCTGAAATCCCATGGCAGCATGGCATACAGTGCCACACGATTGCTGTATTCCACACCGTGCACCCCGGAAACTCCCTGCCCGCAAAAGGTATAGACCGAATCATGATAAACCAGCTGGAAAAAGGGGATCGGCTTCATATTGGAGTAATTCCCATTCCGGATATGCGGATAAGCACCTAAATCAATATCCTGAACCGCAAACTCATGCGGGGCCCCTTCGGTGGCAACCGCACCAATATGTTTCTTTGCCTCCCGGAATGTTTCCACCCGCCACCGGGCATCATCCCGCCTGGAGCAGGGATGCCCCGGATGATAACACGCCCGGAGAGCGGTGCATCCCTGGACATCCAGATAAATCGCTCCGCGTCCGCACATGGCAGCAATACGGGGCAAATCACGCCGTGCATATTTGATCGTCTGACTGCCGCACATCAGATAACACCGCCCTCCCCGCCAAATACCGCCTTTGGTTTTTCCGCCATCTTGAGTGACAATGATTTCATCAAACGAAAATTCATCCGAATTGGGGTACACATCCCGGTAATTATCGTGAACACAAAAAATATATCCGCAAGATCGTGATCTGCCGTATTCTGCAGCCGCCCGGAAATCCGCCTCGCTCCCCCGATCCGGATTCGGCGGGAACCGGGTGGGATAACCGCTGTCAAATCCTCTATAATTCCAGCCAGTATTGAAAATACAAACCCGGTCAAAACCGGCATCGCAGGCAGTATCAAAAACTTCCCGGGCACTCCAATTTCCGGGGCGACCTTCCGCCTCTGCGGCTTCCGGCGTCCTCACATACAAAGAATAATCCCTCTGCACCTCCGGGGGAACATCCACGGCATACGTATTATGTTTCCAAATCACGGAACCGGCAAGCTTTTCCACCTCCGGAGAAGCTGTGATTTTCTCACGCAAAGTTTTGAAACGGCCCTCTTTCTGCACACTTTCCCGATGCCATTTTGCCAGAGAAACATAGTTGCTGCCCGCCGGAAACAACTTCAAATGCACCGTACGGGCATACTCACTTTTCCCTTTATCAAACTCATGAACAATGGCACAATTTCCTCCGGCGGCCCGGGTTTGGATATCGATCAAAAGCCTGTGATCACAAACCTGCGCAGTGCGGATGCCCACTCCCCCGTTGCAATGGAAATACCCCGCAACCGGCAAAATCCCGCAGTAATCTGAAAAATACCGTTCCGTCGAGGGATAAAAAAGACAAGCTCCCAGCGAATCCCATGCCCCTGCCAAATGCCCTTCCTGTTCCGAATCAAATCGGATCGGGGTCTTGGGGAAACGGATCTCAATGGTCTCGTCATCCAACCCCTCCGGGACACTGGTGGTAAAACAAATTTCATCCCCGTCAAGGGCGATCCTGAATGTCAGTTTGACGGGAGGCGCCGGATCCGGCTTCAAATACCCATGCCCGGGGAAACGGGCCATCCAAACGATATCTGAAATTTGAAAAAAGATCTCATCCCCCGTTTTTTCCATGGCGACCTTGCCGCAGCGGACAACATCCAGACAAATATCCCCCCCATAC
>JAFTIA010000030.1 GCA_017457105.1 Lentisphaeria bacterium | reverse complement strand
CGGCTTAGTGCTCGGTGCCACTCGGCAGCCCCCAATATTTTGGGGGCTGTCGCTGCACCGCTGTGCAGCGATTCCCTCCCTAGGCCCCTGCGCGCTCGGCACCGAAGGGCCTCGCCCCGGGTGTTAGAGAAGGCACAGGGATGTTCTGCCCAACTTCTGCGCCCTGCGCTTTTGAATTTCCGGAGCACATGGCACTCTCTGCACCAAGTGCCAATCGTCGGACAAGTCCGACAAGTCCGACAAGTCCGACATTCTTTGCCCGCAGTATCGGCATTGCACAATGCGCTTTGCCAGCCAACAGAACACACAGCCCTGTGCTATCGAAATTCCAAAGCGCATGGCACACAGGCTGCCATAGACCATTTACAGTATTCCCGGTATTCGCAGTATTCATGGTTTCTTTGCTCCCACCCTGTGCCTTGCGCAAAGTGCTTTGCCAGCCGGGGGGAATGCGCTTTGCTTTTTTTGGACGCCATGCACAGGGCGCACGGGGGAAACCTCATAGAGAAGACACATGGAAGTTCATTTTTGCCGATGATGGGCGTGGAAACGCCGGGTTTTACGAACGAAGCCGCGAAGGAGTGGACTTCCCGTCCACGACTGAAGAGGATGAGGAGTAAGGCCCGGCGTTTCCCGCCCATCACGGCAAAAAAGATGGCATTCCCAACGGGATTCGAACCCGTGTTGCCGGGATGAGAACCCGGTGTCCTAGGCCTCTAGACGATGGGAACACGCCAGTTGATACAACTCATACTATACACCGCAGTGGTGAAAAATCAAACGTACTTTTGCGGATTTCCGGAGATTTCACACATAGCGGGTCGGGTCGGGAATACCGGCGGCAAGGAATCCGGCATGACGCAGGGCGCAGGTGGCACATTTGCCGCAGGATGCCCCATCGCCGGAGGGATTGTAGCAGCTGAGGGTCAAACTGTAATCCACGCCGAGCCGGGTACCAAGGCGGATAATATCGGCTTTGCTCAAACGCTGGAGAGGGGCGTGTATTTGAAATTTCCAGTTTTCATCCACGGCACGGGTCCCAAGGCGGGCACATTCCGTAAAAGCATCGATGAACGCCGGACGGCAATCGGGATAGCCGGAATAATCCACATCGTTGACCCCGATAAAAATATCCCGGGCACCGAGGACTTCCGCCCATGCCGTCGCAAAAGAGAGAAAAATCAAGTTCCGGGCGGGAACATACGTATCGGGAATACCGTGGGAATCCTCCGCATCCGGCACAGCAATGGCATCACTGGTAAGAGCGGAACCGCCCCACGCACGGAGGTCGATCTTCATTACCAGATGAGGAACCTCCATGGATGCCGCCACTTTGGCGGCGGCTTCCAGTTCGCACCGGTTGCGCTGACCGTAATCAAAACTCAAAGCGTGACAGTCAAAGCCTTCGCTTTTTGCCGCCGCCAGAGTGGTGGCGGAATCCAATCCGCCACTTACAAGAACAACCGCTTTGGCCATTAAAGTACCGCCAGAAGTTCCACATCAAAAATCAATGTAGCCTGGGGCGGGATGCTGCCGCCGGCACCGTGTTCGCCGTAAGCCAGATCCGCAGGAATGAAGAAACGGAACTTGCTGCCGGTCTTCATCAGCTGCAAACCTTCGGTCCAGCCGGCGATCACCTGGGTCAAACCGAATTCCGCAGGTTCACCACGCTCCACGGAACTGTCAAAAACAGTGCCGTCAAGAAGTTTGCCGGTATAGTGGACACGCACCGTATCAGCGGCCACGGGCTGTTTGCCGGTGCCGTCAGCAAGGACTTCGTACTGCAACCCGCTGGCAGTGGTCTTCACGCCGGGCTTTTTGCCGTTTTCAGTCAGGAATGCTTCGCCTTCCGCCTTCATTTTGGCGGCAACTGCGGCGGCCTTTTCCTGGGCAGCGGCACGCATCTTCTGCTGGCAGAGCTGCATCGTATTGCTGTATTCTTCCTGCGACATTTTGGGTTCTTTGGCAAAGAGATCACGCAACCCCATCACCACCAGATCCAGATCCGGCTCAATGGGCATCCCACGCAAATATTCAGCAATATTGATACCGAGAGCATAGCTCAACCGGGCTTTTTCATCTTTCAACATATTATCCATTTGTCTGATTCCTTATTTTGATTACTGTCCACAACACTTTTTGTATTTTTTCCCACTGCCGCAGGGACAGGGATCATTGCGGCCGACTTTGGCTTCCGTACGGCGGTATGTCACCTGGACCGGGATCTCTTCCTGCGCCGGAGCGGACTCATTCTCCCAACCGTTTTCCGCGGTAACAGAAATGGTGGAAGCCGGATCAAATGCGTCAAAATTCTGCTGGAGCAGTGCCGGATCCATGTTCCGGAGAAGCTCCTGCATTTCCTCATAGGTCACAAACTGCGCCCGGAAAAGATTGTTCATGACTTCCCGGTAGATCCGGTCCATCAGCACCTTGAAAATATCATAGGCTTCATTCTTGTATTCCACCAGAGGATCCTTCTGGGCATAGACCCGGAGGGAAATATTGGCACGCAACCCGTCCATGGCGTACAAGTGTTCCTGCCACAAACGGTCAATGGCGTCCAATACAGAGTGCCGTTCCATGTAGCGGATCTGTTCCGGATCGATGCCTTCATTGCGGACACGGTAGGCTTCTTCCATGCGATCCACAATTTGGAGCGTCAGCTTGTCCGGATCCGTCAGGCGGCCGTTGGTCAGGCCTTCGGTGAAATCTTCCGGCTTGAAACCCAGCGGACAAACAGTATTCAAATATGCCGCCATTTCATCGCCGCGGAAAAGCTGTTCGCCATCCTTCTTGGGATCGACTTCGCCCGCCCGAAGGACTTCCGCCATCACCACCTGTTCCACAATGCCGAAAAGAACATCGTGGGGGTTCTCCGTCATAAGCGTATCTTTACGCAGTTTATAAATGATCTCACGCTGTTTATTCATGACATCATCGTATTCCAGCGTCCGTTTACGGATGGAGAAGTGCTGCTGTTCCACCCGGCGCTGGGCCGTTTCGATGGAACGGTTCAGCCAGGGGTGCTGCAATTCCTCGCCCTCTTCCAGCCCGAACTTGTCAAAAATCTTGACAATGCGGTCCGAACCGAAAAGTCGCATAAGATTATCTTCCAGCGACACATAGAACTTGGATGACCCCGGATCCCCCTGACGGGAACAGCGGCCGCGCAACTGCCGGTCAATACGCCGTGCATCGTGCCGGGAACTGCCGATCACATGCAGACCGCCCAGTTCAGCAACGCCCTCTCCGAGCTTGATATCCGTCCCGCGCCCTGCCATATTGGTGGCAACAGTCACGGCCCCCTTCTGCCCTGCCCCTGCCACGATCTCCGCTTCACGCTGGTGATTTTTGGCGTTCAGAACATTATGGGGAATATTCCGCATACGGAGCATACGACTCAAAATTTCGGAATCATCCACAGAAATGGTCCCCAACAGAACCGGCTGCCCCTTGCGGTGACGCTCCACAACTTCATCCACCACAGCGTTGAACTTTTCACGCTTGGTCTTGAAAATGGAGTCATTATCGTCCTTGCGGATGCAGGGACGGTTGGTGGGGATCACCGTAACATCCAGCTTGTAGATCTGGTGGAATTCCGTAGCTTCGGTTTCCGCCGTACCGGTCATCCCGGCAAGTTTGTCGTACAACCGGAAATAGTTCTGGATGGTAATGGTCGCCATGGTCTGGGTTTCCGGCTCGATCTCCACATTTTCCTTGGCTTCCAAAGCCTGATGAAGACCATCGCTGAACCGGCGTCCCGGCATCAGACGGCCGGTATGCTCGTCCACGATCTGAACTTTGCCGCCCTGAACGACGTAGTGGTAATCCTTTTCAAACAAGCAGTACGCTTTGAGCAGCTGTGACAGATCGTGCAGCCGTTCACTCTTCCGGAGAAATTCATCCTGAAAAACTTTTTTGTTTTCCAGCCGCTGTTCCGGCGAAACACTTTCATCATTCTCGATCTTGTGGAGTTCCTCCACCAGATTCGGCACAATGAACGCCTGGGGATCGTCCGGAGAGATCTCTTTGCGGCCCTTCTCGGTCAAATCCGCCTCATTCTGCTTTTCATCAATACAGAAAAAGAGGGCACTCTGGACTTCCTGAAGCATCCCGCGGTTGTTATCACTGCGGACAAAACTCTCAAACTTTTCCAGCTCCTTGACGATCTCGCCGTTTTCCAGCACACGGAGCAGCTGTTTATGGGTGGGCATCCCGAACTTGACCTGCAGAAGTTTCGTCAGGGCTTCGTCACGGGCATCGCCGGTCACACCGCTTTCCAATGCCTCCCGGGCTTCCCGGGCAAGACGGGAACAGAGCATGTTCTGCTTGGCATAAAGTGAATTCACCACTTCCCGCAGTTCCGCATACTGGTTGCCGGCCATGGGCACCGGGCCGGAAATGATCAACGGCGTACGGGCTTCGTCGATCAGGATGCTGTCCACTTCGTCAATAATGGCAAAGTAGTGATCCCGCTGAACCATCTGATCGGCTTCCATGGCCATCCCCATATCCCGCAGATAGTCAAAGCCGAATTCACTGTTGGTACCGTAGGTAATGTCACAGGCATACTGTTCACGGCGTTCCGCAGAACGCATGGAGTTCTGCAAACACCCCACCGTCAGCCCCAGATAGCGGTAAAGATACCCCATCCATTCGGAGTCACGGCGGGCAAGGTAATCGTTGACTGTCACCAGCTGGCAGTTCCGCCCGGTCAGAGCATTCAAGTACAAAGGCAGCGTTGCCACCAGAGTTTTCCCTTCCCCGGTAGCCATTTCCGCAATGTTTCCACGGTGCAGGGTCAGACCGCCGATAAGCTGAACATCAAAGGGAACCATGTTCCAGACCAGCTTCTGGCCGCAGACTTCCACTTCCGTACCCACCAGACGGCGGCAGGCATTTTTCACCACGGCAAACGCTTCGCAGACAATATCATCCAGCGTTTCCCCGGCGGCAAGCCGCGCTTTGAATTCTGCCGTTTTCGCCTTGATCGCCGCTTCATCCAGCTTCTGGTATTCCACTTCCAACGCATTGATTCTGGCAATCAGCGGGCGCATCCGGCGCAAGTCCCGCTGGGACTTGGTGCCAAAGATTTTTTTCAATACAGAAACAAACATTTTTCCACCCTTCTGAAAATAAAGAAAGAAAGCCGCACGCGGCTTTCTTCTGCGCTGCCCCCACTCATCCCCCCTGGGATGAAGAACAGCGGGTTTGTAATCTTTGTGATCCCGGATACGCCCGGCAAACGGGCATCTGTTTCAGCGGAAGGTATCCGGCGTGGTCGGCGCGACCCACAAGTGGAAATCCACCTTTTTCCCCGCCAGAGGCAAGGTAAAAAGCGTATTCAACCGGGTCAGCAGCAACGCATAGGGGACTTTCACCGATCCGCCGGCAACATTCACCGACACATTGGTATCCCCCAGAATATCTTCCGCATCACGGAGCGCAAGCACCAGCTTGAGCATCCGGGTCAATTTGTCCCGCACCTCCGCATCCAGCGGATACTGCTTGCCGCATTTGGGACAAACCGCCTGAAAATCTCCCTTGACAATGTCTTTCAAATCAAATTTTACAACACCGCCGCAAGTTTCCTCCGTACAGGGGAAATCGATCTGCGCCATGGCGTTGCTTTCTGCTGTATTGCACATTGTTCAGGACCTTCCGTCTTATTCCGCGTTTTCAAACAGAACTTTCAGGATATTCGCTTCGGTAATGTCGCCTTCCGTCAGTTTGGCGAGCAATTCAGGATTCCGCAATTTGCGGGAAACACTGCCCAAAAGCTGCAGATAGGCTTCCGGATTTTCGTCCGGAGCAACCGTAAACACCACCACACGGACCGGCTGACCATCCTGGCTCTGATAGTCCGTAATGGGTTCCTTGGTGATCCCCACGATAACGATGGGGTGCGGAATGTCGTTCACACGGATGTGCGGCAAAGCAAGACCATTGCCCACGCCGGTAGTCATCATCTGTTCACGCTTCCAGGTCATACGGTAGATCATATCCTGGCTCAGCTTGGTAAGATCAGCGGCACGCTGGATCAATTCATCCATGATCTCAAGCTTGGTAGCCCCCTGCAGAACCATCACAGAGTCTTCGCTGACAAAATTCGTGAATGTGTACTTCATGAAAACCTCAACATTCTTTATATTTTAATAAATGGATTTTTTCATATTATACATGCTTTTCGGATTTTTTCAAATCCCCGGAACTGTTTTCACTCCGCTTTTTTGCGGAAAAGTCCGCCAGTCCACTCTTTTTCCGTGATCTCTTCGATCAATTCAAAGCCCAATGCCGTGTAAGCCTCTGCCAACGGCGGGAATTCTCCGGACAAAATCCCCGCCAGCGCAAGCAGTCCCCCCGGCTTCACCCAGGTAACGATATTCCGCCGGTACGCCTTGAGCAGATGCCCCAGAATGTTCGCCGCCACAAAGTCGGTTTCCGGGTGGCGGAAATCCGCCGCATCCCCGATCTCCGCCTTTAACGGCAACTTGTTCAACGCAAAATTCTCGTCCGCCACAGCCACGGCATCCGGGTCAAAGTCAAACGCCCGCACCGGGGAATAGCCCATTTTTGCCGCCCCGATGGCAAGAATGCCCGAACCGCAGCCAGCATCCAGAAAAGAGGCTCCGGGAACGGCGTATTTTTCCAGCATCCGCAGACAGAACGCCGTGGTGGCGTGCTGCCCCGTGCCGAAACTCATCCCGGGATCGATCTCGATCACACAATCCCCCGGTTTGGCTTCGTATTCCCGCCAGGTGGGCTTGATCACCATGTGTTCACTGACATTCAACACCGGGAAAAACTGCTTCCAGATCTCCGCCCAGTCTTCCCGCTTGAGTTCAAAATATTCCGGATCGCTGATCTCCACACCCATCTTGCGCCATTCGAGCACTGCGGCGCACAGCCGGGCAAAGTTTTCTTTGCCCTCCTCCTCCGTTTCCGCATAGACCGTTTGAAACGTCCGGCGGGCCTCCCGGTCCTCCCAGGTACTGAACTGCATTTCCAATGCGGAAAGCAGTTCCGGCACGATTTCAAATGAGTCCGACTCGTCCACCATCCGGCAGCAATATAACAACTCCATATTCATTCTGCCATCATCCTCAAGAATAAAAAGCTTTTTTCAAAGCCCACAACCCCAATGCCGGGTTGCTGATGTAAAAAATTTCTTCGCCGTTGACCGTATTGAAACCGTCTTTCAGCGTATCCACCTGATATTTGGCACAGACTTCCGCCAGATCCGCCGTGGCAAACCCCACGCTTTCCACCTCTTCCCGGCTGATTTCCTTCCCCGGGCAATAGGTGATTTTGAACCGGCCCTCGCTGGAACCGTGGATCAAATGCGCTGCTGCCCCCAGACTGGCCTGCAATTCCGGATTTTCCGCCACGGCTTTCAGGGTGTTTGGGGTACCTTTGTATCCGTACTTCCGGATCAAACGGTCATTTTCCGGATCTTCGCCGAACTCCTTCAAACCGGGCGCAAGTACGATCAATTCGCCGTCATCAGCAATGGCCATGCGGGTACGGTACACGGCTTTATTGCCAAGCCAGGTACTCTTGAATTCTTCCGGATCCAGATAGACGATAACTTTCTTGAGAGGCTTCTCCAGCAACACCAGATTGGCATCCACCGCCAGTTTGGCGGCGGCTTCAAAGGCATCCGCCCCCCTGCCGGAAAAAAAGCCCCGCATGGCCATTTTCCCGGTGGCTCCATCACGCTCCATCACCGTCAGCATATACACCAGCGGCCGATCCGCCAGATAGGTATCCACGCCGTAGTTGAAAAGCCGCCGCACCGGGGAATCCGCGTGGCCCATAATGGTTTCCAGATTGGACACCGCCCCCAGAAAGTGGGACTTGTTGATGATGTCCGAGCCGCCCACGCCCACCATGATGTTTTTGGTGTAATTTGCCATCCCCACCACTTCGTGAGGAACCACCTGACCGATGGAAAGAATAAGATCCCAGTCTTCAAACAGGATCTTGTTCACCTGAATATTGACTTCATAATCCAGCTTGCCGCCGGAAAGTTCCTGAATCAATTCCGAAGATGCCTTGCCCAGAGTCACCACATCATTCCGCCAGTCGTGGACCCTGAAAAGTTCCCGGGGAATGGAGTCCCCGAACATCAGGCTCAATTCCTGTTCCCCCATGGCACTGTGAGTACCGAGAGCAGGCATGATGGCGATTTCGCAATCTTTGCCGTATTCCTCATAAATGATCCGGGTGATCAGGCCCGCCTGGGAATTCAGCCGGGTATGATCCGGCGGCAGAAGGAGAAGTTTTTTCAATTCTTTCCCTTTGGCCGCCGTACGGATGGTCTGCAGGACAAGTTCCCGCAATTCCGCTTCACAGATATTCAGCTCCAATCCGCCTTTTTCCGCATAGATCGCCATTGTTTTTCCTTTCCTGAAATCTTTGCTCAAAATAAAAATTTCACCATACAATACTACCATCCTCCGGCGGTTTCAACCTTTTTCCGCAAAAAAAATGCACACCGGGAAAATCCCCGGCGTGCATTTCAAAAGTCATTCCCCAAATGGCAAAGATGTCATTCGTAAAGAGCTGTAAAGGGTCGTTTGCTCCGGCTCCGCAGGAAGACTGTGCCGTGACAAGGGTTGCAACCTGACTTGTCCCGCCGTAATTTTATACGAAGCCGGAAAGGCAACAGCCGAAAACGCTCCTTTGCAGATCGACGAAAGGGGCTCTTTGACCATTTTGAAGAGTTTTGAAATGACCTCTTTTATTCTATTCCCAGAAGCTTCAGGGCATTGGTACGGCCCACTGCAAGCAGTTCCTCTTCGGAGAGGATGTCCAGCGAACGCAGGAATGTCATACACATTTCCATGGTCGCCGCCGCCGCCACAAGACACTGTTTCTCCGGATTGTAAAGCCGCCCGGAGGGCTCCAATACGGCATCGTTGCCAAGCACCTGATACCGGCCCGGCGGGAAACCGCAGGCGGAACAGGCATCGCTGGTAACGATGATATGTTCCGGGCCTTTCACCTTTACGATCAGTTTCACCAGATCCGCAGGAAGATGGTGACCATCTGTAATGATGAGGGCGGTCATACGGTCTTCGGCAAGCCCCGCAAGAAGCGGATTCTCGTGCCGTCCGATCAGATTGGGACAGGCATTCCCCAGATGCGTCAGGAGTTTGCACCCGGCATCTGCCGCACGGTGGATATCCGCATACCCCGCCATGTGGTGCCCCGCACTGACCACGATCCCCAGAGCGGATGCCGCCGAAATAGCCTCCGGCGCACCGGGAGAATCGGCGGACAGCGTAAGAAGTTTCACAAATCCTTCGGACCAATCATAGAGTTTCCGGACATTTTCTGCGGAACACTCCATAAGATACGCCGGATTATGGGACCCCTTGGAAGTGATCATGGGGCCTTCCAGATGGACACCGGGAATGTTTCTCTGCAAGCCGTACTTTTCCACCGCCTGCCGGATCACCGGCACATTGCGCTGATAAAGTTCCGGAGCATTGGTAATGATGGTGGGGAGAAAAATCTCCGTCCCCGCTTCGTACAATTCACGGGCGGAACGGGCGACTTCCTCCACCGTCAAGTCCGGGGAGGAATAATCCACCCCGTTATGTCCATTGACCTGAAGGTCAACCCACATCGTCTTATTCATAGCTTTCCTTCAGGCAGGAAGCGGCTTCCTTATCCAGGAAGACATGATATTCCGGATGATTCCGCATGATGGTGGCAGGGACCATATTGGTGATGGGGCCTTCCAGCGCCAGACCGACAGCCTTGGCCTTGCGGGTATCCGGCACGGTGTTCACCAGAACACGGGCACGCATGATTTCCTTGCAGCTCATGGTGACGGCGGTCTTCGGCACGGCATCCATGGAGGGGAACCAGCCTTCGCCATACTGCTGATTGCGGCAGGCTTCATCCAGCGTGGCCACAAAGAAAGCCTTTTCCGTTTCAAAATCAGCCGGCGGATCGTTAAAAGCCACATGACCGTTTTCCCCGATCCCCACAAAAGCCACGTCGATCACGCACTTCTTGATGTCAGCATCCAGATCCGCAATGAACTTTTCCAGATCGGCGGCGTCCCCTTCGATGGCGTGAAAAGACTTCACCGGCTGGGGCAGACGGTCCAGAATGGTCTTGTGCAGATTCAGACGGAAAGATGCCGGGTGATCCGCCTTCAACCCCACATATTCATCCAGATGATAAATATTGACCTTGCTCCAGTCAATGCCCGGTTCTTCGATCAGGGCATCATAGGTCTGATTCTGGCTGGGGGCGCAGGCGAGCACCAGATTGGCTTCGCCGCGTTCTGCAATGGCCTTGCGGATGAATTCCGCACCGCAAGCCGCCGCTTTCTGCCCCATCTCTTTCTTGGTCGCACTGATGGAAACTTGCATTTTACCGACTCCTTTTTGTAATTGGCAGGTTTGAAAAATAGCACAACATGTTGTTCAATCAACAGAAGATAATATACGCCGGAAAAAGAGATTTTCAACCGCCTTCTGCAAATTTAGAGAAAAAAAGCTCCGTTTCTATTGCATTTCCCGGGTGTGGGCAGTATATTCCGGAAATAAAGGAATCAAGGGAAAAAGAGATGAGTGTTTCCATCCGCGACATTGCCAGAGAGTTGAATATTGACCCGTCCACGGTGTCAAGCTGTCTGTCTGCCGATCCGGGAGCGCGGCGCATCTCTCCGGCACGGGTGGAGGAAGTCCGGCGCAAAGCCGAAGAAATGGGCTATATCCCCAACCGTCTTGCAGGGCGCATTTTCCGCCGGAGCCGCCGGAAAAATCTGGCACTGGTCTTTAAAAATGATACGGCCGGGGAACGGACATTGCCAGTACTGGATTACGCCATCCGCACGCTGGGCGAAAGGAAAGACTGCGATTTTACGGTACTGTACGCAGGAAACAACGCTCTGGTACAGGCCATCCGGGAAGGGATCGGGCTTGGCGTAACAGATTTTATAGTCATTGGCTACATGCGCGGCCGGGATTTTGCGGAACTTGCCCGGCACAAACTGCCGAATGTCAGGATCTATGCCCCGGATTATTACATCGAGCCGGGGGATGCTCTCTGCAGTTACGCCGCCGCCAAACTGGGTTTTGACCGTGGGGAATTTTACAGGAATCTTGCCCGTTTTCTGGAAATGCAGGATTTGGGGCCGGTTTTGACTGTACGGGCTCTGGAACCGGGGCAGAAGCGGCCATCCGGGAAAGATCAGCTGGTCTATGAAGTCGGCAATACCGGGGATCTGTTTGATTACGGCGCCAGGGAACTGGCTCCCCGCATTGAAAAAATAATCCGCTCCGGCAAATGCCGCACCCTTCTTCTCCGGAATGACAGTCTTGCTGTGGGCGTTATGGATACCCTGCTGGCAAAAGGGGTCCGCATCCCGGAAGATCTTGCTGTGATCGGGTTCAACAATGCCCCCTTTTCCCGCTACGCCAAAGTCCCCCTCACCACGGTGGGACTGCCTCTGCAAGCCAATCTGGACAGGATCATTGCCCATCTGCTGGACAATGCCCCGCTGGAAGAAGTCACCTGCAGTCCGCCGGAAATCTTCTGGAGGAAGTCCACGCCGCCTGAAATTGCAGCAATATGGCAAGGACAACAGGATCGATAATATGCTATACCCTATCACCGAATTTACCGTGATCCGGCACGGCCGGACCGAAGCAAATGCACTCAACATCATTCAGGGACAGAGCAATACCCGGCTGGATGATCTGGGGCGCAAACAGGCAGCCTGCGCCGCTGAACGGCTGAAAAACAAGTCTTTCGACATCCTTTTCTGCAGCGATCTGGACCGGACCAAAGACACGGCTGCGATCCTCCTGACAAAAACCCATGCGTCAGAAATCCATTACACCCCGGAACTGCGGGAATGGGATCTGGGCGAACTGGTGGGGGAACCCGTCAAACTTGCCCGGGAAAAATATCCCGCAGTTTTCAACGGCAGAGAAAAAGAAGGAGAAAATATCCGTATCCTGAAGGGAGAAAGCCGCCGGGATCTTTATTTACGCACCACCCGTTTTCTGGAATGGGCGGCAGAAAATCATGCCGGAAAGAAAATCCTGCTGGTAACACATGCAGGGCCGCTGCGAGCCATGTTCCGTTATGTTGCAGGAGAAGTGATCCCGCAGGCGCTCACCCCACGGGTGGACAATGTGAGCCTCTCCCGTTTTCAGAAAAAGGACGGCCTCTGGCAGCTGCTTACCTGGAACGACACCGCCCATCTGGAATCTGCGGGAAGTTCCGACAGCATCGCCCCCTGATAAAAATTATGCAGGATTGAAGTCGATCAAATTGGCCATGCCGGACTGGGCAACGATCTGCACCTTCCCCCGGTACGCCATGCCCGCAAGCAAATGCGTGTGCCCGCAGAGGATCCCCAGAAGATTGCCCGATGACCACACCGTTTCCGCAAAAGCCCGGGTAACATCGTCCACGCCGGATTTGGGCCAGCGTTCACGCCGTTCGATCTCAAAATAGGGGTCACTTGCCCAGCCCCAGTCCGGGTGACACATGCAATGCGTCACTTCCTGCCCCATGCCGGGAATGTAAAGCGGTACATGGATACACAGCACCGCCGGGATATCCTCCTCCAATTCCTGCCGCAGCCAGCACAACTGTTCCGGCAGGATCCGGCCGGGGGAGTTATCCATCATCAGAATTTTCAAATCTGCAAGACGGACTGCGTACATCAGGGGGTTCCTGCCGCCGAAAAGCGGCATCAGCCGTTTAGCCGTCCACTCCCGCCGGAGCTCCAGGTCACTCCCGGGAAGGCCTTCATAATGCCAATCGTGATTGCCGGAAATGTAATAGCAGGGAATGGGGGAATCCTCCATAATGCGGTGCAGGATCTCCACCCCTTTTTCCGTGGGGAAACTGATCATATCTCCGGCAAAAAATGCCGCTTCCGCACCTTTGTCCGCAGCGTCCTTCAGCATAGCATCCAACACCCCTTCCATGGGGTGATGCCACTGTGCCATCCGGCAGGAATATTGCCGGTAAATGTTTCCCCGTTCATCATCATGGGCACTGTGCCAGTCCGCAAAAAGAGCAATGCGCACCGCCCGTTTCAAGCGGGGATCTGCCACCGTAAGCAGGCCGTTCGGCCCGCAGGAGAAAGAAGTCAAACCCATTTTCAGTAACTCAATGTTTCATGTGTGGGCAAATTCTGCAAGTGATCCGTACTGTTCCAGGAAACCAGCTGCCACGCTTTGTCTTCCACATGCCGGAGAACAATACTTACAGAGGTATTCATAGTCAGCGACACATAATTTTCCGGCGCCGTCACCCCCACAGCCATCCGGAAGACCCGCTGCAAAATCCCGCCGTGCGTTACAAGCAGAATGGTTTTTCCCGCACTGGCATCCGCCAGTTTTTCCAGAAAAGAGGAAACACGCCGCTGCACATCGGCAAGGGATTCCCCGTTGGGGATCCGGATATCCATACATTCCCGCCGGAATGACGCCATTTCCTCCGGATAAAGTTTCAGAAGTTCCGGCTGCATCCGGTTTTCCAGATCGCCCAAATGCCACTCCCGCAAAGCCGGAGCTTCCTGAAGTTCCAGCCCGGGGTGGCGGGAAACGATGATCTGCGCCGTTTCCCACGCCCGGGAAAGCGTGCTGGCGTAAGCCGCATCAAAGTGCATATCGCTCAAGCGTTCTGCGGCGGCGGCAGCCTGTGCCCTGCCGTTTTCATTCAGCGGGCACTCTGTCTGTCCCTGCAGAAGCCCCGTCCGGTTGGCCATGGTTTCGCCGTGCCGGACCAGAACAAATTTGCAGACCGCCACTTTATTTCCCCTCCGCCAGACGCTGGCGGCGGCGATAAATCAGTACCAGCACCAGATCCGTCCCCACAAGGATCGTATTGAAGAGATAAAGCCAGAACACCAAGTCCGGCTTATACAGCACTTTATGCGTGGCTCCGCACAGATAACCGATAATGACCAGCACGGCAAACATAATGCTTTTGCCGCCCGGATTTTTACTGCGGAAAGTTTTGAGAATGGCGGCAGGCCAGCTTGCGGCAAAGCAAACCAGCATACCGATTTCAAAAATACTCAAATTTCCCCGCAGGGCAAAAAGTTCCGACCACTGGATCCCGCCATCCATAAGAAATTCCTCCTGAAATTACCGTTCACGCCGGTCGATCACACGGCGGGCCTTGCCTTCACTGCGGGCGATGGTATGTGCCGCAACCAGTTTCACGGCAATACGGATACCCACCAGACTTTCCACGGCGTGCGCCAGTTTGCGCTGGAGTTTTTCCAGACCGGCAACATCGTCGGAGAACATTTCTTCGGTGATTTCCACATCCACTTCCACATTGTCCATACCGCGCTCGGTATAAAGAATGATCTGATAGTTGGGGGTTGTCCCTTCCACGGAAAGCAGAGCCGCTTCGATCTGGGAGGGGAACACATTCACGCCCCGGATGATGAACATATCATCACTGCGGGAACCGATACGGTCGATACGGCGCAGAGTACGGCCGCAGGCGCAGGGTTCGGCAATGATGCGGGTAAGGTCACGGGTCCGGTAACGGATCATGGGCATGGCTTCCTTGTCCAGCGTGGTCAGCACCAGTTCACCGAATTCACCGTCCGGCAGAGCTTCGCCGGTATCGGGATCGATGATTTCCGGGTAGAAGAGGTCTTCAAAAACGTGCAGACCATTCTGTTCCGGACACTCAATGGCCACCCCGGGACCGATGATTTCGGAAAGACCGTAAATATCGAATGCTTTGATCCCGGCATTTTCTTCAATGCGTTTACGCATTTCCAGCGTCCAGGGTTCTGCGCCGAAGATCCCCCGTTTCAGCGGCAGTTTCTTGAGGTCGATCCCCAGTTTTTCACCCTGTTCGATCATAAAGTTGAAGTAACTGGGCGTACAGCAGATGGTGGTGGTCCCGAAATCCCGCATCAGCATCAGCTGACGGTCCGTATTACCGCCGGAAATGGGGATCACCGTGGCCCCCAGAGCTTCCGCACCGTAATGGGCACCCAGACCACCGGTGAAGAGGCCGTAGCCGTATGCCACCTGCACCACTTCACTGGCATCCATACCGGTGCAGGCCATGGCACGGCGCACCACATCCGCCCACATCTCAATATCGTGCTGATTGTACCCTACAACAATGGGTTTGCCGGTGGTGCCGCTGGAAGCGTGCAAACGGACAACTTCCGAAAGGGGACTGGCGAAAAGACCATAGGGATAGGTATCCCGCAAATCGGTTTTCATGGTAAAAGGCAGTTTGCGGATATCTGCAAGACTGCGGATATCTTCCGGCTTCAAGCCCCGTTCATCCATGCGTTTGCGGAAAAGCTCCACATTTTCGTAGGAACGGCGAACCGTTTTCTGCAAACGGGAAAGCTGCAAAGCCTCCAAATACTCTTTTTTCATGTAATCGTGAGAACTCACGTCTTCCTTGACCACCATAGCGGACATGATTTGACCCCTTTCGTTGATAAATTCAAATTTAAGGGTAATATACAGCAGATTTTTTTTATTTTCAACACAGTTGAAATGTTTTTTTCATACATTCCAAGCCAAATCAGCCGTAAAACCAAGGCTGTGTACGAAACAATGACTGATTTTTCTATATAGCAATTTATTTGCTGTGCACTTGGTCTCTGCGAGGCTGGGTTCAGCGCACTTCTTACGCTGAACCGTAAGGCCCCGGAAAAAATCGCAAGCTGATTGCTTGCTGATTTTTTATTG
>JAFTIA010000029.1 GCA_017457105.1 Lentisphaeria bacterium | reverse complement strand
TCCAATACTTCCCCAACCGGGCCTTTGCCGTTTTCTCCGGGAGAAAAGGCGATCAACACATGATCCCCATCCAATGCCTGCCGGAGATTCTGGGGCGGGATAAAGGCATCCAGAGGAAACTTTTCCCCATCGTCCGGTTTGACAAAACCGTATCCTGAATGGGTGACGGTGAGCATCCCGGTGAGGGTGGCCCGTTCCCGTTCCCTGCGGGTGGCGGCTTTCTTGCGTTTATGCGGCGGGGTAAATGGGCGTTTGGACATCTGGATCTCCTTACTGTTTTTCTGCACAGAAAATATAACCGTTTTGCTTGCGGATTGCAAACTGTGGAGTCATTTTTTTTGCAAAGGTTTGAAAAAAGGTTTTGCAAGCGGTATATTATGTTGTTTTCTATATAACTTGTGAATGGAGATAGGGAATGAAGACATGTCTTGCTGTTCTTTTGCTGGTTTTGACCGGAGGGTTGCTCTGGGCGCAAAAGCCGGTCAAACACACCTTTGCTCCCGGACAATATAAAAACTGGCGTGCCGGCGGCGAGTTGCTGCAGGTAATTCAGAAGGAGGATGCCGTTCTTCTTCAGGCTTCGGAAGTGAGTTTTGCCCGTTTGATCCTGCCGCTTTCTCTGACTCCCGGCCGCAGTTACCGGATCATGGTGCAGGGGGCTGGCCCCATGGATGTAAAGATCCGCCGGAGCGGGGCGGGATCGGTGAATGATATTGCGTTGCAGAATGTTTTCGGCAGGAGTCCCATTTGTGAATTTATTTATACGCCGCCTGCCGAATACAAGGCATCCGTCCGGCTGATGCTTTGTCCTGCATTGCGGAATACGCCTGTCCGGCTGGAACGGTTTGAATTGACCCCGCTGGGAGAGGATATTTCCGTGGCCGCCGGCTTGCCGGAAAAGGTGATCCAGCCGCCGACTGTACGCGGATTTGTTTTTGAGGACGGTGTATTGACGGAGGAACGGGCAAAAGCCGTAAGTGCATTGCACGGCAATTTTGTCCGGGTGCGTTTGCGGGATGCGGAGGATCTTGCCCGGGCAAAAGAAGTTTGCCGGATCGCCCGCAGGAACGGATTGAAGATCACGCTTGAATTCATGCATGGCAGCGGGGCGTTGAACAAGTCAGCCATTTTGAAGGGGCTTTGCAAAAAATACGCTCCGGAAATTTGGGGTGTTCGCCCCGCCGGGGATTTGAATTCGGAATCTGCGGCGGCGTTCCGCAAAGAGCTGCCGGAGGTGCGGATCATTCAGGAATTGACCGCTTGCCAGCCCGGAGAATTGTTGAGCGATGGCAATACTGTTTATTGCTTCCGTGTCAGGAATATGGAAGCCCTGTTGAGCCTGAAACGGTTTCTTGCCCGGTATCCGGCGGCTGTGCTGGTAACGGCTCCGGCGGAAATGGCCCGGGATATTGAGCGGGAAAATTGGAGTTTTGCTTTGGAAGTCACCGATGGCACACTCCCCCGTTCCGGGATCATTGCCGAACGGGAACTGGTGAAAAATGCCACTCCTGAAAAACGGATGGCTTCCGTTGTCCGGGCTGTGGCACGGGTACGTCAGCCGGACAGCCTTGTTTTCGGATTTATTACGGATACCCATTATCAGGTAGATCCGCCGTTCTCTTCGCCTCCGCATATTTACTATTATACCGGATCTTTGAAGCAGATGCAGCGTATGGCTGATCTTGCCAAGGCTGTCAAGGCGGACTTTGTGGGGCACGGCGGGGACGTGGTTGACGGTATCCGGCCCAAACAGGATTTGCAGAAAGACTTGCAGGATGTGGTGCGGGTGTTGAAAAGTTCCGGTGCGCCGGTGCTGATCGCCAAGGGGAATCATGATGACGGTTCTCTCTGGTGCTTCCGCAATAAAAATGGCCGTGTGGAGGATATCCTTACCCAGAGTGAATGGTTCCGGACCGTGACAAAGGCGGCTCTGGATGCCGGAGCTGTGGGCGATCCGGAGAGAGCGGATGCCGGGTATTATTACATGGATTTTCCGACAGCCAAAACCCGTGTCATTGTGTTGAATTGCAGTGAAAATCCCCACACGCTCCGTCCGGACGGCAGATTGCAGTTCCACTCCATCGGTATCACAGATGTCGGCGCCCGGCAGATCAACTGGATGGCGAAAAAGGCTTTGAATTTTCAGGATAAAAAAGACCGCAAAGAATGGGGTGTCCTGATTATCAACCATGCGGATCTTTCCAGGGATACGGCGTTGAATGTACATAATTTGAATGGTGTTCTGGCGGCATATCTGAATGGCGGGAAGTTCTCCGGGGAATCATATCCCGGTGTGTGCGGCGTGGATCCGGGACGGGTTTCCTGCGATTTTACAGCGCAGGGACCCATGAAAATTCACGGTTCTCTTTACGGTCACATCCACCGGATGACGAAGAAGGATCATTACCGTCATGACGGGCGGCTTCTGGAGTTGAATTTCTCCACGGCGCTGGCACCCCAACAGGATTTGGATACGGCAAATGCGGGGGGATTTGCCATGCTGGTGCTGAATCCCACGGAAAACAAACTGTATGTCTTCCGTTTCGGCAGGGGGTGCGATGAAGTTTATCCTCTGACATTGACGGCAAAGTAACGGCAATAAAAAATTTTGAATAATCCGGGATGATCCGGAATTAAAAAAAAAGGAGTTGAGAGATGAAAAAGTTGTTGGTCTGTGCGGTGGCAGTGATGGCGTTTTCCTGTGTGATGGCGGCGGAAAATGTGATTTACAGTTTTGCTTTCAACAGCAAAAAAGAGTTCAATGCGTGGGCATCCAAGGCGGCTTATCCGGCTTATGAAATTTCTTTTGCCGATGGCGTTGCCAAGCTGACCGTCAAGGATGCTGCCGCAGGAGGGAAGGGCGGTTTTCAGGTGATGCCCTTTTTCAAACAGGGGTTCAAAAAAGGGGTGACCTACAAGATTACCGGAACATTGAAGAGCAGTGAGGCCGTGAGAATCCAGCTTTGCATCCAGCTTTCCGGGGCTCCCTACACGGTGTATCCGATGACGAACAACAGCAAATGGAGCGTGTTGAAGATGCAGCCGGGCGTTGCGCAGGATTTTGCTTTGGAATTTACTGCTCCGGAAGATATCTCTGCAATTTGCCGTACTCCCGGGATCCATACCGGTCCCATGAAATCCGGCACAGTTTTGGAATTCAGTAATTTCAAAGTGATTGAAGTTCAGAAGTAACAGATTTTTTGGGGGGGGCAACGATCCCGGCTCTGCCGGGATTTTTTATTTCCCGGGGGTGAAGCAGATGGTTTTTTTCCAGGTTCTTCCTTTGACCGGCGGACTTAAACGGTAAATGTTAGCCCGGTGATCCAGCACCATGATTTCCGGTCGTTCGCTGTCGCTACAGAATATCATCCGGGGTTCTCCCCTTGTCATGGGCTTTAATTGCCCGGTAAGGGATGTCCGGAGTTGATTGGTGGATTGTTCCGGCTGAAATTCAGCGATCATATCCCGTTTTTGCAATCCGAGAAAAAGGGTTTTGCTGTTTTCATGGTAAGTGGCAAGCCCATTGATCCGTTCTGCCAGAGGGTGGAATGTTTTTCCGATCCGGAGCATGGCAGCCCCCTCCGGTTCCAGCAGCAGAAGCATCCCGCTGTTTTTTTCCAAAATCAATCCCCGAACCGGAGCAAATCCGGCAGGCAATGCAAGAAAATTTTCTCCATACTGTACTTTGGCGGTTCCGGGCAGAGGGATCCTTTCCAGTTTGCCGGGGTTGTCCGGGGAAAAATGATTTATAATCTCTTCCGTTTCCGGCAAAAGATAACCGCCTTTGCCTGAAGTTTTCACTTGTTGGATATCTGCAAGGGTTTTGTTGGAAATAAATCGCAGGATATTGTTTTCCTGCTCTTTGATAAGCAAAAAACTTCCCATGATCTGCCAGTCCGAAAAGACCGGAACCATGGTGATGCTCTGGATCGTACCGGAGAGTGGATCCAGCCGGACAATGCGTTGTTTATTCTGTACCGGGTATTCTGCCAGCAGAAGATCATTGGAATCCGGCAGGGTAAGGATTTTTTCATACCGGACTTTGGAAAAACGTTGAACCCGTATGATATTGCCTCCCGATGTTTCCAAAATGATCAGCCGGGTGTCAAACGGGCCGTCGTCTGCTCCAACGGTTTCCAGCAGAAAGAGGGCACTTTTATCTGCCGATACGGCCGCGCCGGGGATTTTGGCTCCGCCTGCACCGCGTTTCCGGTCTCTGGTAGGTTCCCAGAGGAATCGTTTCCCCGGATCGGCAAGGCGGGCCGCACTGTATCCATCCATGGCGCCGGATGAAGAACTGTCAGCGCTCGGAAAGATTTCAAGACGGCCGGTTTCCTGAACTTTCTGTTCGACATTATCTCCCTGCCAATGGATCACATCCGGTGAGCCTTTTTCGGTACCGTGCAATGCAATTACACTGGCAAAAAGCGCAAACCATAAAAATTTCATCTCGAAAACTCCTGTTCCGGGTTGATTTTTAACGAAATAGCGTTATCGTTATGTCGTGTTATAACAATATAGAACGGAAAGTGATTTTTTGCAATGCCGGTCAAGAAAAATTTTCTGGATCGCTTTATTGAGCGAGTTGAAGACGTTGATGCAAACAGCCGTCAGGCATATATCCTGCGCCTTGCCCGGGAGCGGGGATTTTTTGAAACAGTGTTCAATGCGGTGGAAGAAGGGATTCTTGTGCTGGACAGTCAACTGCGGATCCGTTATTTCAATCGGGCCGCCAAAGATTTGCTTGCCCTGCCTGATGATATGGAAAATGTACGCATTTCCCGCCTGATCCCCGGAATGGATTGGAAACGGGTGATGGATCAGGATGCGGACGCATGGGCAAGACTTTCCCGGCAGGAAGTGGAGATCACCTATCCAAGACAAACTTTTTTGCAGTTGTACTTGGTTCCTCATGAACAGGACGCGGACTTGGCTACATTGATCCTGCGGGATGTGACGGAGAGCCGGAAGAGGACGCTGGATGATTTGGAGCAGCAGACGGCGCAGGCGGTTTCCATGCTTGCGGCCGGGGTCGCTCACGAGATCGGCAATCCGTTGAACAGTTTGTATCTGAATTTACAGTTGTTGGAAAAGCCGGAGAATCTTGCTCCCGGCGAAGCGGCGGATATGATCCGGGACTGCAAGCATGAGGTGGAACGGCTGGATAATATTCTGGCAAGTTTTCTTGCTGCCATCCGTCCGGGAAAACCCCAGTTTGAGCCGGTGGATCTTCATCAACTGGTGTTGGAAACTATCACGTTTATGCACAGGGAACTGGAAAGCCGCCGGATTTCGGTAAATTGCCGGTGGCCGGAAAAACCGCTTCCCCGGGTGAACGGTGATCCGCAACAGTTGAAACAGGCGTTTTTCAATATCATCAAAAATGCACTGCAGGCAATGACAGCCGGTGGAGAATTGCAAATTTCCGCATGTATGGAAGAAGAACATCAGGTTCTTGCTTTTGCGGATAAGGGGCAGGGAATGACCAAAGAGCAGTTGGGGGATATGTTCACGCCTTTCAAGACTTCCAAAGCGACCGGTAACGGGCTTGGTATGATGATCATTCAGCGCGTGTGCCGGGAACACGGGGCGGAATTCGGTGTGGATTCCAAGCCGGAAGAAGGGACCACTGTTTCCATCCGTTTCCCGCTGGGCCGCCGCCGGATCCGGGTGTTGCCTCCGGGATAAAAAACAGGTGCCGTTTTTCCCGTTTACCGGAGTTTATTTCAGTCGCACCGTTTGATTCGGTGTGGAGCTTGTACCTGCGTGAATATCCATGTAAACTTCATTGCCTTTGATCCGCAGGATATTGAATCCGGCTGTTCTGGTGTAGAATGTGTACCGGATTTGGGCATTCCGGTATTCCGGTATGAGTTTCTGCAGATAGACTTGTTTTTTTGCCTCTCTGGGTTTTAGATTTCCGGCATTGAGAATGTCGTCGATTTTCCGGAAATAATCTTTTTCCGTACCGGACTGGATCTCTTTTATGGTATTGGATTTGCCCGCAATACTGAAAGAGGTGAACTGGGTAATGGCTCCTTCCGGGAATTGCCATTTGAAATATGCGGTAACATGCGTATGTGCGGCCAGTACGATCACATTGTTTTCAGCCAGGAGTTTCCGCAATGCAGTCCGTTTTTCCGGTTTTGTCCAGTAAGTGATCCAATAGGAATTGGCAGAGGTGATACAGGGGACGATCGGCAGATGTGTTACCAGAAAGATATGGCGCATTCCAGTGTTTTTCTCTAAAATCTCCCGGACGGCATTCAGGGAATCGCCTTCGCTGTCAAAAAAGATAAAAAGATCTTTGCCGTAAACTTTATAACAGGTCTGGCTTTTATTTTTTGCCGGAAAGACTGCGTTTTGTTTTTTCAAATATGCCGGGAGAATATCATCGGAGGCTTTGCGTTTCCCGATGCCCCGCACATCATGATTCCCACGGACCGGATAAAAGGGGATCTGCAAATATTTTTCCATTTCTGCCAGCACTCTTCGGAAACTGTCGGCTGAAAATTCATAACTTCCCTCATCCCCCTGGGTGATGTCGCCGCATTGGACTGCAAACGCGCAATCTTTGTTGGCGATCCCCGCCGCTGTTTGCAGCATTCCGGGAATATGATTTTTCCACGCTTCAATATTGCGTTTGAATTCTTTGTTTTTACCCGGATCGTTTACCCGAAGATCCCGGGCGTCATGATGCAGATCTCCGAATACAAGAACGCTGTATTGATCCGTGTTTGCGGCGCAGAGGAGGAGCGGGATGGTCAACAGACTGAGTGAAAGCAGAAATTTTTTCATCATTGAATTCCTTGGTTTTTGCATAATTATAATACTGAAAAAAGTGATTTTCAAATTTTTTTTTGATGAATATTTCTACCGTAACTGATTTTGAGGCGAACTTTACAGAAATGATGCTTGCAAAACATCCGGGGAACGGTATATTAGATTGGTCCATTACCTGAAAGGATTTTTAAAATGAAATTGGCTAGTAATGCAGTAGTGAACGGCGCTCCCGCCGTAGTTGCGGACAAATTGGCTGAATATTTGAATCGTTTTGGCGATCCCGATGGCGGCAGGCGTTTGACATTTGCTCTGACGGATCAACTTCCCAATAAAGAAGCGTACAAGATCCAGCCTGATCCGGATGGGATCACGGTTCTCGGTGCATCGGAGGCCGGTCTTTTCTTTGGAGCCCAGCGAATACTTATGCAGCTGGAAATGGATAAGTTTGAGCCTCTTACCCGGGTTTATGTTCCGGTCTGCGATCTTCGTGGTGTCAAAATCTACCTGCCGGAACCTTCGGAACAGGGAATGAAAAATTTCCGCCGTCTGGTGGATTTGATGGCGCGTTACCACTACAACTTCCTGATGATCGAAACCGGCGGCGCCATGGAGTACAAAAGTCATCCGGAAATCAACGAGGGCTGGGTGGAATATTCCGCTTTTATGAACGAATATTCCGGCAAACCGCAGGAGATCCAGAACGCTTTTGCATGGCGGAAAAATTCCATTCATACTACCAACGGGGCAGGGCAGGTCGTTCCCCAGACCATGATCCGGGAAATGATCGACTATTGCCGGGAGCGGTTTATTGAAGTCGTGCCGGAAATGCCCAGTCTTTCCCATTGTGATTATCTCCTGACCCGCCATCACGAACTGGCGGAACGGCAGGACGATCCCTATCCGGATACGGTCTGTCCGGCACACCCGGATTATTACCCCTTGCTGCATGATCTTCTGGATGAACATATCGCTCTTTTCCAGCCCAAGCGGATGCATTTGGGGCATGACGAATATTACTCTGTTGCTCATTGTCCCCGGTGCAAGGGGCAGTCTGCGCCGGAAATTTATGCCAAAGACCTGAAGAAGTGCCGGGATTATCTGAAAGCCCGGGGCGTGGAAATGATGATTTGGGGCGAAAAACTGCTGAATTCCCATTTGCCGGATGGTCAGGGGTGCGGCGGTGCTGATGTTTACGGTGAAGTGGACGGGAAAAAAGTGCTTTTGACCCCTGCCATTTGGCCTTGCCGTGATATGCTGGACAAAGATATCCAGATCATGCACTGGTATTGGAGCATTGACCGGGAGTATGACAAGGTCTATCAGGACAGTGGTTTCCAGGTCATGTTCGGCAATATCCGGTCCAGCCAGATCCCGGAATGGGAAAAACGCATCCGGGCATCGAACTTCATGGGGACATGCTGTTCCAATTGGGGGGCGTCTGATCCCGTGACACTGCAGCGCAACGGTATTTTCTTTGAAATCGCTTATACCCACTATCTCCACTGGGGGCATCCCAATGATTTTGCTCCGTGGCGGGATGCAGCTTTTGATGGTGTTTACAGTTATACCAATGCTCTTGCCGGACCGGGTCGTTATATGGAAGTTCTGCACCGGACGGATGAAGCACGGCCCTATCACACCTATTGTGACGGATATTTTGTGGAGGAATCCGTTGATTTGCTGGGGCATCATGTTTTCCGCTCTGCGGACGGGCAGGAACTGCGTTTCCCCGTGAAATACGGTACAAATATTTCCTCCAGCAAGGCAAAGTTTGATCGGGATGATACTTCCAACCAGTTGACCGATCCGGAATTGGCACTGGATTGCCGCCGGGATACATACGGCGTGGATATTCAGCTTTTTGAAACAGCTGGGCAGGGGCGGCCGGAAATGATTGATGGAGTCCTTGCCGCCCGGACCCGTTATCCCTTGCCGGATGATGGCAAGGAGTACGCTTATGCCGGATTTGAACCTGTTGCCGGGTTTGGCGGCAAGGTGGAATTGTTGTCCTGTCAGGTTGTGATCCAAAAGTAATTCCGGGGGGGAGCGATGAGCGTGCGTTTCGGAGTGATCGGTGCCAATACTGACTTGCGTGGAGGCATTGTCTTCAAATATTTTCCCCGGGAAGAGGGGGTCCTTGCCGCCATTTGCGAGCGGGATCCGGCTATGGTGGAGAAATTCCGTAAAACATGGCCGGAATTTGCACAGACCCCGGTATATGCAGATTACCGGGAGATGCTGAAAGTTCCGGAGCTGGAGGCCGTTTTTATTATGGTGCGGGACCCGTATCACGAGGAAATGGCAGTGGCGGCATTGGAGGCGGGGAAGGCCGTTTATCTGGAAAAGCCCATGGCGATCACGCTGGAAGGCTGTGACCGTATTCTGGAAGCCGCTTACCGGACCGGATGCAAACTTTTTCTCGGGCATAATATGCGCTATCTGCCGGTGGTTTTGAAGATGAAGGAATTGATCGATTCCGGCGTGATCGGTGAAGTGCAGAGTGTCTGGTGCCGCCATTTTATTTCGTACGGGAGCTGTTATTTCCGGCACTGGTGTGCAGAACAGAAAAACTGTACCGGCCTGCTGCTGCAGAAAGGGGCGCATGATATTGATGTGATCCATTGGCTGGCAGGAGGTTACACTGAACGGGCCGTGGGAATGGGGCGGCTTTCTGTTTATAACCGGACAACGGACCGTCTTGCGCCCGGTGAGGCTCCGGACCGGGCGGCATCCTGGAAAGAGGATTGCTGGCCGCCGGATCAGTTGAAGGGGCTTTCGCCGGAGTTGGATGTGGAAGACCATTCCATGCTGTTGATGCAGCTGGATAATGGCGTGCAGGCTTCCTATGAACAGTGCATGTACACGCCGGACAGCGAGCGGAATTATACCTTTATCGGTACCCGGGGACGGCTGGAAAATGTGGGTGATATGGAGTCTGCAGAAGTTCATGTGTGGACAAAGCGCGGGAGCCGGCAGGAGCCGGATCAGCGGCATGTGATCCCCGCCATGGATGGCAGTCACGGCGGATCGGATGCGGCGATTATTAAGGCTTTTTTTGACTTTGCGGGAAAAGGGATCACGCCTGCAACGTCGCCGCTGGCGGCTCGGAATGCTGTTGCTGCCGGCGTGGCGGGGCATCTCTCCATGCGGAACGGCAATATGCCGCAGGTCATCCCGCCTGTTCCGGCGGAATGGATCGCTTATTTTGAAAATGGACAGAAAAAAACTGATCGTTAAAAACAAATGAGCCGGATGAAGAGTGGAATATTGGTGATCGTCTGGATATTGCTGGCGGCATGCTGTTTTGGAAGAGAAACAGTGCCTTTGGCTGATCCTTTTATTTTGCTTCATGAAGATACCTATTATGCCTACGGTACCCGATCAGGGGAGGGGATCGAATTTTTTACTTCCAAAGATTTGAAAACATGGAAGTCGGGCGGGCTTGCTGCTAAAAAGGGCGATATCTGGGGCAAAAAATGGTTTTGGGCTCCGGAGGTTTATAAAATCGGAAACCGTTTTCTGTTGCTTTATTCAGCTAATGAACACATTTGTGCCGCCTGGGCTGATTCTCCCCGTGGGCCGTTTGGTCAGAAAAAGAAGATGCCGATGCTGAATGAAAAGGCCATTGACCACACCTTGCTGCAGGAGGATGACGGTTCGATCCGGCTTTTTTTTGACCGTTTTCAAAAAGGCACATCTTCCATTTGGAGTGCGGAGCTGACGCCGAGTCTTAACTCTGTTAAGGTCAATACCTTCCGTTTCTGCATCGGACCGGATCAGCCGTGGGAATTGAAACATCAGAGGATTGTGGAGGGTAGTGCTGTTTTGAAGCATAACGGGAAATATTATCTGACCTATTCCGGTAATGGATATCCCTCTCCTTATTACGGGATCGGTTACGCCGTGGCGGATCGTCCGGAGGGCCCCTGGGTCAAGTATGCCGCCAACCCTGTTTTTCAATTTCCGGGTGATTTGCAGGGCGTGGGACATCACTCTTTTTTCCGGGATAAAGAGGGGAAACTCCGGGTAGTTTTTCATGCGCATTTCAGCAAAAAAGCGGTGCATCCCAGACAAATGTATATAACAACGGCGGAGTTTAAAGGGGATACATTAACGATTTCTCCTGATTATATGCTTCCTGTCTGGCAGAAAGAATCTGCTCACAAATAAGCCCGGAGTCCGGAGGGGCTTATATGCTCAAATGAGGAATTCTTATGGTTTGGAATGAAATAGAATTTCTTCTGCCTTGTATTTCCGGGGAAAAATGCTATATTTCATAAACTTTGAACAAAAACAGTTGATGAGATGAATATCCCGGAAAAACTTTCGCTTTTGCGGCAAAACCTGAATAAGGTGATCTGCGGAAAAACGGAACCCATTGAATATCTTTTGATGACGATGGTTGCCGGGGGGCATCTTTTGCTGGATGATGTGCCTGGAGTGGGGAAAACCACATTGGCAAAAGCCTTGGCGAAATCCCTTGCACTGGATTTTCATCGGGTACAGTTTACGCCGGACTTGCTGCCCTCGGATATTCTGGGGACAAATGTCTATGATCAGCGGACTGCCGCGTTTACATTCCGGCCGGGGCCGGTGTTTTCCAATATTCTGCTGGCGGACGAGATCAACCGTGCATCTCCCCGGACTCAGTCGGCATTGCTGGAATCCATGAGTGAACATCAGGTGACAACCGATGGGGTCAGCCGTTCGCTTCCCCCTGTTTTTATGGTGATAGCCACCGAGAATCCCATTGAATTTCAGGGGACTTATCCTTTGCCGGAAGCGCAGTTGGATCGTTTTATGATGCGAATCAGTCTGGGGTATCCGGATGAAACGTCTGAATTGCGGCTTCTGATGGACCGGGAAAAAGCGGATCCGTTGGAATCTCTGCAGCCGGTTTTGACCGGGGAGGATTTATTGCAGATCCGGCAAACCATGCGGAAGATCGATATGGAGCAGTCTGTTATGGGCTATCTGGTGCGGCTTTTACGGGCTACCCGGGAGGATTCCCGGATCGCATTGGGGTGCAGTCCCCGGGCAGTGTTGATGCTGGCAGATTGTGCCCGTGCGGCGGCGTTGTTGGACAACCGGGATTATGTGCTGCCGGACGATATCCGGGATTTGGCTCCGGTGGTATTGAGTCACCGGATCGTTCTTTCCGGGGAAAGCAGGTATGCCGGATTGAAGGCATCGGAAGTGCTGGCAGATATTATTCGAAAAGTTTCTATACCGTTATAAACAAATCAAACCATAGAAGGAGTAAAAAATGGAAGATTTTGAAGCAACTGTGATTGCAAAGCTGGGTGAATTGCGTTCTGCACTGCAGGGGCACGGCGGGGATCTGGAACTGGTTTCCATGGAAGGCAAGACCATTCAGTTGAAACTGCGTGGTGCCTGCGGGACCTGTCCCCATGCGGCAGAGACGCTGAAAGGGTATATCGAAGCGGCTCTGCGGTCAGAAGTCGATCCGGAGATCGAAGTCGTCCGTGTCATGTAATTTCGATTTGCAAAAAAAATCCGGTCGGAGGGACCGGATTTTTTTTGTTTTTGAGTTGGCTCAATAGTGGACCTGCCAGCAGTGCTCTGCCGCTTGCCGGATGGCACTGGCACTTTGGGGCGCAAGAAGCCGGGTCATTTCCCGCATTCCATCTTCCACTTCGGCACGGCGTGGTCCATTTGGCAAAATTTCTTCCATGGCAGGAACCAGATTTTCCGGCGTTACCTGCTCCTGCAGAAATTCCGGGAAGAGTTTGCGGTTCAGGATGATGTTGACCATGGTAAAAACGCCCCGGTACAGGGTAACAAGCATGGATGCCAACAGTATAGAGAGGGCACCGAGTTTGTAAACCACAACAAGAGGCAATCCGGCAATAGCAGATTCCACCGTAACAGTTCCGCTGGCGGCCAGACCTGTCCCGGCTTCCTGCTGATAGCGGGTGGTTTGTCCGGTAACAAGTTTGATTTCCGGGAAATCCGGATCTTTTCTGCGGGCATCTTCATAAAATTCCGTGCAGAGTTGAAGAATTTTTTCCCGTGGCGTGGAAAGAACATAATACAGTTCCGGATGTTTTTTAGAAAGCTGTCTTACTGTCTCCAGCATGGTGGGAAGCAACCGGGTGATCTCCATGGTTCGGCTGCCCGGAAGCAGCAGAACGCAGTTGGGATCCCGCTTGATGGAAGGATCCATTTTTTCCGCCATTAAATCCATCAGGGGATGTCCTACAAACTCCGCCTGCAATGGGGTCGGGGCGAAAACTTCTTCTTCAAAGGGAAAGATCACAAGCATTTTGGTACAGATCCGGGCAAGAACCGGCAGACGCCACTTGCCCCAGACCCACAAATGCGGGCAGACATACCAGATCACCGGGATCTTGAAGAGATACATTGCCAGCGCAAACATCAGATTGAATCCGGGGTAATCGATCAGGATCACCGCATCCGGACGGGCTTTCAAAGCTGCTTTCACCAGTTTGAAATAGATGCCGATAAAGGTGAAAAGAAGTTTCAAAACTTCTATAATACCCATAACGCCAAGTTCAGTAGAGTCCACTTTCCGGTCGAATCCGGCGACATTGCCCATGGCGGGACCGCCCATCCCGGCAAGGGAGATGGGCGTGTTTTCTTTTGCGGCAATATCCTGCAATTCCCGAGCAAGACGGGCGCCGTACATATCGCCGGAGGCTTCTCCGGCGAGGATCCAGTATTGCCGGGGCTTGTTCACTTGAGCCCCAGTACATCTTGCATGTCATACATCCCTGCGGGAGCATCTGCCAGAAAGCGGACCGCACGGAGTGCGCCCTTGGCAAAGGTGTCCCGGCTGGAGGCTTTGTGGGTCAGTTCCACCCGTTCGCCGCCGGTGGCAAAGATCACGGTGTGATCGCCCACTACATCGCCGCCACGGAGGGAGTGCATCCCGATTTCCCGGGAGGTACGGGCCCCCACCATGCCGTTGCGGCCGTGAACCACGTCTGCATCATAATTGCGGTCCGTAGCTTTGCAAACGGCTTCAGCAAGGCTGACGGCCGTACCGGACGGGGCATCTTTCTTCTGATTGTGGTGCATTTCCACAATTTCCACATTGTAGTCTTCTCCGAGGATTTTGGCAGCTTCCGCCGCCAGCTTGAAGAGAAGATTGACGCCCACACTCATATTGCTTGCCAAAACGATTTTTGCACCGTTTTGCGTCATCCGGAGGAGTTCCTCCCGTTCCTCTTTGGGGAGGGCGGTGGTCCCGATGACCATGCTGCAGTTCTGCTGCGCAGCGGCTTGAGCGATCTCCCGGATGGAACCGGTGGAAAAAATGATCGCCGCCTGCGCTCCGGCAAGAGCTTTGGCAAGATCATCGGTGATGGCGACCCCCGCCGGAGCGCATCCGGCGACGGTCCCCGCATCCTGGCCGAGCAGGGGACAACCCGCAATTTCCAGCGCGCCGGAAAGGGTCAGGTCATCAGATTCCATGATATTGGCGATCAACCGGCGGCCCATCCGGCCGGCGGCTCCTACAATGGCAACAGGAATGCCCATAAAATCCTCCAAAGATTCCGATATTTAGCAGGAGAACTGGAACGCCTTGGTGGCGTTGACCGTTTCCTTGATTTTGCTGATCAACATTTCCGGAACAGCCTCATTGGTCTTGATGACGGAGAGGGACTTGCCGGTTTCGACATTCTGCGGAGCCCGGATGTCGATGATATTGATATTTTTTTCGCCCAGCAGTCCGGCGATCTTGCCGATCACGCCGGGACCGTCGGCATATTCCACAAAAAGGTGGTTGCCGGTGGGTTCCAGATAAAGCCCGTCATAGCCGCTGATACGGGAAATCATCAGGTGATGTTCCGTAATGGTGCCGCGGACACTGACATTGGTGACCGTATCCCCGGACCCTGCAAAGAGGTCAATGGTCATGGATTCGCCATACTTCTTGTTGTTATCAGCTTCCCGGTTAATGAGTTCCACTCCGCTCTGCGCAAAATATTTTTCAGCATCAGCGGGGGAGTTGTCTTCCGCAAATTCCGCAGCCACACCGGCGGCGATGGGGGGCGTCATCCACTTGGCAAAGCCAGCCAGATTACCGTAGAAACTGGTTTCGATACGGGTGGGGTTCTGGCCTCCGAGATATTTCTGGGCAAGACTGGTGAGAACGAAGGCCAGCTTCTGGAACTGTGCATCCAGCCCATCGGGCAGAGCCTTGTTGACCACGCAGTTGGTGATGCCCTGCTCAAAATAGGCAATGGTCTGTTCTGCGGCACGGCATGCGGCAAGCTGATTGGCTTCAAAGGTATTGGCGCCCAGATGGGGGAGCATGATATCGGCAATATCCGTTACGGTCTTGGGGCCGGCGGAATCTTTGGGATACACATCGTTGCAGAAAACGATTTTCTTTTCGGCCTTGGCGGTGCACAGATCTTCTTCGTTGATGATACCGGCACGGGCGCAGTTGACGAGCATGGCACCGGGCTTCATCAGGTTGAAAAGATTGCGGTTGATCATGCCGCGGGTCTCGTTATTTTCCGGGATATGCAGGGAAACAATGTCGGACTGGGCGAAAATATCTTCCACACTGCAAAGTTTGACATTGAGTTTTTCGGCAGTAGCGGGAGCGATCATGGGGTCATAGCCGAGGACGGTGACTTCAAAACCGGAGAGGCGTTTGACCAACAGCTGACCGATGTGACCGAGGCCGAGGATACCGACGGTTTTGCCGGTAAGCTCACGACCCATAAACTTGCTTTTTTCCCATTCGCCAGCGCGGGTGGAAATATCGGCAGGGATGACATGGCGATAAGCTGCGAGGATCATAGCAACGACTTCTTCGGCAACGCCGTTGGAGTTTGCGCCGGGGGTATTCATTACGTCCACATTCTTTTTGCGGGCGTATTTGATATCAATGGTGTTGAATCCGGCGCCTGCGCGGACGACCAGCTTCAGATTGGGGAGGGCGTCAATGATTTCCGGAGTGATATTTTCACTGCGGACGATGACGACTTCCGTTTCCGGGTGCTGAGCGGCGAGCTCAAGGATAGCTGCGCCGGGCGCGGAAACGACTTCAAAACCTTTGGCTGTGAGCAAATCGGCTGCAGCCTTGTCGAGTTTGGTGGGGATCAATACTTTTCGCATTTTCGTATCTACCTTTTCCTTTTGATTTTTGTGGGGCGGCCGACCATCGGCCGTTGTCCGTATAATAAAATAATATACACCGGAATGATATGTGTGCAAGGGGGATTTGCACAGAAAAAGGAAACTTATTTCATCAGGGGGCGTAATAATCCTCATGGTGAGGGATCAGGCTTGGCAGACAGAAGATCAGTACCAGCGCAAAAAGTGCAAATCCTGAACAGAAGAGGAATACCGTCTGGAAATTACTGAACGGTAATCCGCAGAAGGTCCAGGTGTTCGCCAGAGCTCCGCAGCCGAGGAAGAAACTTGCAGAACTGCGTCCTGCCGCTCCGCCGATTTGAGAGTAGGTGGTGGAGAACGCATTTGCCATGGTGATGTTTCCGGGACGAGCCAGAGAAAGGATCTCCTGGGAACAGGCGCAGGCAAAAATGCTTGTTGCAAAGTAGCCTGCAAGAAAGAGCCCTGCAATAATATATTCACAATGAACAAAGCCGCGGCAGAACGCCAGTGCCAGGGGAATAAGTATAAACATCAGGTGCACGGCAAGTTCCAGGTTGCGGATGCCGAAGCGTTTGACCATCCGGCCATAGAGGAAAAAGGCACAAATACTGCCGACGAATCCAAGGCTGGAAATCTGTTGAACCGTGTTGTCCGGCAGACCGATGGCACTTTTCAGGTAAATCAGTGTCATGGGCAGTACCGGGGCAAAGGCGCACTGTACAAAACAGACATAGACTGCAAATCCGATCAGCGGCCCGTTTTTGATGGAGATGGAGAGGGCTTTTTTCAGATCATATTTCTGCGGCACATGCGGGGGCAGGGGGATGGTATTTATAAAATAAGAGCGGCCCAACATCATGATACCAACGATGGCAACAATGATTTGCAGCAGCAGGATCGGCGGTTTTTCCCCCATAAATACGCCGATAAGGAAGAATACGCATCCAATGATAATATTGTAGGAAAATCTCATGAATCCCAGAAAATTCCCCCGTTCTTCCGGAAGCAGGATTTGACTTAAAATGGGATACCACGCTGCCGACCATAATGGTTTGGGGATACATATCAGGAGCACCCCGAGCAGTGCCGCATGGTGGGCAAACGCTCCGAAAAACGGAGCACATGCGGTAAAGAGATAGCCGAAACAGGAGAGGGAACAGCCGAAATTGACGATTTTTTTCGGACCGAACTTGTCAACGATCCCGGCAGTTGGGATCATCAGGCACATGCCAACGATCCCGGAAATACTGGTTGTAAACATGATCGTGGACACCCCGGCATCAAGCATTGTAAAATAAAGAAGGATAATGGCGGAGTTTTCCAACAGAAGATCTGCAAAGCTGCCGGAACAGGCAGCGGCATACGCCCGGATCCGGAATCCTTTCCGTTGTCCGGCATTTGATGATTCAGCTAAAGTCGGCATAATATAGAATATCCATCGGGTAGAGTTTTTATCAAAACTTTACTTAATGTACCATTTTTTCAAGTAAAATCAAATGTATTTTTCAATAGATTGGATTGGCGACGGCGCATACGGTTTTTTGGGGGGCAATGTTGTCCAGCAAGTGCAGGATCGTGGCCGCCCCGGGAGCAGTAACAGCTCTGTTTACAGAAAAATGAGAAAAACGCTTGATATTTTCTGCAAAGCGGGTTATATTAAGAATGCTTCAATAAAGAGGGGGCGATTAGCTCAGTTGGTTAGAGCGTTTGCTTTACACGCAAAATGTCGGGGGTTCGAGTCCCTCATCGCCCACCATT
>JAFTIA010000028.1 GCA_017457105.1 Lentisphaeria bacterium | reverse complement strand
TTATTTGCTGTGCACTTGGTCTCTGCGAGGCTGGGTTCAGCGCACTTCTTACGCTGAACCGTAAGGCCCCGGAAAAAATCGCAAGCTGATTGCTTGCTGATTTTTTATTGGAGCGGGGGGCCGGGGCTTATCATTTAAGGGCTTCTCGCCCTTAAAAATCCCCGCAAGGGGCTTGGAGGCTCGAGAGCGTAGCGACAGCCGACATTCGGTCGCAGCGGCACGATGCCGCCCTTGACCCGTCGCTTGACGATCCAGATCGTCTGCGCTCCATAATATCAGTCTATGTTTAGCACAGAGCCAATCATTATAAAGGGAGCAGTGCGTACCGCCATGGCGGGAAAAAATTACCAGATGGACATGTGCCGGGGGCCGTTGTTCCGGCAAATGGTCTTGTTTTCTCTGCCCCTGATGGCATCGTCCATCCTGCAGCTGACTTTTAATGCAGTGGATATGATCGTGGTGGGGCAGTTCGGTCCACACACATCTCTGGCGGCAGTGGGCGGTTGCGGGATTTTGCTGGGCTTTATGGTCAACGCCTTCTCTGCCATTGCCGTCGGATCCAATGTTCTTATTTCCAGATACTTCGGAGCAAAAGACACCAAAGATGTCCACGCCTGTGTCCATACCTCCATTGCCTTTTCGTTATACGCAGGGATCACCCTGGCGGTGCTGGGGCAGTTTATCGCCGTCCCCCTGCTGCGACTCACGGGGATCCCGGAAGAGGTCATCCCGGAAGCCCTGACATATTTACGGATCATTTATTTCTGTATTCCGGCTCTTCTTCTTTATAATTTCGGTTGCGCCATTCTCCGCAGTATCGGGGATACCCGGCGGCCGCTGTATTTCCTTCTGATTGCGGGGACTGTCAATATTATACTGAATCTCTTCTTTGTTCTGTGTTTAAAAATGTATGCCTCCGGCGTGGCACTGGCAACCTTGATCAGCCACTGCCTTGCGGCGGCATTGATCATCCGGGTACTTACGGGGACAAAAGACTGTTACGGGCTGAATTTGAAAAAACTCCGGATCGACTGGAAACAATGCAAGGAAATTTTGAAGATCGGCATCCCGGCGGCAGTTCAAAGTTCAGCCTTCTCCATTTCCAATATGACGATCCAATCTTCCATCAACTCCTTTGGTGCGTATGCCATGGCGGGCTCCACGGCAACGGGGACTTTTGAAGGGATCGTTTACACCGGTTCCGGCACATTCCATCAGGCATCTTTAAGTTTTGTCGCCCAGAATTACGGCGGCAAAAAGTATGACCGTATCAAAAAAATCTTTTTCATGAGTGTGATCCTTGGCGGTGTCAGCACCTTTGTCTGCGGAAACACCATGCTGCTTTTCGGGAAAGAACTGCTGCATCTTTTTACCCAGGATGCCAAAGTCATTGACTGGGGTTATCAACGGATGCTGCTGATGTTTTCCACCTATTTTCTCTGCGGGATCATGGATGCCGCCAGCGGATGTCTGCGGGGTTTGGGCTACTCCACGACCTCATCGGTCATTTGCGTTGTGGGGGTTTGCGGGATCCGGCTTTTCTGGGTATTGGCCATCTTCCCGCTGCACCGGACCTTCACCTGGCTCCTGATGTGTTACCCCATTACCTGGCTGATGGCAGCACTTCTTTCCGGCCTCCTCCTGTGGTGGATCTGGAAAAATAAAATCACGCCGATGCGGAAACATTACAGTTCCGTCCATCCGGCTTAACGGAAAATCCCCGCCATGAAAAAGAAAAAATATCAGATCGACCTGACGAACGGGCCGCTTTTCCGGAAGATCCTGCTGTTTTCCATCCCGCTGTTGTTTACCAATCTTCTGCAATTGACCTTTCATATTGCTGACATGGTCGTAGTGGGGAAATTCGCCTCCGCCAATGCGCTGGCGGGCGTGGGGTGCGCCTTTGCAGTTTGCGCGGTTGTCATCAATATTTTTCAGGCATTGAGCGTAGGGACAAGCGTTCTTACCGCCCGTTATTTCGGGGCAAAAGATCACCCGAATCTCCGGAAATGTGTCCACAGTTCCATTGCACTGGCGTTATACGGCGGCATTGCACTGATGCTCCTTGGCGAATTCATTTCCGTACCCGTTCTGAAAAAAATGAATACGCCAGCAGAGGTTTTCCCGGAAGCACTGACCTATTTAAGGATCATTTTTCTCTCCGTCCCGGCGATCCTGCTCTATAATTTCGGATGTGCCGTTCTCCGCAGTATCGGAGATACCCGGCGGCCGATGTATTTTCTGACAATCGCCGGAGTGGTCAATGTTCTTTTCAATCTTTTTTGCGTGATCTGTCTTGGCATGGGAGCCGGAGGGGTGGCGGTCGCAACCCTGATTTCCCACTATGTTTCAGCCATTCTGATTTTAAAAACGCTTACCTCCAGCAAAGAAAGTTATCAGCTGATCTGGCGTTTTGTCCGTTTCAACCCCCGACAGTGCAAACAAATTCTGCTGATCGGGGTCCCGGCCTCCATCCATTCGTCCACCTATGCAGTTTCCAACATGATCATCCAGGCGGCCCTCAACGGGCTTGGCGCCATGGCAGTGGCGGGTTTTCTGGCAGCGGGGTCTTTTGACAGTCTGGCGGCCACCATTGCGGCAACCTTCCACTACTCCACGCTGACTGTTGTCGCCCAAAACCACGGGGCCAAACAGTTCGACAGGATCCAGACGGGCTTTTTCTATTGTCTGTGGACAGCACTTTCACTGCTTTTCATTGCCGGATGGGCTCTTTATCTCTTCGGGAAACCGCTTTTGTGGATGTTCACCAATGATCCGGAAGTTGTAAAATGGGGTTTGGTACGGATGCAATATCTCTGTACCACGATTTTCCTGTGCAGTCTTCAGGAGTGTGCCTTTGCGGCGCTGCGCGGATTGGGATACAGCATTATTTCCATGGTGATCCCGGTGATAACGATCTGCGGCTTCCGTTTTGTGTGGATCTTTGCCATTTTCCCCCACGACCCCACATTTGCCAACCTGATGGTATCCTACCCCATCTCCTGGACTCTCGCGGGTATTGCGGGGCTGATCATGCTCCATTGGATCTGGAAGCATAAGATCCGGCAAGATGCCCCCCAAAAAATCCACAGCCTTTGAGAGCATTAAAAAGCCCGCCGGGAGAAACTCCGGACGGGCTGCTTCATTTCCTTTTTACTGGATCACCGGGTAACTTCCCAGAATGGTCAGTTCATCGGTAAGGGGCCGCATTTCTTCCAGCGATGCCGCCACCTTCGGGGAATCGGCGGCACCCTCGATATCAATAAAGAAGCGGTACCGCCACTTGCCGCCGGGTGACGGACGGCTTTCGATCATAGAGAGCGTAACCCCGGCCTTCTTGAACGGAGCCAGACAGTCGTGCAGAGCCCCGAACCTTTCGCTTGCCGCAAAACAGATACAACTCTTGGTATGCGGCATGGGATTGAGTTCGCCTCTGGAAAGAATGAGGTAACGGGTCCGGTTGTCCGGAGAATCCTCAATATTCCGGGCAAGGATGTTCAAGTGATACTGCGAAGCCAGTTTTTCACTGCCGATCACTGCGGCATTGGCACTCATGGCTGCCAGTTCCGCCGCCCGGGCATGGGAACTGACGATAAAGGTTTCCACCCCCGGCAGATGTTTTTCCAGATATTGACGGCACTGCCCGAATGCCTGCGCCTGACTGTAAACCACCGTGATTTCGTCCGCGGAACAGTTGGCAAGCAGACTCAAGTGGATATCCAGAGCCGTTTCCGCATAGACTTTCAGCGAAGACCCGGCAAGCATATCCAGAGTCCCGCTGACCACCCCGTCGGAGGAATTTTCCACCGGGACACAGCCGAATTCACAATCGCCGCTTTCCACAGCCTTGAACACGCTTTCAATACCGGTACAGGGCAGATAATCCATGCCGTCGGCAAAAACCTTCCGGGCGGCATCGTGAGCAAATGTCCCCGCCGGACCGGGGTAAGCCACCTGCGGCCGGGATACGGCAACAGCATAACTCTCTTTGCGGAACAATTTTTCGGCGGCCTCCATCACCAGTTTTTCTGTTTCGTCAAACCCGATACAAGCATCCGTAATAGAGATCCGGGCATCCGGCTTCACGCCGGGAACCATTTTCTGTTTTCCGGCAAAGAGATTGCTTTCCAGCATCATCCCCACCAGATGGGTATTCCCGGCAAGCCGCTGTGCCAGTACATCTTCAAAAACGATCTTCTGCCGGGCAGGATCACGCCGGGAATTTCCGTGACTGCAGTCGATCACAATATTGCAGGACTGTTTTGCGGCTTCCAGCTTCCGGATGGCAGCAGCCACACAGGTGGCGTAATAATTTTCCCCGGAAGAACCGCCCCGGAGCACCAGATGACAATAGGGATTCCCGTTGCTGCGGATGATCCCGCAATGCCCGGAACTGGTCACCCCGATATAATTGTGCCCGGCAGAGGCGGCACAAATGGCATCCACGGCGATCTGCAAATTGCCGTCCGTGCTGTTTTTGAACCCGATGGGGATATCCAGAGAACTTGCCATCTGCCGGTGCATGGGCGATTCCGTAGTCCGGGCACCGATGCCGCCCCAGCAGATAAGGTCTGCCAGATAATTGGCTATGGCAGGATCCAGCAATTCCGTTGCGGTTCCCAGCCCGGCCTCCGCCAGATCCAGCAGAAGTTTCCGGGCAAGTTTGATGCCGCTGGCAATATCGCAGGATTCATCCATATCCGGATCGTAGATCAGCCCTTTCCAGCCCAGCGTGGTACGGGGTTTCTCAAAATAACAGCGCATGACAAGTTTGATTTCGTCAGACACCCGGTCCGCCAGCTTTTGCAAACGCTCCGCATACTCCATGGCGGCGGGGATATTATGAATGGAACAGGGCCCGGCAAGGATCACCATGCGATGATCTTTTTCATCCAAAACGGCTTTCATTTCCTCCTGATGACGCTGAACATTCCGGCGCATCGTTTCTGTGATTGCCAATTCCTCCACCAAATCAAGCGGCGACTTGATAACTTCTTCCACCCTGCTCATTTTTTTGACTCCTTTTTATGTCAATGTAAAAGTACCTGTAAAACCAAAAACCGCATCCCGGTCTCCTGCCCGGAATGCGGTCTCTGTAAATAAAAAACGGATCTGACCTTCCGGCCGGACCCGCTTGAACGCTGAAAACAGAAAACAAACAAACGGGCACTATTGCATAAAGCAATAAAACCCGGTAAATCGAAAATTGTATTTCTGCATCGTTTTCATCATGTCAATCAATATAGCACGGCATTTTCAGCAATGCAAATCATCTTTTCAAAAAAAAATTGATTTTGGCCAGTTCCGCCTCAAAAATTACTTTTTTACAGTATTAAAACTCCTCCAGTTGTCCGGAGAAAAGAAATATTCCGCCACCATGTGCCCCCGGGGAGAGTCAAGTTGATCGTAATACACTTTCCATTTTTCTTCGCCGGTCAGGGTGAACATCCGCATCAGAAGCCCCCCAAGATAATCCACCCGGAACTTCTGTACCTGCTGAAATGGCCATGATTTTGTATCCTGCGCCGTTTTTGCCAGCAATTCCAATGCGGCCCGGATGCGTTTGCCGCTGTCGGACTCCGGAGCCAGAAGATCCACATCCAGCGGTCGAAGCGTACTCCCGAGCTCCAACACCATACGCATGGCAAACAAGTGATAATCCCAGGCTGTGGGCCGAACCATTTCCATGATCATTGCCCCATCCTCCCGGATCCCGCGGCGGATCAGCCGCGGAATACGCCGGGCGTGCAGTTTTGCCGTTTCCATATCCCCCGCCATTTCTGCACAGACGATCACCATCAGCTGATAGGCAAGACCATGATTGTGGCAACTGTTGCGGTCCGTTTCGCTGATGGGATCTGTCCGGAGCCAGAGCCCGAAGTCCCCGTACCATTTCCGCAATCCCAGCATATCTTTTTTGCTCAAAAATCCGGCAAGATGCAGCATCCCGATATAGTCGGCGATTTCTGCCAAAGCATAACCGTCGATCAATCCGGATGTCCGTCCGTCACAGATCCCCGGGATCGCCTGACTGTATTTCAAATGAGGATTCATCCGGGTCGCAGGATCCAGAAAAAAGACCCGCAGCTGTTCTGCGGCACACTCTCCGGCGGCTTTATTGCCGTCAAAATACGCCAGCCCCGCAAGACGGCTCAATTTGAGGCGCATTTTGTTTAATTTGAAGTTATCAAGTTTGGCACTGGCGGGATTGGGGTAGCCATCTTTGTGGATATAAGGCAAACCATCCGGCTTGGCAGGATCCGGCCACCAGTAAGTCCCCATACTCATATAATCATGAGGATTTTTACTGGCTGGAAGCAGGGGTTTCCCCTTCACCACATTCCAGTGCGGCTCCTGCAATATAGAACTCAAGGCCAGCCGGGAGGCTTGCAGGCGATTCTGCAGGATCGGCCGGATACTCTGATTTCTTTCCGCCTGTATCCGCAACACCTCCGGAACCCCCGGGCAAAACGGCCAATCCACAGCGGTCAATACAACACCTGTCAGCAGGAACACTATTCCGATCCACATTTTCATATCGTCATCCTTTATATAAAATTGAACTGCGTTTTGCCTTCCGGCTGTTCACTGAAATCAAATTCCAGCTGTTCCGGCCGGTAACGATCCTCCGGCGCAGGAAAATTGGTTACTGAAATTCCCAGCAAACGCACCGGCAATGTCCCCGCTTCCGTCTTTTCCAGCAACGCAACAGCGGAATGATAGATTTCTGAAGTTTTCTTTACCGGCACATTGGAACTGACAGACCGTGTGACTGTCCGGAAGTCATGATAACGCACCTTCAATGTCACCGTGCGCCCTGCCAACTGCAAACGCTGTAAATTCAACGCCACCCGGGCGGCAAGCTCCTTCAACTCCCGCCGGATCCGCCGGATGTCGCGGATGTCGTTTGCAAAAGTATTTTCCCGCCCTACAGACTTTCGCTCATCCGTCACCTCCACCGGCCGGTCATCCCGCCCACGGACGATATGGAAATAAAAGAACCCGATTTTGCCGAAATGGGCGGACATGGTTTGCAGATCCAGTTCTTTCAAGGCTTTCCCATTGCACACATTCATGGAACGCAGTTTGGCAGCGGTGACTTTGCCGATACCGTGAAACTTTTCAATGGGCAACTCTTCCAGAAAACGCTCCGCCTCCTCCGGCGTGATTACCGATAATCCGGCAGGTTTCCGCAAATCCGAGGCCACTTTTGCCAGAAATTTATTGTAAGATACCCCGGCAGAGGCTGTCAAATGAGTTTTTTCCCAAATCTCCTGCTGAATGGCGGCGGCAAGCCGTGTGGCGGAAGGTTCCGCCATGTAATTTTGCGTTACATCCAAATAGGCTTCGTCAATGGAAACCGGCTCCACAAGATCCGTGTAGCGGTGAAATATCGCCCGGATAATATGTGCAGTTTCCCGGTATCGCTCAAAATCGCATGGCAGAAAAATTCCCTGCGGGCAAAGCCGCCGGGCCCGACTGGTGGGCATGGCAGAATGTACACCGAACTTCCGGGCTTCATAGGAAGCGGTGGAGACCACACCCCGTTCCTCCGCAGAACCGCCCACGATCACCGGTTTCCCCCGCAATTCCGGCCGGTCCCGCTGCTCAATAGACGCAAAAAAGGCATCCATATCAATATGAATGATTTTCCTGCTCATGCCCTGCCCTTTCTTCTTATCCGGAGAGATACTATACAACTGATCCCGATTTTTTCCACCTGTTCCCGCAAGGGGGGAAGGAAAAACCTTTTGCGGCACCTTGCCGGCGGGGGGGAAGGAAAAACCTTTTGCGGCACCTTGCCGGCGGGGGGGAAGGAAAAACCTTTTGCGGC
>JAFTIA010000027.1 GCA_017457105.1 Lentisphaeria bacterium | reverse complement strand
GGCGGCTTAGTGCTCGGTGCCACTCGGCAGCCCCCAATATTTTGGGGGCTGTCGCTGCACCGCTGTGCAGCGATTCCCTCCCTAGGCCCCTGCGCGCTCGGCACTCACGGCCTCGCCCCGTGTGTTAGAGTTGCACAGGGATGTTCTGCCCTACTGCTACGCCATGTGTTTTGGAAACTCCGGGGCACATGGCTCTCACTGCACCAAGTGCCAATCGTCCGTACAAGTCCGTACAAGTCCGTACAAGTCCGTATTCCCTTGCCCGCACCCTGTGCCTTGCGCAAAGTGCTCTGCCAGCCGATGGGAATGTGCTTTGCTTTTTTTGAACGCCATGCACAGGGACGCACACTTTTTTTGCCCGGAGTACGAGAAAAGCATGGGTTTTACGAACGAATCTGCGAAGGAATGGACTACCTGTCCATGACTGAAGCAAGTGAGGAGTAAGGCCCATGTGCACTACACACTTTTTGCCGCTGATGGGCGTGGAAAATGCGGGTTTTGCGTACGAGCACGAGAGGGAGCGGACTAAACTGTCCGTGACCGAGCGGCGCAGGAGCAAGGCACGCATTTCCCCGCCCATCACGGCAAAAAAAATGGTACGCCCAAAGGGACTTGAACCCCTAACCTTCTGGTCCGTAGCCAGACGCTCTATCCAATTGAGCTATGAGCGCACATACACCATCCGCAGATAGTACCTATAAAATACCACGATTTTCCGAAATTGCAAGCCGTTTTATGAAATTTTTACCGTTTTTCTATGGTTTTACCCGTTTCCGCAGAGTTTCTGTCAGCTTTTTCAGCTGCGGATCTGCCGGGTCCATCCCTTTTAACGCTTTTTCCAGCGATGTCAACGCCCCTCGTTCGTCACCGGATAACAGCCGGATCAACCCCTGCGCACGATACCACACAGGCCCCTGTTCTTTCAAATATTTCATCTGCTTCTGCAATGCCTTCACTGCCGCCGGGGTGATTCCCGCACGCAAACAAATATCAGCATACCCGCCAAACAATACCGGCAAATACAAGTCCCCATAATACATGGCGGGCTTCTCTTCCTGCACCAATATGTGCCACCACTCCTGCGCCCCTGCATAACGCTTATCCGTATAGGCCGCCAGCCCCATGTAAAACGCCCCCATGTTCCGCCAGAGTTTACCCGGCTTATGGGAGTCCGGCAAAGGATTTGATTCCGCCGTTGCCGCCATCCGCAGAAAATGCCGCCCGGCTTCTGTCAGCAAGTCCGGCCGGGACAACGCCAATCCCAAACGCCCCAGTCCTTCCACCGCTTTCGGATTCGGCCGGGGGACCTGCAACGCCGCCGTAAACAGCGTTTCCGTGTTCCGCCAGACAGGAACCTGTTTCCAGGAACGGATGCCAAACAGGATCGCCAGAACCAGGATCCACACCGTCAATGCCCGGACACGCATCCGGGATCTTGCCATGGCATCCCGCCCCATCAATGCGGCAACATAGAGAAAAATCAGAGAGGGCAAATAGTTGTAACGATCCCCATAATCCGTATTGCTGAACACCCGCCAGCCGCTGCTGGGGAAGAAAAAGGCTCCCCAGACCACCATCCACGGCCAATAACGGAGGAACCATCTTTTCAAGCCGTACTGCCGCCAACCCCAGAAGAGTATAGAAATCAATACAGCTCCCCCCAGATAAAATGCCCGGTCCTCTCCTGCCGCACGGGGGTAAACGGGGTTGGCATCCAGCGGAAGAACCGTGTTGCCGATATACCAGAAAAGATTGCGGGAAACAAGATATATCTTCCGTACCGGCGCATCCTGCATGATCTCCGAACCGGATGCCAAAATCCATGCAGGAAGCACGGCAAGAGCCGTCAGCAGAGCCGCCGCACCCGGCAGAAGCCAATCCTTCCAATTCCGCCTGCGGCCGTTCCACGCCGCCGCCAGGATCAGAAACGCCGTCCCCGCCATGGCGGGTTTGGCAAAAATGGCCAGCATGCCGCACAAGCCTGCGGCAATACACCCTTTTACCCGGTCACGGCACAGCATAAATCTCCACGCCGCCAGGATCAGAACCCCGCTCAAAACATCTTTCCGTTCAGCGATCCACAGTACGGATTCCAGCCTTTGAACATGCAGAGCCCAACACAGCACGATCCCGCACATCCACCCCGCCGGGACACGCATTTTCCGCCCGATAGAGAAAAAAAGCCATGCGGTTATGATATGAAAAACAATATTTGTCAGCCGGAACCCGGCGGCACTTCCCTGTCCCCAGAAAAGGGCATCCAGCATGAGGGAATTGGCGGTAAGCGGTGTCAGCAGCCCTTCCAGCGGTGTGCGCCACCAGTACAGCAAATTTGCCAGAGTCCACTGCAAATAATGATTGGAGGATACGTAAGCATCGTCATCCCACCCGGCAAGGAATTCGTAATTCAGCCCTCTTCCGAATAAAATCAGACAGGCGGCGGCGATCAATACGCACCACGCCCCATCTGCCGGAAAACGCTTTTTCACGCTTAAAACTCCCGGCGGAGAACAGCCACGGTGAAATCAAAAATCTTGCCAATAAGCCGTTCCCGGTGATGGATCTTTGCCATAACCGTGCGCCCCTGCAGCTGACGGACCGCCGGATCGTCAAAATCAATATCCACCCGGTACAAGGCGTTTACAGAAATAAAGCCCCCTGCCTGACTCTCATCCGGGTACACCGGAATGGGGCCGCCGTACACCTGCAAAAGCGGCGTATGCTGCAATTTTGCCGGGATCCGGTCCAGAGAACGGATTTTCCCCCGCAAGGATTTCATGCTGTCCGGGAGATAGATCGTTACGGCGGTTCCCTCTTTAAGTTTCCGCACCTGCCGGTCATCGGCGTATGCGGTCACTGCCAGCTGCGGAGAAACCAGTTCCCCGATGCACAACCCCGGCGGGAACCAGCTCCCACGGGAAATATCATCTCTTGCCGGGATAAACAACCCGTCTTCCGGAGCAACGCCGCGAAGCATGGTACTGCGCCGTTTCATTTCCCGGATACCGATCCAGTCGCTCTTCAACTTTTCCCGGGTCAGCAAACTGTCCCCGTAAGATTCCCGATCCAATTGCTGCATCCCGAAAAGCAATTCATCCGCCTTTGCCATCCAGGTAAAACGCACCACACTGAAATCCAGCTGGGGAGAAGATAACTGGTACAGCGTTTCGCCTTTCCGCACTTCCCGGGCTGTCCGGGGCCAATCAGAAACAAGGATCCCGGCTTCCTGCGTAACCACCAGTTCCCGCTTGACGGGCTGGATCTCCGCCGGAAGTTCCACATTCCAGGAGAGCGGGAAAAACAGCACCGTCCCGATCCCCGCCAGCAAAACGATGATCCGCAAACGATCCGCCCGCTTTGCCGCTTTCCGGGAGAGAGCCCGGATGTTTTTCAACTCCCGCCACAAGGGGAAAATCAGCAGTACATACACCTCCGCCAGCAGAAGCACTACCGCAATGGCTTTTACAAACTGGGCGTAAATGATCAGAATAATCGCCGTATAAAGAAAAATTTTGTAAATAAATGCCGCCACCCCGAAAGACAAAAGCAGTACCCAGCGTTTTTCCACCGGCCGTTCACCCACGCCGAACACCGCCCAGCGGAAAACGCTCCGCAAATATTCAATGGAGCGGCCCATCAGGTTCTCCATATTCAGCAAATCACACAAAATGTAATAACCGTCGTACCGGATCAACGGGTTCCCGTTGGCGAGAAGTGTACTTAATGTACTGACTGCAAAAATGTAAAACATGGTGGACTTCCCTGCCCCCGGCGGCATATAACACCACAAAAGAGCCGCAATACCGCCCACCAGAAGTTCGCTGATGATCCCTCCTGCATCAATAAGAAGCCGCTGTTTGCGGGGCAGACGCCAGGAATCCGTGGTATCCGTGAACAACCGTGGATAAAAGACGATAAAACTCATGCCAATCGCACGGACCTTGCATCCGAAATGGTTGGCGGCAAGGGAGTGCGCTATTTCATGCACCACTTTCAAGAGCAGGATCGCTGCAAAATATTTCGCCAGCCCCGCCCAGGAAAGAGAGTCCATAAATGTGGCCCGGACCGCACTGAAATCACGGATAATCAGAATATACCCCACCAGGGCAGGCAATGCGATCAGGCATAACATCCAGCGGCTGACCAGAAAATCTGTATAGGGTTTCAAAACCTCCATAAGCCGGGCGGGGCGCAGAGGCGGAAGTTTGATAAACATATAAATGGATGCCCAACGCAGAAAACGGGTCTGTTTTTTGATCTCTTCGACTTTCTTCTTCTGCATCTCGACCTGACCGTACCCCGGTTCCAGCAAACTGTTCTGTACCAGAAAATTCACCAGAGTAAGCACATCTTCTTTGGTGGCCTGCACCCCGGTACGCCGGAGCCGTTCCAGAAAAGCCTCCAATTCATAAGGCTGATCCAGACGGCTCAAAATCTGCACCGCGTCCTCGCCGATTTTGAAGTAATGTTCCGACGACGGATCGAACAGCATATAAAAATCGCCGTGCCGCCCGGGCCGGATGAGTTCAATATCCGCCCGTAAATTGCCGATGACCGTTGCCACTTACAACCACCTGAAGTAGATCACCAGATTCCGGAAGAGGAAATACGCCAGCGACACCGATTCCCCGCGGAGTTTTGCCACCCCGCGCATCCCGTAGCGCAACGGCATATCACTGGAAAGTTCCGCCCGGACCTTGTAGCAATAAGTCCGCTGTTCGTTCAATTCCGCATAAGGTTTCACTTCCAGAATCTTTGCATCAAATGTTCTGTCCGGCTGGGTATAAAGGAAAAGAGAGGCCGAGAGATTTTTGCTCAACAGAATGGAGCTTTCCCGTTCATTGACCATGATTTCCGCAATGACCCCCTTGCCGCTGTAAACATCAAACAACTTGTCGCCGGTACGCACGGCCTTGTTCACCAGAAGTTCAGCACGCCCCTCGGCAAGCACCAGCACCCCGTCCGCCGGAGCCGCAACTTCGGCATGATCCATGTACCACTGGGCCTCTTTCACGGCGATACGCGCCCCTTCCAGCCGTGCCTGGATCAACTGGACACGCCCCAGTTTACTGCGGTCATTGAATGCCGCCGCACTTTCCAGATCGTATTCCTTGGCGATTTCCGCCACCTGACTTTTGGCATTGGCAAGACGGAACGCCAGCGCACTGGTGTCATAACGGAGGATCACCTCCCCCTTACGGACGGCAGCACCGTCCGGCTTGCGGCATTCGGCAATGGGGCCGTCAAACCACGCATAAGCACTGACAGTTTCCGGGGATTTCAGGGTAAATTCCGCATTGACAGAGTCCCGCACCCGCACCAGAAGCAAAATCGCCGCCAGAATTACCAGCACAATAGCGATCCATTTGCCGGTACTGAGTTTTTTCCGGAACCGCCGCTGGCCCGCAGCGGAGCAGCACCGGTGGCAGAAAAGCCCCTCCCCCAGACTGTGCACCAGAAGATTGGCGGAAGTAAGAGCATACGCCGGAATCGCTGTATCGTATTCCAGAAGCCAGATCAGCGAAAAACCGGGGTCCCCCAGAAATGAGGGAGCAGGCAACTGAAAAGCGATCAACTCCCCGCCGTCCTCCAACAACGCATCCAGCGCAGATTGCACTTCCGGCAGATACTCCGCACCCTCTTCCGGCGTACGGGTCAAACGCAAAGGTTTATCTTCCGGCATTTCCGCTTTGCTCAAAAGCGCAACCTGACGCAATGCCACTTCCGCATGGGGATTCACCGCCACCTGTCCGTATTGGGCAATGACCCGGATTTTGCCGTCTGTTTTTTCCAGCAATGTTGCACGCTTGAACTTCAAAAGAGCGGCAGGATTGTTTACCGCCATTCCGGCGGCGGTCTCAAAATCAGCCGCCCGGAAAAGGTCACTGCCGATCCGGAAGATCATGCCGAATACTTTCAGCCGTGCCTGCAATTCAGAAAGTTTATTCTCCATCGAGGAACACTCCGGTCATACCGCTGGTGAGAAGTCCGGAAGCATTATCGATCAGGACCTTCACTTCAATGGTCCCGGAACGGTGATCCGCCCGGGGAGAAATTTCAAAGACTCTGCCGGAAACTTTTCTGCCTTCCGGCCCTTCCGGGAAACGGAAGGAAAGACGCCCCTGCACTTTTGCCAGATACTTGACCGGCAGATTCACCACCGCCAGCAGTTCCCGGTCCCCGATAATACGGATCACAGGCTGACCGTTGCGGACCGTTTCGTGCTCCCGGATAAGGATCTCTTCCACACGCCCGTCAAAAGGAGCTGTGATCCGGCAATAACCCAGATTCAGGATCGCCTCCGAATACTCCGCTTCGGTGATTTTTTTGCGGGAACGGGCGGTGGCAAGTTCTGCGGCACGCCGATCCAGTTCCACTTTGCTCTGCATGTTTTCTTCGTACAGTTTCCGCTGGGCATCAAAGGTATCCGCAGCAATGGTCGCCAAGGTGGCGGCTTCCAGTTTTTGCGCTTCGGAACGGGCCGCAAGAAGCCGGTAGTGGGCATCATCGATTTGCGTAATGGTATCCCCTGCCTTGAACCGCTGACCCACCAGATAATAATGCCGCAAAAGCGTCCCATCCACCTTAACGGCGATCAATGCCTCCTGCCGGGGAAACAGCACCGCTTTTACAGCAGATGCCGTCCCGCCAAGCAGCCCGGCAGACTCCGCCGCCGGAAGCATGTTTCCAAGAATACATGCCAAAATTATCACGATTCGGATCTTCATCTTCTCATCTCTTTAAAAAAATCCGGCGCGGAGCGGTGTTTCGCACCGCCGCGCCGGATGGGAAACTTTTCCCCGTTAATCCTTCATGATCGCTTCCAGAGCTTCATACAGATCATCCTGGAAGACGCCGCTGGCAACCACCACATCGTTGGCTTCCAGAGCCGCACCTTCCACAACGATGCCGCTGTCGGAGAGGGTCCGGATGGCTTCGTCCAGCATACTGCCGGCGGATTCCAGCAGATCCTCGTTTTCGGTGTGATCCAACGTAATGTCGGACACCGTGTTGTGGATCTGCTCGACCGCACGGCGGCGGCGGAATTCTTCCAACAGCTGATCTTCGTACATCTGAGCGTTCATCAGTTCGTTCATCAGCGAGAAGTGGACGGAACTCAGGTTGGTATTCAGCATATCCGGGAACATGCTGCCGATACCGCTGGCGGCATTGAAGGTATCAATGCCGGTATTGTTGTTCCCGATATGGTTGGTGCCATCCAGGTTCAACTCACCGTCATACTTCAAGCCGTCGATGTACGCATAGCTGAAGCTGGCCTTATCCTGATCGAAGTTCACGGTGAACCCGACCTTGTTGTCGTCGGAAACCATGGGCGTCAGAGCATCCGTGCTGCCCTGAACATTCAAGGCGCCGTTGACCGTGGTTTCGGAACCGGCTTCAAAGATCTTGGAGCCGCCGTTGGTCAGCGTCAGGTTATCATAGGTGCCGGTGGCAACCGTCTGATCCTGCGCGCCGTTGTAGGTCACGGTACCGTTCTGGGCCTTGAAGGAGCCATTGGCACCCACTGCGGCGTTGCCGGAAATGGCGGCATCGCCATTCAGGACTGCATCGTTGTTGAACGTCACATTGTTATATGCGCCGTTGTAAACAGACTCGTCACTGTTTTCGCCGTAGATCACGGTGCCGTCACCACCAGCCATGGTACCGTTACCATTGGTTTCGCCATTGAAGGTAATGGTGGAACCGTTGCCGGTGGCAAGAGTGCCATTGAGCATCATTTCGCCATCCACGGAGGCATTTGCACTCACTGCGGCGTTGCCGTTCACGGTGAGATCGTTGTACTCACCGCCGAAGACCGTACCGGCATCCTTGCCGTAAGTGACCTGATCACCGGCGTTGTCCACAGAGCCGTTACCGGAGGTGGCACCGTTGAAGGTGAGGTCATTGCCGTTGGCATCCACGGCGCCTTCGTTGCTCACAGAGCCGTTGAAGGTGGTGTCGCCGGAGACGGCCAGCGTGCCGCCTTCTTCGGTGCTGTAGTTGCCATTCAGCGTATCACCGGCATCCACGGTCAGCGTGACACCGTTGGCGGCACCGACCACACCGCTGCCCTTGACTTCTTCAGTCAGGGTTTCATCGGTGGTGAAGGTCACCTTGCCTTCGTTGGTCACGCCGGAGAGATCCTGATCCTTCACGTTGATGTTCAGGTCGCCATTATTGACATAATCGCTGCCGAAATCAACTGTGGCATTCAGGTCAATATTGCCTTCGCCTTCCACCTTGGCAAGATCACTGCCTTCAGCCTTGTCGGTCACGGTAAGAGTACCGTTGTTTTCCACAGCCTGTTCAAAGGCGGTCTTGTCCGCGAGGACAACTTCGCCATTGCTGGTCACCTGACCGTTGACCTTGTTATCGACCATCTGATCGATGGTCAGAGTACCTTCCACATCGTATGTGGCACTTGCGGTATCTTCGCCGGTCAGCGTGGCACTGCCTTCGCCGGTCACGGTCACGTTACCCTTATTGGTGCCGCGGATGGCGGCATCGCTGCCTTCCACAGTGATGGTGCCGTTATTGGTACCGCTGATGGTGGCATTGTCCCCTTCCGCCGTAACAGTACCGTTATTGGTACCGCTGACGGTCACATCGTTGCCTTCCACCGTAACATTGCCGTTGTTTTCCGCGGCTTCCACCCGGACACCATTGCCGGTGACGGTGATATCGCCGGTATTGTTACCGACATCGGCGCGGGCGTCGTCACCAGTCATGTTCAGAGCACCGGAGTTGTCCGTCACAGTAATGGCGGCATCTTTGCCTTCCACATTGATGGTACCGGCGTTGCTGTCCACAGCACCTTCCACCTTATTGGTATTGAGGGTGCCGCCTTCGGCCACCGCCAGATCACCGGTCACGGTGATGTTGTCGGCAGTGACGCTGCCTTCCACCTCGGCGGAGCCTTCCACCGTCAGCGTATCGTTGTAGATACCGCCGATAACGGTCTGATCAGCACCGCTGTAAGTGACTTCGTTATGGAAGGTGGCATCTTCACCGGCGGCATTGCCCTGAATATCGAGGGCTCCACCGGAGATTTCACCGCCGTTGACTGTCAGGTCACCGTTGACCTCGGTATCCGTACCGAATTCAACATCGCCGGAAACGGAGATGCTGCTGTCTTCGCTATCCAGCATACCGCCGATAGCGGCGGAACCGTCCACGGTCACATCGCCGAAGTTATACAGCTCATCCACATTCATTTCCGCACCATCGGCAACAGTGGCAGAACCGTAGTTCGCCAGCTGGTTGACGCTGTTGGAGCCATCCAGCACGGTAAGAGTACCGTTATTGTAGAGGGCGGCGTTGAAGATGGTATCGGTAATAGTGAGATTACCGTTGTTGTAATAATCCGCATTGAACACCGTGCTGACGGTGGTCATGGTACCTTCGTTGTAGATTTCGCCGCCGAAGGTGGCATCGGTCACGGTGAAGACGCCGTTGCCGATATTTTCCACAACGCAGGTGTAGGTACCGCCGTTGACCGCCACGTTACCATCGGTATTGATCAGGCTGTTGACGTTGGAACCGTTGTTCATCGTCAGATAACCGCCGTCAGTGACACGGATGGAGCTGTTGAGGGCATCGCCGGAGACGATCAGGTGGCCGCCTTCCATGACCCGGTACTTGCCGTTTTCGGTAAGTTCCATTTCGGTGGTGACCATGATCCAGTCTTCGAAAGTGATGTCTTCAAAGATGGTCTTGCCATAGACATACTGCACATCGCCGTCACCGGCCACAGACACATGGCTGTGGATGGTCTGGACGAATTCCTGCGGCAGGAAGCGGAGGATACCGCCATCAGCCACATTCATCACCGGCTGGATGCCGTCCACAAAGACCGGTTCGCTTTCCAGCACGGGCGTACCGGCACCATCCGGCAAGTCTGCCAAAAGGGCTTCCGGAATCGTACCATCGGTACGGAAGGCTTCCGCCTGTTCCGGAGAGATGCGGCCCCAGTATTTATGTTCAACAATACCGTCATCCACGGTTTCGGTCCACTTCCAGACCAGCTCATAACTGCTGGAATCCACGGCACCCTTCCAGGCATCCACGACCTTGTTCAGCGTGAGTTCGCCGTAGCTGCCCACGTTGAGGATGCTGCCGGACTTCATGAAGAGCGTACCCTCAATGAGGTTGCCGTAGGTGGTATCGTCAGCATCCAGACCGCCGTTGACATAGATGACACCGCTGTTCATCACATCCTTCTTGAAGACGGTATCTTCGCCGTTCAGGTAAAGGACTGCGCCTTCCGCCAGCGTGTAGCTGCCGTTGAAGACCACACCGGTCAGACCTTCGCCAACGGTCATGCTGTTGGCATTGGTGACATCGCCGTTGAAGACGGTGTTGTCACTGCCGGTATTCAGCCGGAAGAGGCCGTATTCGCCATTTTCCACGCTGTTGAAGACGGCAGTGGCATTCACCGTGAAGGAACCGCTGTAAGTGGTCGTTCCGGTGACCTTGCCATCCTTATCCGTGGTGACAGTCTGCAGCCCCTTGTTGATCACATGGCCGTTGAAGGTGGCACTGCCGTTCAGGGTGATGGAACCGGCTGCATTGGTCACATCTCCGGAGAAGACTGCGCCGTCAGCATTCACATTGACCGCACCGCGGGTATTGGTCAGGCTGCGGACCGTTACATCCACATATTCGCCGTTGATGTTGATTGCCGCATTGACGCCGTTATTGACCAGATTATTGAACACAGCACCGTCTGCGGTATCTGCAATGTTCAGGGTCCGGGTATTGGTGAAGTTGGTGAACTGGGCATTGGTACCGCTCACATTGAAGGTACCGGCGTTGCTCACCGAACTCAGGAACCGGGCGTTGCTGCCATTGACATACACCGCGGAAGCTGCGCCCTGCAGCGTGACTGCTTCGTAGAAGGTCAGATCATCGCTGTTGGCACGGACTTCTGCGACCTTGCCGGAAGCGGATTCCACCGTGAAGTTCCCGGCAAAGGAGGCATTGCCATTGATCACCAGACCGGACATCCAGTTGCCGGTGGCGGACTTGTTGCTCACGAACACATCCTGCTGGAAGGTGACATTGGCACCTTCGTGGATCAGGAGTTCGGTATCCATGCTGTTGGCAGAAGCGGTCACGGTGTAGCCGCCGAAGGTGAATGTCCCGCCATCGCTGGAGAGGATCACCACGGCATCACCGAAGATCACGTTGCCGCTGTAGATTTCCATGCCGTGAGAAATGCCGACATAACCGCTGAATGTGGTGTCTGCATCGATATAGAACCGGCTGCCGGTCCACACATCACCATTGAACACCGTGCCGTCCGCCCACTGATAGAAGCGGCCCTGGGTCACATTCACCTTGCCGGAGAAGGCGCTCCGTTCAGTCACATACAGTTCAGCATCCACGCCATTCAAGGTTACGGTGCCGTTGTAGGTCTGTCCGGCGGTCGCCAGTTCCACGATACCGTAGTTACCGACCGTGATATTGGCGTTGAATCCGGCAGCCATGGGGCTTTCCAGAGCCACCATCAATCCGGAACCGTTCTTCACGGAGAAGACCTTGTTCCCGTTCAGTTCGGCGTAATTGCTTGCCAGAATCATCTCAGACCCGTTGTCCAAATTGACAACACCGCCATTTTCGAGCCGGCTGAAACCATCTGCCACAGCCATGTAAGCGGCGGAGAGGTTCAACACGGAACGGCTCATATTCTGGATATAGACATTGTACATGCCGTTATTCAGATTGACCGTGGAAACAGCCTCTGCGGATTCGTTCAGGATGTACGGAGAGATGGTGTACACCATTTTCGGATCAGCGGCATCACCGCGGAAGGTGACGGTACCGCCTGCCCAGTTGTAGAGATACTGATCCGCATTCCCGTTAAGACCGGTCAGCGAGAAGCTGGCATTGCTGCCGTTGACCAGGATCCGGCCGAAGGTCTCACCCATGGTCACATTACCGGCAGTCACGGAGCCATTGATATTGGCTTCAAAGCCGTTTTCAAAGACCAGGTTATCATACACGCCGTTGAAGACGTTGATACGGGACTGACCGGCGGCATCGTAAGTCACGGTGCTGCCGTCCGCCATGTTGGCGGTGGCATTGCCGCTCACAGCGCCGGTGAACCGGATCTTGCCGGAGCCGCCGAAGGAATTGATAATGGTAACAGTGCTCAATTCCATTTCAACAGCCGTATTGATGACCAGGTTGTAGTACACATTGTCATCATCCGGCGTACCGACGAAGTTTTCACCGTAAGTCACGGTACCGGCAGACTTCTGGATGAGGCCGCCGTTGAAACCGCCGTTGAAGGTGAGATCGCCGGAACCGGTGATTGCGGCATTCGGATTGAATTCTGCGGTGCCGTTGACAACGATATTCTTATTGATAACCGTATCCACCCCGTCTTCGCCGGAGATGGTCAGGTCATTGTAGATACCGCCGAACACGTTGGTTGCGGTTTTACCGTAGGTTACCAGACTGCCTTCGCCCATATCGGCAACGCCTTCTCCGGCGGTCGTGCCGTTGAAGGTCACCGTGCCACTACCGGCCAGCGTGCCTTCCAAGGTCACTGCGTTCAGCGTCACTGTTCCGTCAACCGTCAGGTTGTTGTAGCTGCCGTTCAGGCCAGTACCGTTGAACAACGCACCATAGGTCACCAGACCGGCATGTGCCAGCGTGGCTTCTGCGTTGTCCACCAGAGCACCGTTGAGGATCAGTTCGTTTTCCGCCTGACCATTCAGTACGGCAACACCGCCGTTGCTGTCCTTTTCCAGATTCAGCACAGTATCGACCGTGACTTTACCGGCACCGATGGTCTTGTCACCAACCAGCGTCAGATCACCGTAGGTTCCGGCATAAACCAGTTCCGCATTTTCACTGTAAGTCACAGCACCGGCGGCTTCAACACTGCCGTGCGCTCCGTCAGCCGTTCCGGCAAAGGTCAGAGCACCATCCACCGCAATAACACCGTTATTCGTCATGGCACCATGGATGACCGCATCTGCCGTAATACCAAAGTCCGCCCCGAATTCCACAACATAGGATGCCGTATCGTCATCCGCCAGACTGCCTGCCTTGATGGCACCGGTCTGCTTGACCGTAAGCTTGCTTCCCTCACCCATGGTCAGAGCATTGGTGACTTCCACAAGCCCCTTGGCGGTCACCGTGTGGCTGCCGTTCAGCGTAAGAGCACCGTAGATGCCGTTGTAAATGTTTCCGGCCGCGGCGTTGTAAACCGCTGTACCGGCAATGGCGGCAGTCGCTTCACCGGCAACTGTGCCGTTGAAGTTCACCGTAATATCGTCTGCAGCCGTGATAGAGTTGTTCACCGTCACATTGCCAACATTGCGTTCCGCAGTACCGGTGATGCTCAACGTTCCATACGTCCCGCTGAAGACATTGTTGGCTTCCTTCGTGTCGGAATCGTAGGTAACAGTGTAATCGCCCGCACTGATGGTGTTGGTATTGCCATCGGTGATGACGCCGCCGAAGACCACATCGTTATTCAGCGTGATCACACCGTCTCTGTACACTTCCACAGCACCGTTGATGGTCAATCCGGCATCCGTACTGATCACCAGAGCACCCTTTTCCACACGGAATTCAAAGTTGCTGCCGAGTTCCGTCATGCCGCCGACAAGCGTCAGCTTGGCACCGTCCACGATCTTGTAACCGTGGCTGCCGGAGAAGTCTGCCGCATCATAGGTCGTATCGGAATCAATGGTGATCCAGTATTCAATGGGCTTCTGATAGAACTTGGTGTAGTTCGGATCATAAACCAGATTGCTGAATTCATCCAGCGTGATCGTGCCGTAAACCCACTGCACCTGCGGAACTCCGGCGGTATTGATGACCGTTTCAAAGGTCAGCGTACCGGAGTTCTTCACGATCATCGTGGAGGTCTGATCAGACGCCGTGCCGGAGTTCAGCTTCACCAATGTCAGATCGACACGCTTTTCGCCGTCACCGACCGTGATCGTACCGCGGGTCTTCAAATTCTCGATCCGGGTATTGGCAAGCACATCCAGATTGCTTCCCAGACGCAGATCCACAAGCCCGCCGATGCTGCTGGCAGCAGTCACTGCCAACGCAGACTGGGTGACACCGTCACCAATGAAGAGTCGGCCTTCCGCACCGTTATAGATCGGGCCGCCGGCGATGAAAGAGTTCTCCAGCGTCACAGTGCCATAGTTGCGGATGTTGCCGATCGTGGCATACTCTTCCGCCGTACCCAGACCGCTGAAGGTCAATTCACCGCCATTCTGGGTCCCGTAAGCAGCACTGTAGGACTGCATTTCACTGTTGATACCGGTAATGGTGATATCGCCGCCATTCAGCACCGTCAGCAGTCCGCTGTTGACCAGCATATCTCCGTTGAAGGAGTAGGTCCCCTGGAGATTCAGATTGCCGAAGTTCACAAACTTGGCGGAGTCCTGCGCCCCCTGACCCATATTGACCGTCAGAGAAGAACCGCTTGCCACTTCAAAGACATTGGTGGCATTCATGCCGCTCACCTTGTGGAAGGTGACATCAGCATCGTTTTCAATATTCACCGCAATACCGGACATCAGCGTCAGATTGCCTGCCGTGATATCGGTTTCGATCACTTTGTTCGTTCCGGCAAAGACCAGTTCACTGTAATTGCCGCCGTAGATGTACTGCGGCTGGACCGTATCCGTTCCGCTGTAAGTCACCGTGCCGAGGTATGCGGCGTCTTCCGTACCGAAGACCGCATTGCCGCCGACCCAACCCATCAGGTTGATATTGCCGGAACCGGTCAGCACACCGTCAAGCATGGCACTTTCGTGGACCGTAATATTGTTGGTGATGGTCTTGATCCGGTTGGCACCGTCACCGTAGGCACTGCGGATGGTCAGCGTGCCGTAGTCACCGGCCAGATAACCGCCTGCCACAGCTTCGCCATATTCCACATCCAGATATTCGCCATCCGTACCGGCGACCTTACCCGTGCCGGTGACACCGTTGGCAATCACCAGTGTACCGTTACCGGAGAGGGTGGACACCAGATTCAGCTGACCGATATTCTGGATACCGGTCCCGTTGATGACCAGCGAGCGGTAGTTGCCGGAATAGATATTCCGTGCATCGATCCCGTCATAGTTGTAGGTCACAGACCCGGCAGTGCCTCTGGAAGCATTCAGGGTCACCGTATCGGCATTCAGCACATCGCCGTTGAACACCACATCGGCGTTCTGAATGGTCAGCAGAGTATCCGCATCCGTATCGGCCACATCCATGGCACCGTTGACAATGAAGTCCACGGTATCAGCGTTTTCATCGCCGATCAGCGTCTGACCGTCCATCAGCGTCAGGTTGCCGTAAGTACCGTTGAAGATCTGCTGATCCGCATCACCGGCGTAGATCACGGAACTGCCGTCCGCCATATTGGCACGGCCGCTGCCGGAAGTGACACCGTTGATGGTGAGCTTGCCTTCGCCGGAGAGTTCGCCATTGAGCGTCAGATCGCCGACGGAGGCTTCATTGTTCACAGCCAGATCATTGTAAACGCCGTTGAAGAGCGTATTTCCGGCATTGGCACCGTAGGTCACCGTGCCGTCAGTCATATTCATGCTGCCGGAGGCGTTGGAGATGACACCGTTGAAGGTGAGGCTGCCTTCCCCGGCAAATTCACCGGCATAATCCACAACGCTGTTTTCACCAAAGGTGACGCTGCTGCCGGAAGCCGTTGTAAAGGAGTTGCCTTCCACGCCGGAGAACTCACCGTTGATGGTGACCACGATATCTTCCACGGTAACCACCTTGCCATCCCGCATCCGGATCGCCCCGATGGTGAAGCCGTCGGTCATCAGCTGGCCATCCTGGAGATAACCGTTGATGGTCAGGACCGCATCGGCACTGTCCACCAGGAAGTTGGTGTTGTTCGCATAATTTCCGGTGAAGAAGTCACTGCCTGTGACACGCACCCACACATCAATGAGTGCATTGGCGAGGCGGACATTGTCTTCCGGATAACCGGTCAGTGTCCCCAGCACGTCGATGGAGCCGTAAACCATGCCGTACTTGGCATCGTTGACAAAATTCAGTTCCGCACCGTATTCCACATACATGGAAGCGGTGGTATCGGCGTCGCCGGTGGTCTTGTAGGTGTAAACCGTCAGCGTACCGGCATTGACATTCAACCGGCCGTTGAGGGTCAGACCGTTTTCGGTGTCATCCGCCGTACCCAGCTGGACATTGGCGGCGGTATTCAGCACCGCACCTTCATCCACCTGAACATTGCCGTAAATGGCGTTGGCAGCAGAGAGGGTCAATTCGGCACCCTCAAGGACAACGACCCGGCTGCCCAGATTGCTTGCGGTATTGAATTCCACTGCGCCGGACTTCACGACCACCGTACCGGAAGCCCCGGCAAGGATGGTGGTTGCAGGCGTGGTGTACACGCCTTCCGCACCCAGATCGAACACCAGTTCACCGTCATTGACCAGCGTGAACGCCCCCAGATCCACCTTGCTGTCCAGCACCGTGAAGCTGCCGGAATTGTTCACCGTCACAAAGGCGGTATTCAGAGCAGTCACACCGAAGCGGCCTTCAAAGTTGGGATCGACCTTGGCATTGTTGGTCAGCGTGGCATCGCTGGCGAACCGGATACCGGCTTCGCCGCCGTTGAAGACCACGCCGTAAGCATCTTCATTGATGGTGATATTGCCGCCGATGGTGTATTCCGTATCGGAGAAGTTGTTGAAAGCGGCCTGGGATTCCGTACCGATTTCATACGCACCTCTGCCGGAAACAGCGTTATGGATCTCCAGCGTGCTGTTACCGGTCAGCCGGAGCAGATCCGCGTCATGCTTCAGCGTGTAGGCTTCCACTGCACCGGCATCCACCAGCTTGTTGCCGCCAACAAGCCGCAACTCACCGTAGGCATTGCCGCCGGTGGCGTTGTAGATGACCTGATCGGCATCGGCACTGTAAGTGACAACAGCATCCCTGGCGATCATGGAACCGGCACCGGTGGTGGCACTCTTGAAGTCCACCGCCTTGTTGGCAGCCACTTCAATGATGCCGCTATTGGCCACAGAACCATTCACAAAAGCACGGGAACGGTAATCCGAGGCCGTGGTATCACCGGTGGTGACATTGAAGACCGCACGGCCGTCACGGCTGATCCGCATAGAGGAAGCCTCCGTATCCGTGTAGGACTTGTTAAAGACCGCCGTACCATCCACCTGGAAGCTGATACCGTTATTGACAAATGCGCCGTTGATGTTCAGTTCCAGCCCCTTGCCCAGCGTGATGCCCGGCACGTTATCCGCCAGAACCGCACCACCGCCCAGAGTCAGATCCACCACATTGCCGCCATACACCGTCTGTGCGACAGCCGCCTTCACGCCGGTATCCTTGCCGAGGAAGGTCCAGATACTGTCGCCGTTTTCGGCCTGTTCCAGAGCCGGAGCATCAACCACATCACCGATTGCGATATTGGTATCTTGCGTACCGATGACCCAGGTACCGTTTTCGGAGATGGTCATATCCGCATAACGGCTGAGTTCGGAAACGCGTGTGCCATTGGCATCGCACCAGCCGATCCCTTCCACATACTGCGGACGGGTGGTGTAGGCATCGCCCACGATGATGCCGTTCACACGGTAGAAGCCGTAAGCATCCAGCGTAACAGCATTCTGCTGATTATAGTTGTAAACCACACCCTTTTCGGTGAGTTCATAAGAACCGGTACCGAAGGCGTTGCCGAAGACATTCAGCGCACCGGTACCACGGATGATACCGTTGTTGGTCAGCGTGCCGTGAACCGTGATCACGGACAGGGCATCGCTGTAAATACCGTCTTCATAGACCGTTTCACCGGCGGCATTTTCGCTCCGGGTGCCGCTGTAATTTTCCAGCGAACCGAAGTGGAAGTCGGAAGCCTGCACGTCCACCAAACCGTAGTTCACCAGATCCACCATCTGTGCTCTGGTATTGCCCTTGGTGAAGTAGAGTTTCCCGCCCGCCTGGTTTACAAAGGTGATATTGCCGGAAGCATCCACCATATTCTTGAAGCTGACATTTTCGCCATTGACCCGGATGGTACCGCTGTTGGCAAGACCGTTGCTGAAGATGATGTTGTTCACGTTCACGGTAATGTTACCGCTGTTGACAGCATTGTACAGCACAGTGCCTTCCGTTTCGGAGGTGGCAAAGGTCAATTCACCCTTATTTTCCAGAGCGTGGAAAATGGCATAGCGGTTCAAGCCGATCTTACCGGTGCTTTCGTTGACAAAGCCCTTGCCGTCGGCATTGAGGGTCAGCCCTGCCTGATTGATGTTGAACGCGCCGGAGTTCTTGATCCGTCCGCTCAAGTTGGAAAGAGCGACCCCGGTCAGAGCATCCGCATCGTTGATGATGAAGCTGCCCTTGTTCAGGATCTCGTTGGCGATATTGATACCGCGGCCGCGGATGGTCATGGTACCGGCGTTATCGATCATGGTACCGGTGAAGTTGTTGACCGCACTCACCGTCAGAGCGGCACCCTTGCTCAACTTGATGGATGCAGTGATATCCTGCTCCAATTCGGAGTCGATGGTAACACTGCCGCCCAGAATTTCCATGGATTCACGGAAGGTCATACCACGGTTATCGTTCATAATGTCGGTAATACCGCCATTGTTGACGAAGTGCCGGATCTGGATACCTTCGATCTCACCTTCCGCATTGAGGGTGGCTGTACCGTCGATGGTCAGGTAACTGCCCACATTCTTCAGGGTATCCACATCAACACGGGAATTGATGTAGAGGAAGGCCTGACTCGTATCGCCCGAGGTACCGCCGTTCTGGAGGAGCTGGAACTTGTTGTCCACAGCCGCATCGTCAATGACCATGTACGAACCGCGGTCATTGTGGAATTCGCCGTTGAAGACGTTGCTGCTGCCGTTCAAGTTGAAGTAGGCTCTGCCCAGATAACCGCAACCGGAGGTCCAGAGATCGCCCTGCACAGTCATGGTACCGTTGGTATTGACCGTAAAGGTGACATCCTTTTGGGCAATGTGGCTGTACACGCCGTCCAACGTCACCGGATCCGAGGACACATTGGTGAAACTGCCGTATTCCGCCAGGAATTCCGGAGACCAGTTCAAGTCACCCGCCCAGCTCTGAACGGGCTGACTGGCATTGATGTACGGATTGAATTCCATGGAGCGGACATCGGTAAACTGCACCAGTGCCCCTTCATTCACATAGGTATAAACATCACCGAAGACGCCGTACGCACGGTAGGTGCTGTTCACGCCGAAGGTGGTGGTACCGCCTTCAAACCGGACCGTGGAAGTCACCGGACGGCGGTATTCCACACCGACCTTGACGGCGGTGCTGCCGGGCACGGTATATTCATTGGTATCACCATGCGCAATGTGGTCGCCGTTGCTGGCAATAGTGTACCAACCGCGGTAACTGCGGACCATATTGACAAGATCCTTGGCAAAGCTCACCTTGCCGCCCTTGATGGTAAAGACGGTACTGCGGTCCCAGACCTCGCTGGCAGTTTCGCCCTTATGGCTGCTGCCTGCCAGATCACCGTTGAAGATGGAGGTGGCATAAACATTGCCGCCGAAGTTCACTTCGCCGCCGGAGATGGTGAAGGTACCTGCCGCCGCCGCCACCAGCCGTTCGCTGTGGAAGTTGACGATACCGCCCTTGATGTTGAAGGCTCCGGTGGAAACCACCTGGCCATTGAAGTTCACCTGTCCGGCACCTTCATTGATATTGATGGTACCATTATAAGCACCGTCCGCCAGAGCAGCACCGCTCATGAGCGAATCCGAATTGGTGGAGCCGATGTAGCTGCTGTTATCAATAGCGTTATAACCGTTATCGAAATTGTTGGTGTACCAGCCGACAGCATTGGTCACCTGCCATGCAAAGGTGATATCCTTGCCATTGATATTGAGCGTACCGCCGTTCTTGCCCAGCCCGACGAGGTACTGGAAGCTCATCTGTTCACCGTTGATATTGATCACGGCATCAGCACCGTTGCCAACAACAGTACTGGTGAAAGACACGCTCTTACCCGCCAGATTGGCAGTACCGCTCTGAACCAGAATATAGGCATTGACCGGAGTCTTGCCAGCCGTATTGCCGCTATTGGTAAAGCTCATATTCAGTTCACCGCCGGCAACAACATAAGCGGCCAGCGCATTGTCGGTGTAAACCAGATCCGGGTTGGTCAGGTTCAATGTACCGGAAACCACCAGACTCTGTTCAAACTCGCTCTTGAAGAGGAAGTTTTCGTTCACGCTGACCTCGCCGTACACATAGCTTGTACCGCTGCCGGTGATGTTCAGATTGGTGTAAGTACCTGCCAGGATGGCACCGCCGGCAACGTAAGTAACGTTGGTCGGAACCACATTACCGGTAAAGCTGCCCGGGTAATTCCGGACGGCACCGTCAAAGACCAGATTATCACTGATCCGTTTGGCATCCAGTTCGTGCCGGATACCCACGGAACTGTCCACCGTCCAGGTATCAAGGCTGTCCGCCGCACCGGTCCCCAGCTGCAGATCGTAATACACGCCGCCCAGCACACCGCCGTTCTGATAATTATCCGTGTAAGTGATCTTGCCGCCATTCTGGGCATTCATATTCACAGAAGCACCGCGGCTGCCGGTGATTTCGGAACCGTCGAAGGTCACATTTGCCGTGCCGGAAAGTTCCCCGTTCAGGGTGATGGTGCGGCCATCAGCCAGAGTATCTGCCGTCACCGTCTGACTATGCAGTACCAGGTTGTAGTAATTGCCGGAGAAGAAGCTCCCGGCATCCACACCGCTGCCGTATTCAATGGTCCCGGCGGAGTTCATTTTCACAATACCGTTCCCGGCAGTCGTGCCCAGAACATTCAGCGTACCATGACCGGAACGCACCACTTCGTTCCCTTCTCCATCGGTAGTGGTAACAGTGTACCGGCTGCCGGTGAGGGAGGCACCGTCTTCCAGCGTCAGGACGCCGTTCACATTGACCTTGGTGGGATCGCCCACATTGGCGGAAGTCCCGGCACTCACGGTCAGATCCTTGTAATACCCGCCGTAGATGGCTGCCCCGTCATACTTATAAATGGCAGAGAGCGTACCTTCTTCCCCGGAGATCGGATCCGACACGCCGACGAATTTCCCCTGTCCGGCATTACGGGCGGAGAAGATCACCGTACCATTGCCATCAAAGGTACCGTTCTGCACGTCGATCGCATAGCTGAAGAACTTCGTCCCGGTAAATTCACGGCCGCCATTGAATTCCACGGATTTACCCGCTTCCACATGGATGTTGCCGCGGTTATTCACCGTAAAATCGACCGCCTGACTGCCGGTGGCATCTTCGTCAAAGGTAAGAGTACCACCCTGCTCAATGTTGAACCGGGCTTTTTCCACAATACTGGTGATGTCGCCGCTCTTGATGGGGGAGCCATCGATCAGCACTGTTTTGCCATCCACTTCGGCATAGCCCCGTTCATCAAAGGTCAGCGTGGAGCCTTCCACCGTCTTGCCATTGGCAGTCAGGATGAATTCCGTACCGTGGATGTAATAACCGTCTGCCCAGGTCAGGTTCCCGCCGTTGACAACGCTGAAGTTGCCATAGTTGAGTACGCGGATACCCTCCAGATCCACATCAGAACCGGAAACGGTCACATTGGCACGGTTGGTGATCAAACCGTCTTCCGGCTGACCATCTGCCAGCCCCAGCACCTTCACGCTGCCGCTGATGTCCAGCGTAGCATTGTTTTCCACCAGAGCTTTGTAGAGAGCCAGCGTACCGCCTTCCGCTTTCATCACGGCATTTGTGCCGGAGAGGGTCACATCCATCAGCTGTGCAGTGCCGCTTTCCACGGAAACAGTGCCGTAGTCCGTAAACTGCCCGTTAATGGTGGTATCCGTCTTGAAGATCATGAAACCACCGTCCTGCACATTCCACTGGGCACGGGACGCCGTCACACCGGTCTTTGCATCCGTAAATACTTCTGCGGTATCCTGCACCGCAGCCAGCCCGGTAAGGATCAACTTACCATTGTTCAACACATTCACCGCAGCCGTGCCGGAGGAGATGACCGTTTCACCGGTCATCACATCCAGCCAGGTACCCACATTGAGTGTACTGCCGGTAGTCAAAGTAACAGTACCGTAGGAGGCGTTGCCTGCATAGTTAGTGGCTTTCTCACCGGAAATATTCAGAGTCCCTTCCCGAACCTGGATCGATCCTTCAATATCTGCATTACGATAAGAGCTGTTGTAGGAGGTATGTCTCTTATGAATTGTCAACTGGGCATTGGCCCCATCCACAACATATTTCCCGGTAAATGTGGGACTCCACGAAGATTGAACATCCAATGTCAGATGACCATCCCCGATGATCCAGTAATTTCCGGTGTAATTATTGTCAGTCCTTACCGTTTCAACCTGCGTCCCCATGACCAGGTGATAGACCGTGTCATATTCCCCGGTCTGCACATAATCAATGTCCGTAAAGCTGTAATAGGTGGGATTGAAGTAGTACCCGATGCCGTAGGTGGTGGCGGCAGTGGCAGAAGCCATCTGCTCACCGCCCACGGTCACACGGCCGGCAATGGTCTGCGCCGCACCGCTGGAAGCATTCAGGATCAGCGTACCATAACGGGCATCCAGTGTGGAACCGCTTCCCAAAGTCAGATTGGTCACCGTCAGCTTGGCATCCGACTTGAAGTCTTCGCCCACCGCCGGAGCATCTTCCGCTCTGCCGACCTCAATGGAGGCCGCCCCGGTGTAAGTGCTATTGACCGCAAGGGTTGTAAACGTGGTTTCATTACCAAAATAGATATTATTGTCATCCGAACCCGAAGCAACCGTTAAGCTGACAGCCGTGGTCTTGCCATGGAATTCAACATCGTTGTAATAACTGCTGAATGTAATGGTACCGCCCACATCCTTGCCTTCGGCATCCTTGGTGCTCTTGGCAGTCAGATCGCCGTAGAAGTAAACATCGTTATATCCGGCCAATGCCAGAGTATTGACTTCGGTATCGCCGTACACATAAACAGCGTCGCTTCCATCCTTGTTGGAGATCGTCAGGGCTTTCCCGGTAAGATCCCGGTACACACCGCCGTAGATATTGGCAGATGCCTGGTTGTACACCACATTCAAATCACCATCCGTCACATTGCCTTCCGCATCCTTGATATTGCTGGTGAACGAACCGTAACCGGACATGGTGGCACTGGCACCGAAGGTCAGGGTGGTATAAACATCCTTGCCGTTTTCATCCACACCGATTTTGGAACCGCCCAGCATGCTGTAGTACAGATTGAAACTGCCGTTTACAGTCACATTACCATTCAGCACATAAGGATCATTGATGTAATAGCCGATGTTCAGAGTGGTATAGGTCCCCTGATAGATCACACCGGAACCATTCTGATAGGTGAAGGCGCCGGGAGCGGTCACATTACCGGTACCTTCAGTGGTACCCAGAATGGTCACCGTGGTGGCCGGAGTGGCCGTTTCACCGGTACCGGTAGCGGGCTTCGTGGCAATATTACCATTATTCACCAGAATGGAGCTGCTGTCACCCAACGTACCGGACTTGACCATGACAATGCTGCCGGTGTTGGTCAACTTGTGATACACCACCTGATAGGTGGTATTCACATTCAGCGTACCGGCGTTTTCGATATTGCCCAGCGTGCCGCCGTCCCCGTACCCCGTATTCAGGGTCAGAGTGCTGCCTTCTTCCACCCGGATCATGGAGGTGTACCAGGCGGTTGTGTTATCCACCGTTTCTGACTTGGCATAGAAATAACCGCCATTCAGCGTAACCTCGGCCTTTTCCGCCACCGTCACGGTACCCAGAAGCATTTCAGACGGGTTGCTGCCCACGGTGATGTAGTTTCTGAATCTATAATCCCCGAAGCTGCTCTGTTTCGCCGCCAGGATCACCGTACCGGCGTTTGCGAAATAACCAAACACCTGATTTTCGGTTCTGACCGTCAACTCACCATAGTTGTAAATCGTACCGGCGTTGGTCAGAGAGGCAGTGGCATCCAGCGTGTAATCGTCATACACATTCGCCATACTGTGCGACTTGACGTCCAGCTTGGTGAAACGACCGCCGGTCTTGCCTTCTTCCGCACTGCCCAGATTCAGCGTGCCATTCAGTTCCACATTGCCGTAGTTCACAGCACTGTTCATCAGGTTCAGGGTGGAACCCGACCCGACCACGATGGAACCGACAGCCAGCGTTTCAGCCGTTTCGCTGTCAATGTTGATATAGCTACCGTCATTCATGGTCACAGTGACGTTATTCATGAGTTTGACCGTACCGGCAGACTCGCCCAGATAGTTGTGGAATCCGGTACCGAATGTGCTTTGATCTTTCTTCAGATCGACCGTACCGCCATTGTAGAACTTGTTACCGCTCTGCCAATCTTCCACATCAACCGTCAGCGTGATGCCGCTGGTCAGGTTCACAGTGCCGTTGTTGACCAGCCAGTCATTGCTCTTCACCGTATAGCCATTGGTAATGATATTCACGATGCCGGCCGCCGTATTGGTCACCTTATTGAAATTACCGCCATTCAGGTTCAGCACACCCGCCTTGGCCGCTTCAGTTTCCGTGGCGGACGCACCGTTGACCAGCGTACCATAGTTGACCGGGGTTTCACCGTTACCGGCGTTCAGGGTCAGCGTACCGCTGTTTTCAATGGAGCCCATGGCCCAGCTGCCCGCATCCATGGTAACACTGTGACCCGCCATGACCTGCACCAGACTGTCAGTGTCAGCATTGGTGAAGCCTGCCCCGAAGGCACTGTAATCGGCATCCAGTTTCACCGTGCCCTTATTGGTCACCGTGCCGAGAGCGAGGTTATCGCCCGTCACGGTCAGAACGCCGTTCTCATTGACATTGACCGAACCCGCCGCATCCGTATAGTTGCTGTTCAGGGTCTGGGTATTGTTGAGATTCAGCGTGCCGCTGTTGGTAAATGTGGCATAATCCACATTGTTGTTGTTCAGCGTCATTTCGCCGCTGTTGGTCACTTCGCCCAGATCAACAGAGCCCTGATTGTTCACGTTCACCGTGGTGGTGGTGGTGGTGGTCACACCGGCAAACCGGACACGGCTGTTTTCCTCAGTATTGACCGTGAGGAGGCCATTGGCACCGACTTCCACGATCCGGGTCACATCCATGGCGATACCGGAATTCACATTCAGCGTGGTCATGGAAACATTACCGGCAAAGCTGGCACTTTCAACAGCATCCGTCTTATCGAAGGTCAGCATGCCGTAATTTCCAGCGAACACCATCACCTTTTCAGTGGTGTTGGCAGTGTAGTTGGCATGGATGCCATCCACGGAGCCGCCACCGTTCAACTGATCAGCCGACTGAACGGTCAGGTTCAAAGTACCGGTACCGCTGATGGTCCCCATAAGATTCAATTCAGTGGCATTGTCCTCAATCATCAAATCAGCATCCAGCACGGAGCCGTCAGCCAGGTTCAGCGTATGGCCTTCATCGATCTGGATCAAGCCGTCCACGGTCAGAGTCACACCTTCAGCCACCTTCACCGTGTAGGGACCTTCACCATCTTTGGCACTGATCCACATGGCGGAAATGGTGACATCGCTTGTGATCACATAATCGACCATGAACTTATAACGGCCTTTTGCGCTGTCCAGCGCATCATCCAGACTGTCGATCACCGTCCAGATGTCCTGCACCAAACGGTGTCCGACATCCTTATAGTCGTCTTCGGGATTCACCACCACAAAACTGCCGATGGAAACATCCCACGCACTGTCTTTGAGCGTTTCATCATTCACGAAAATGATTTTGCTGCCCTGCTTGATATCTGCGGTGTTGCCAAGATTGGTGCTCTTGAAGCCATAGACATTCAGGACTGCTTCCTGTCCGGCAACATCGCTGCCGAGCTGGAGAGTCCCGTTCAGAGTCAGCACATTTTCCTGATCCCCTTCACGGCCGATGGTGAAGATTTCATTCTTCGGATCCGTCCCGGAGGCTTCCTCCAAGCCATGCAGAACCAGCGTTGCACCGCTATCCACCGTAATGGCATTGAAATTCCGGTTGAAGCCTGCGGACATCGTCAGCGTTGCGCCGTCGCTCACCCGGATAAGACCGCCAAAGTATTTCTCCCCATCTTCATTTTCGGTGAAAACCAGCTTATTGGTATTCAAATCGTAATTCGCCGCAAAGACCAGTGTACCGGAGTTGGTGATGGCCCGATTTTCCTTGTTGAACACCACACCGCTTTTGGCAATGGTAAGAGTACCCGTGGCGTTGTTTGTAAAAGTATCGTTGAAGGTGACATAGTTGCCCGTGACATTGAAGTCGCCCGTGTTTGCCACAGCACTTGCAAAAGTCACGTTGCCATTCACATTCACAGTGGAACCGGCTTCCGCAGTCAGGCCGTGATTCACGGTCAGGAGCTTGGAAGCATTGTTGCCTGCAAAGGTGGCAGTGGCCCCGGCGCCGACATCAATAGAGTTGTCGATCGCATAACCGTCACCGGCGGAATTCAAGCCGAAGCTCATCGTGGTCCCGGCACCTTCGCCGCGAATCCGACCTTCTCCGGTGAGGATACCGCCCTGCACCGTCAGCGTGGCGGCACGGTTTTCATTCACATCTTCCGTGGCGGCATCGTCCACCGCCCCGGCAAGAATATTGCCGCTGTTGGCAAGATTACCCGTTTCAGAAAGGGTAAAGGTGCGGAAGCCGCTGATCGTACCATTGTTGGTGAAGGTCCCGTTCAGAGTCACATCGCCGGAAATATTGATCGACCCGGAGTTGGTCTTGCTGCCGGTGGTACCGCCAGTGGCGGCACGGACCACCAGATTCCCGGCACGGGTGATGTTCCCGGCATTGGAGAAGACAGCGGCATCATGGAGATCAATGGTGTATTCCGTGTAGGTTCCGGGCAGATCCAGACCTGTTTCGGGATCCACATCATACTGGGAAGTGATGGTACCGTTTGCGGCTACATTCAAAGCACCGCGGGCGGGATTCTGGCCGCCGACAGCAGCCATGACTTCCAGTGTCCCGGCAAGCCGGAGTACAGCATCCACAGTCAGAATACTGCTCCACGCTGTACCGCGTACTTCATCATATCCGGCATGGACATTGACATTCACAGCGGAAACACCGCCGGTAACAGTCACGGAGCCGTAAACATCCATCACGCTGTCAGAAACCACATTGGCAATTTCCCAGCGGTTGGCAGCCATGGAGCCGTCAGCCTTCCCGAAGACCAGATCGTGGTAATTCCCTGCCAGCACAGCGGAATTGGTATTGTTATAGTACACCGTCCCGGCGGAGAAGTCTGCACTGGCTTGCTGATCAACAGTCAGTGTCCCTTCAAAGATCACCTGCTGATTTGCAGCATCGCCGCTCAGGATCACATTGTTCCCGAAGGTCACATCGGCAAAAGTGACGCGTTCACCATTCAGCACTACATTACCATTCAGACGACCGTTACGGAAAATGAGGCTTCCGGCAGTCACTTCCAGCGCATTGGCACCGGCAGGTTCTTCCTCAGAAGCGGCACGGCCGGTAAAGGCAGCGGTATTTTTCAGCTCCACATTATTGCCGCTGGTCACGACTCTTTCCACCGTGTTGGTCATGCCATCCAGGAGGAAATTGTCTCCGGTGATCACAATATCTTCAATAATATTCTTTTCACCGTCATTCAATGCGTCGGGGGAAGCGGTAAGATTGGTCAATGTCACATTATCGGCATAAACATGGATAAAGGAATCATCAAAATCCGTAAGCACATCCACATACTTGCCGAATACCACATCGGTCATGGTTGCACCGGTACCGCCTTCGCCCACCGTCAGCTTCAGAATACCGCTGACATGGTTCATCGTCACATTTGCAGCATTGATGGAGACGCTCTGAACATTGAGGTGTTCAAAACGAGAATCGGCGGCGTTGATATTCAGCGAACCGATATTGTCAATATAGCTCACATCCAGCCCGCTGCTGCCCGCATTGATATCAAAGTTACTGGTGTCATGCAAAGCAAGATACCGCAGTGTAACATCGGATGCCGTTGCACCGATGATCAGATCACCCTGCACTCTGCTGGTGTAGTTATCCTGACCGATCACGGAAATATGCTGCCCGTTGATGATCAGGTCGCCACCCAGGATCGTGCCCGGCGTGACCTCACTTTCCCGACCGACCACGATCGGCGCATTGGCACCCGCCTGCAAATTGATGTAATCGCCATTCAAGGTAAGATTGTTCAAAACCGTCAAAGCACCGGTGTAATCGATCCCCATATTGCGGGTTTCGCCCAGACCGGAAGCATTGATCGTCAGATCATAGAACTGGCCGCCAACGAAGTTCAGATAATATTCCATCGTAGCGTTGTTCAGCACAGTATCGTTAAAGCTCTGCCCATAGGTCACGGAAAGAGCTTTGATCGGCACTTCCTGCCCATCCGGCGTATTCTCAATATCCGCGTCGGAAGTGTTGTTGGTAAAACCGCTCACACCGAAAATGCTGCCGTTCAGCGTCAGGGAAACGGCACGGCCATCGTCCGTCACCGCAGTATCGGTGGTCATGGTGGCATTGGCAGACGCCACAGCATACCGGGCAAGGTCGCTGGTGACATACAGTCCGGCATTCACCGTTACATCGTGATTCAGCGCAACTTCACCGTTTGCCGCACGGTAGATCACCAAGCCGTTGTAAGTACCGCCGCGGATATCGGTGGCGGCATTGGCGTAGAAAACCGTACCATTGGTCATATTCACGCTGGCGGTATCCCGGTATTCCCGATCCGCCGTGTACTCGCCACGGAAATAGACCTTGCCTTCAGCGTTGCCGCCGAAATTGCCGGAAAGTTCGCCGTTGACAACGGTACCTTCCAAAATTTCATAGGTGGAACCGCCGTTCAGCACCAGATCGTAGTAAGTACCGCCATAGAACACCGGCTGGGTCAGGCGGGGCTGATAAGTGAAGGAACTGCCTTCGCCCATATCCACCGTACCATTACCGGTAGCCGTACCCCGCAGGATCACACTGCCGGTTTCCGTACTGATCACACCGGCGTGAGCCAGAGAGCCATCGACCTGCAAACGGGAGAAGCCGTTGATCCCGGCATCCGCTTTGTTGGCAAGAGAACCGGTTGCATTGACCGTGATATTGCCGGACAAATTGATCAAACCATTGGCATCGTTGGTCAGACTGCTTGAGATCACAAGGGACCCGGCACCGGAAATAAGGGCGTCAGTCAGCTGATCACCGCCGTCAAAGCGCACGTTGTTGACAAAGTTCCCGGCATTCAGGTAGAAGGTGGAACCATCAGCAACCTGCAGAGAAGCCCCCTTATAGTTGTAGAAATAACTGGCAGACTCATTCACGGTGATGTTACCGGCACCGGCAATGGTCCCGTAGTTGTGCAGATAAACCGCATTCCCCAGCGGGGAATCAGTCGCCGCAAGAGGATTGATGGAAAGAGCGTTGAAGGAGCGGATATCACCGCGGTTGGTGACGGTGGCACCGTAGTACAGTTCCACATCGCCCCGCATATCCACGGCGGCACCGGCAACGTTTTCAAAGTAACCGTAAACAGCCAGCGTACCGGCACCGTTGATCACACCCTTGTTCCACGCCTTGTTGACCTGGATACCGCGCAGTTCCAGCGTGGTCCCGTCTGCCACAGTGATCTGCCCTGCCAGCGTGCCGCCCGTGGCATCTTCGTTGATCAGCTGACCGTAAGCAGTGATGTTCCCGGCGGCGATCCTGGCATCTGCTTTGTTCTGCAGCACACTCCCGGTGGCGACATAAACAGCAAGGCCGTCCGCCTCAACGCTCCGGGTCCCGGTAACAGAGATCACACCGTGAGCATCATTGATCAACCTACCGGTCTTGACATCCCCGACATCCTGACGACCGATGCGGATGGAACCCTCCCCGGTAATTGTACCGAGGTTCTCCACCCCGCCAATATCGCCCGCACTGTTGAAGTTGTAGATATACATGGTGCTGAAGCCCTGAATGGTGGCTCCGACCTGATTGGTGAGCCGCCCAACCATATATCCACCGTTGCCGTCAACAGTAATGGTACCGGAAGTACGGATCACACCGCCGGTACTGGAGTCCATTTTACCATAATCTGCTCCATAGTCATTGCCCATCAATACCCCGTTAAGGGTGATAGCCTCATAACGTCCGCTGTTCGCCGCAATGTTCTGCAGATTCCCGAAATAGGGCATGCTCTCACCAGCCTTAATCGCATTCCCGGCATCCACCAGAATGTTGCCGGAACCGGTAATGGTGCCATAGTTCAACAACAGACCGTTCCCGTAGCCCTGATGATTGCCCATGCCACCCACAAAAATGGGTGTCATTCCGCCAATGATACCACGGTTTTCCAGTGCACTGATGTCCGCACTCCCCGTAGCAATATCCTCATGACTATCATAAACCGGGGCATTCGCATCCGCAAGTTTACCGCCGGAAATGACGATGGTACCATTCATGATTTCAGAATTGACATCATTGAACACATAACCGCCGGTTGCAAACCTTTCAGGATCAATATCAAACAAACCGACCATAATATCCGCCATGTCGTCGACATTGACCATCCCCACAACCATGCTCTGGAAATTGGAGATCCGGCCACCATCCAGGTTGTAGATCCCGGTGGCATCCGCAGCAGATGTATTGTAAGTATAAATCATGCTGCCTGTGCCAGCCTCAGAATCAACAAAACCGGTGACTGCGCCGAAATTGTAGAATTTGCCGCCATCCACTTCCAGAGTAATGAAATTCTGGATAGTGCCGTCATTATACAATTCAGAACCGGATTCTACATAAATGTTGCCGGAGAAATCCATCACGCCGGAAGACATATTCCGGAAATAACCGGCAGTGGAATCAACCACAAACATACCGTTGCCGCGGATCGTCCCACGGTTGATACCCGTACCAGTCACCGTCACAGCACTGCGCTGCATATCCAGCCAGGGGACTCTGGTAAAAGCAAAGGCATCGCCACGGGTCTTGTCATCAGAATCAATATACTGATCGTTGGCAAGATCCTCTATATCATCGTTATACTTGAAGCCAAATTCCCATCCGCGATTATGCTCCTGTCCATTTCCATCAAGATATGTAAACTGCTGTCTATTTGCATAAGTCAGACCGCGGCGGTAATCCGCCTGGGAAGCCCCGGCAACGGAAATACCGGCACCCGCCGCCACCGTCAGGTTGACAAACTTCACAGAAGCCTGCTGGTTGGCATAGTGGATCCCTTCAATACCGAAGTTCACGGTAAAGTCGTCCGTCACCGTCACAGCACCCGTGAAAGTGGCCTCCCCTTCAGTAATACCCGTGGGAGTGGTCACCCCTTCAGTAATGATGGTAAAAACCCGTTCCTGCGAACCGAATCCAGTCAGTACACCGGAATTCAGCATATAGTTTTCGGCAAAAGTTGTTTCCCCTCTCAGAACGATCACGTCATAAGCATCGATCTGGGGCAGCGCGACAGCCAGCTCCGCATCGCTATTTACATAGAAGTATTCCGCCACACGGGAGGTGGTGATCCCTTCATCCGTAAAGTCGCCTTTGACCATCAGATAACCGGTGGCTCTGCCTTCCACGTTACCGGTTTCGATCCGGCCATAGTTGGTCAGAGAACCGCTTTCCCCCACCACAATATTACCGTCGCCGGAAAGATAACCATACTGACCGACTGTAGCTTCGCCATTCAGAACCAGAGAGTCAAAGCCATTGATCATTCCGTGATTGGAAAATTCGTCATTCACAATCACATCTCCGGAGAGATCCCCGGTAATCATAGCTCTGTAGGATCCCTGTTCCTCATCGCCCTGATTATACAAATTTTCGACAGTGATAATACCGGCATTGTTATTTGTAATAGTGCCGATACCATTTTCAGCAGAAGCCATATTGGTCAGACTGCCAAGCACCGTGAACCGGCCTCCGTCATTGATCAATTCCGGATTCAGATAGGTTCCCAATTCATCACTGAATTCCTTGTGGTTACGCGTTCCACCACCCAAAAGAGTATCTCCGGGATCATGACCGGGACCAGGCCCCAACATTCCCATATTAGTATTCACCGTAGCATTGACAAAATCTTGGGCCGTCATAGTTGCCATCGCAACAACAGTGATGGGAAGATCTTTTGCAGCTTGGTCTTCTTCGTAGGCAAAAGTCTTATCTGCAGCCAGAGTTCTTTCCTGAGAAGTATTCCTTACAACACCATAGTTGTTCAATGTTCCATCGACATGAACCTGTGCAAGATTGTATTCCTGATAATAAGTCGTACTCTCTTCGGTGAGATAACTTACAACAATTGCTTCATTACGCAATTGTCCATAGTTATACACATCCCCGGTAACATTCAAATAAGCATACTCCGTAATAAAGCCAGTCCGCCCAGTAATAACAGCTGTACCACCCCAAACATTCCCGCGATTAATAATAGTAGATGTAGCACTATAATCAGCGTATTCCCAAATATGACCATTCCACAAATTCCGGGCAGTGATAGTGGCGGCACAGGAGTCATTCCCTCTGTTAAGAATGGTACTGCCGATATTCAACAGCGTCCCATCTACATTAATCACAGCGTCAGAATAACGAATAAAACTGCCGTAATCATAGTAAGCACCAAAGTTGTCAAGGTTACCACGGAGATTATGGAAGTCGCCGAAATTCAAAGTACCGCTGTTCTCCATTTGGCCGCCCATGACAAAAATATCGGCTGTCTGTATAGAAAACGGCTCAGAACGCTGGAACAACCCATTGGAAAAAATACCTTCTGTGGAGAAAGTTGCCCCGCCCATGTTTGCAAAGGAGGCTTGGGACGTCATGACCACATTGATATCACCAAGTTCAATCTGGCCATGGTTGACATAATTCCCCGTCACTTCCACATAGGGAATCGAAGCACTGAAATAACCGGCAGTCCCGCTATTAATTACAAAAGAACTGTCTGCATTATTTGCATAGGGAACGGTGGAGAGATAATAATTCGTCGAATCAACCGTAATGTTGCCAGCCTCGTACGCCTGTACACCGGCACTCCAACCGCCGCCGACCTGAACCATTCCGTTATCCCGGAAATAAACATCCGTACCATCAACAGCAAGATTTCCGCTCCTGACCGTCACATCCCCTCGGAAAACAACGGTTCCCGCCGTTACTTCCATGGGAGAAACGACCATCGAGCTGACACCTGTCAGACTATCATAAGCCATCCCGCCCAAAACATTCACATCACCCTTAATATCAACATAATCAATGGCATTAATGGAAAGCTCACCATACGCCTCATGGTCAATATTACCAGTCACCACGACCCTGTTCCCGGAAACAGACAGCGTACTATAAGACATAAGCCCTTCAGAAGCATTCAAGTCAATGGAGCCGATCGTCACAGTGCCAGTCGCATTAATTACAGTGTCGGAAGCACGCTGCCCTTCGGTCACAACTGCAGAAAATGCGGTAATGGTGATATCCTTAAACCCGCTTACCGTAATATCGGCATCACCAACCGTAGAATTCAAATTAGTGATGGTAATGACTTCATCTGCACCGGACTTGTTGATAATGCCGATATTTTCCAGTGTGGCAACCGAATAGGTTGTCACATTATCATTGCTGATGACAATCGTATCACCCTTCTTTGCCGCAGCAAGAGCAAGTTCAAGCGTGGAATAGTTCCCGCCGGTACCTTCTGCCGGCTTCGGTTCACCACTGAAATAATCTGCGTTCACGGTAATGGTATTCAGACGGTAATCCGTGCGGGCGGGCTTGTAGTATTCGTGGTTGATCACGCCCAGCTGGTATTCAAACTGCCAGTCCCCGCCGTCACCGGTGATGTTGCTGGAAGCAGCCACATCCGCACCCGTCAGGTTCGCGATCTGCGCCGCCAGCGCCTGACCTTCCATGTTGCCCGTCAGGTTACAGCTGTACAGCATGATGTCCGCATCCGCAGTCAGGTGTTCCCCAATGGCAGCCCAGCTCGCCGGATCCTTCGCCACACTTTCCGCCGTCACCACTTCGCCATTCAGCAGGAAGTAACCGGCGTTACCGTGGGTGATCACATGCACAGAACTGTACTTGGCATCCTGCGCATCCAGAAATTCGTTGATCTGCGCCATGGCATCGTCCGCCGGATCCAGAATCAGAACATCCGCATTCTTCCCGGCTTCGTCAATAAACGCATCCTTGTCACGGATGGAACTGTTGATGATCACCAGTTCACGGCCGTCTTCCACAGCCGGAGTCTGGAAGGCTTCCACAAACGCCACCTTGTCATCATCGTCAGCATCCGCAGAAGATTCCACTTCCACCACCGTTTCACCGGCTTCTTCCGCAGAACCTTCCACCGCCTTCACATCCGTTTCCACATCCGCCGCTTCACCGGTCAATTCCACCGTTTCCGCTTCGCCGGTCAGTTCCGCAGCATCCGTTTCCGCTTCCGCTTCCGTATTTTCCACCCCGGCAACCTCCGCCGCCGGGATCGCACCTTCCACCAATGCCTGCACAGCAGCATCCGCATCCGATGTCGCCACCACTTCCGTGGTCGTCGGCTGCACAATACCATTCTTCGCCTCTTCTTCCGCACGGGCAGCAAGATTTTCCGGAGCAGCATTCTTCAGCGCATTCTGCTCTTCCTGCGCCTGACGCTCCGATTCCGACTGCTGATTCTGAACAGCAGGATCGTTCTGCATCGCCTCCACAATATCCGCCGCGGCGGCAGCATCAAACAGCACCCGCTCTTCCAGCTTGAAGACTTCGATCTTCTTTTGCATTTTCTTCGTCATTTTTTACCTCCGGTTTTGCCCGTTTTTTATATATTATTTTTACTTTTTTTCTTCAAAAATTTAGAAACACAGAAGCAACCCCCGAAAAATTCACCCATTTTCGACGGTTGCGTCTGTCCTTCGCAACATTTTTGTTTTCAATCATTTCAATCATAGTCTGGCACAACATATCGCCCGCCGGATCTCCTGCGGACGGTACCCTTTCCGCCGTTGGATGCTCCACCGGCACAGAGCCCCGATCTTCTCCCGGACCCTGCGCCCCAGCAACCCCGCGATCCGGACGAAAAATCCCACCCGGATCCGCATTCCACCTATGGAAAAACGCAAACCATCCAGCCCCAGACCGTCATGACCACGGAGGCTCACCACCGTTTCATGCCGTTCCGGACAATAGCGGTATTCCCCGCAATGTTCCTGATGGTTCACGATATACATTTTTACCCTCAAATCTTACTGCAGCGGCGCCGCATCGTAGATGGCAATGAAGTCCACACCGTCAAACTTCGTCAGCGGCTTGCTGACCGTCTTGCCGGTCATATCATCCGCCAGCGGAGAACTGGCCACACGCGCCACACGCTTTTCATCGTATTCCGCCTGCGCCTTCGCCATTTCTTCACGGGCACGCTCACGGGCCTGCGCCAGTTCAGCCTTCAGCTCCTTCACCGTCTTCACATTCAGATCACGCACACCCAGCGCATTCAGCAGACGGTAGTAGCTGATGTAATAGTTCCCCAGAGAAAGCAGACGCTCAATTTCCGTTTCCGCCGTTTCAAGACGCATGTGCACCAGTTCCAGCGTGGAAAGTGCCCCCGCCGTCTGCTTGGTGGCAATCGCCGTCTTCAACTGCGAGGCATAGGTGCGGTAGTTTTCGTTGTCGATATTATACCGTTCCTTGGTGGTGAACATATTCGCATGAGCGATACGCACCTGCGCCATCACACCGATCGCCTGCGCAAAAGTACGCAGTTCTTCGGCTTCTACCTGGCGGGAATATGCCATATAAGTGGCAATCTGCTTCGGCAGCTTCAACAGATTGTATGCCGCACGCACACCCAGTTCCCACCAGCTCATGTGATACAGGAAGCTGTTGGTGCTGTGCGTAAAGTCACCATAGATACGCACGTTCGGGAACATCTGCAGGATGGTCTTCCGGCATTCGATGATGTTGATGTGTTTCTGGATGTCGATTTCATACAGTTCCGGACGCTGCAGCAAAGCGATCTGCTCCATCAGCTCGATTTCCGGCAGATTGAAGTCCGGAGCGTTCCGCAGAACATTGTCATCCACCACCAGCTTGCCGGCCGGGTACATGCCCATCAGAGAACGCAGTTCCACACAGCTGTTTTCATAAGCACGGATATACGCCGTCAGACGCTTTTCCATATTCACAAAACGCTTCGTTTCGTCAAACCCGCGGAACGGCGTGATCTGGCGGCTCTGCACCAGCTTGCTCAACGCTGCACGCTGCGTGCGGCATTCTTCCAGCAGAGGTTCCGTGATATTGATGGCTTTCTGCGCCGCCGCCACCTGGAAATAGGCCTTCGCCACATCCAGCGTCAGATTCTGCATGGCCCGCTCCGTGCGCTGCTTGCGCAACAGCGCACGGTCATCCGCCTGCTGCGTGTTGAAGAACGCCAGACCAAAGTCCAGCACACTCAACGCCAGGTCCACATTCAAATAATTCAAAGCACGATCCTGGCTCTGGGAGTAGCTGTATGTACCCCCCGCATCACCATAGATGTTCTCGCTGCTGGAGGCAGGAAGATTGTTCCGGGCAGTGAAGGTATCCGTCACCGTCAGTTCCGGCAGCATCCCCAGCATTTCAGCAGTACGCATTTCACGGGCAACCGCTTCTTCAACCTTGTTCACTTCCACATCAAGGTTGTGCTCCAGCGCATAACGCATGCACTCCAGCAACCCCATCTTTTTGCCTTCCAGCTGATCACGGTACTTGGCCTTCTGGCTGTGCAGAACAGCGTATTCCGCACGCTCGTCACGGAAGTCCTTTTCGGATTTGCAACCGCTCAGAAGCAACCCCCCGGCCATCGCCACCGCTCCGGCGGCAATCAGTGCAACCTGCATCTTCTTCATCATTCAGATCCTCTTTTTTTCGCGGCCTCCCGCAGTGCCCGTTTCAGCGTCCTGCAGAAGTACCCCTTCTATATTTATTGTTATCGTTTCGTTTACCGTTACTCTTCCACGCCCGCAGCCAGCGCATCCAGCCGGTCCATCTGCTTGAGCTTCTCGCCCGCAAACAACAGCCCCGCCGCCTTCGCTTTGCTGTAATACCGCCGGGCCGTCACCTCATCACGGGCAACGCCCCAGCCCTCTTCATAACAACGGCCAAGCGCATACAGCGCATACCGGTTTTTCTTTGCAGCCGCTTCCTGATACCACGCAATCGCCTGCTTGATATCCTTTTTCACGCCATGCCCCTGCTCATAACTGCAGCCAAGGCTGTACTGCCCGTAACTGTTCCCCAGCTTCGCAGATTCCTGATACCACTTGAAGGCTTCGGCATAATCCACTTCACCGCCCAGACCGTTGCTGTACGCCATGCCCAGCATATACATGGCATCGCTGTTACCGCTTTCCGCCGCCTGACGCATATAGCGGATCGCACGCAACTGGTCCATCTTCACCCCGTAACCTTCCTTATAACACAAGGCAAGAGAAAGCATCCCTTCCACACTGCCCAGTTCCGCCGCTTTGGCAAAATTCACAAAGGCCTGACGGGCATCCTCCTTCACCCCGTAGCCCTTCTGATAACTCAAGCCCAGCCAGAACAACCCTTCCGCATCATTCAATTCCGCAGCTTTCCGGAAGTTCTCCAACGACTTGTCGTAGTTCTGCACCACACCCTTGCCCTTGAAATAGCAAAGCCCAAGATAACGGAACGCTTCCGCACAATTCAACGCCGCCGCATCATTCAAACACTGCAGCATCAGTTTATCATCCTGCTTCACCCCGGCAATGCCATCACGGGCATACAGACCCATCAGAGCCATGGCTTCGCCCTTGCCAGCGTCCATCGCCTGTTTCAGATATTTCAACCCTTCCGCATAATCCTGCGGAACTTTGATCCCGTCCGCATAGATCAGCGCAAGCATGTACTGTGCATCCGCATTCCCGCGGGCCGCAGAACGCTTCAAAAGCTCCACCCCTGCCGCCGGATCCGCTTCACAGCCGATGCCATTCAAATAAAAGTCGCCCAACATCATTTCCGCCAGAGCATTCTTCTGCTCCGCCGCAAGTTTGATCCACGCAAATGCCGTCTTGGGATTCGCTTCCACACCCTGACCACGCAGATACATCGTCCCCGTCAGGATCTGACCGTACACATTGTCCTGGCTGGCGGACAATTCCGCATAACGGGCCGCTTTCACCAGATCCTTGCGGACACCCAGACCATCCTTGTAGCACAGCGCCAGGAAATACTGCCCGGAAGCATCTTCCTTTTCCGCCGCAGACAGGAAAAGAGAGAACGCACGGCGGGGATCACGGGGATACCCCTCTGCACCCTTCAAATAAGCACGGCCCAGCAAACACTGCGCCTGCGCACTGCCAAACGCCACACCACGGCGGAAATACTGCTCCGCCAATTTCCGGTCCGCCTTCACGCCCGTACCATTATAATAACATTCGCCCACCAGAGCGCAGGCTTCCACACTGCCAAGATCCGCCGCCTTTTTCAGGTCCGCAAAAGCAGATGCCATATCCACCTTCCCCAAACGGCCGGAACGCTTCAGCTTGCCCAGCCCAAGATACGCTTCAGCACAGTTGGCTTTCGCCGCTTCTTCGTACAGTGCTTTCGCCTTTGCAGGAGCGTCTTCCGCATCACAGCCCACCCCGGCAAGATAACAATCCGCCAGCGCAGCCTTGCCCAGAGCATTCTCTTCATCCGCCGCATCTTCCGCCAGATCCAAAGCCTTTTCGCCGCTCTTCGGCACACCCTGCCCACGCAGATAACAGCCGCTCAATGCCGCCACCGCATACATATTCTTCTGATCTTTCGCCTTGTTCAGCCAGCGGATCGCTTCTTCTTCACTCTTCAGAGCCCCCACTCCGTCACGGTATGCCAGACCCAGCTGATACTGCGCATTGGCATTGCCCGCCGCCGCAGAACGCCGGAAGAATTTCACCGCTTCGTCCGCATCCGCAACCACGCCGCGCCCCGTAAGGTACATCCGGCCCAGCAGAAATTGAGCATCCGCATTGGAGGCCGCAGCCTGACGCATCAGGCGGACCGCCATTTGCAGATCCTGCTTCACACCCACACCCTGCAGATAGCACAGCGCAGACCACATCTGACCTTCCGCACTGCCCGCTTTCGCCGCCTGACCAAACGCCTGTGCCGCTTCCGCCGCACGCCGGGGAGAAGCATTCCACGCTTCCAACCCCTTCTTCAACAGTTCTGCCGCATTTTCCCCGGCAGACAGGCTCATGGCAAGCAATGTGCCAAACACGCAAAGTGCCAACTTCTTCATCATCAAGGCTTTCATGCCAATTATCCCTTCTCCGATCGCTGTGACGCCCCCTTCAGGAAGCAAGACACAATCCTTCCATAATACAAGTTTTTGCTACAATATATGCTCATTTCAAGCAATATGCAAGTTTTTTTTTGAAAAAAAATTAAATTTCTTTGAACTTTGCGCAATGCACTGGGCGGGGACTGTTGGCGGGCAGGGCACTTTGTGCAGTGCCAGACAGGTGCGGCCCGCAATATCGGCATGTTTGCCGCCCTCTTGCAATCTCCGGCAAACGCATTATATTATTTTAAGGTATAATGCTATCACAGGAGAAAAACTATGCAAATGAAACAGCTTGCCGAACGTTTGAAAATATCTCCCGTACCCGGAAAAGATATTGCCGTCAGTACCAATGATGTGCTGGATATCGCCTCCATCATTCAAAACGCTCAAATTGCCGGACTTTCTCCGGAATTGGCAGAAACACTCCGGGAACAGTCTGCCTCCCTCGCCGGAAACAAAGAACTTGCCCGTTACTTCAATACCATCGTTTCCGCTGTTTTCACCGACACCCTTTCCATTGATAACTGCGACCTTCTGCCCAACAGGATCGGCACCCTTTCCCAGACAGAGGAATACGCTTTTTTCGCCCTGATCACTCTTTATGCCGCTCCTTCACGCAGAGCCGCTTTCGCCGCCGCAGGACTGCCCGAAGATGCCGCAGACAATGCCGTAAAAGACGTATTCATCTGGATGCAGCACTTTTATAACAACTGCCGCCTTGCAGGGCTTTCCGGCCGTATCCTCGGGTGGGATGTCTGTGTCCTCAACGCCTATCCCCTTACCCTCGGAAGAATGCAGTATATTTTGAAAAAATTCCACGACCCCATTTACGTTTACCGCAATACCGCCACCGGGCAGGTCCTCGCTCTTGCCGGTGACGGAGAAGTCTTTGACCGCAACGGGTTCGCCAATATGGAAGATGCCGCCGCAGATCCCCAGTCCTGGCGCGCCTCCTTCAAGGAAACGGCCGATGCTGTTACCGGCAACCCCATCCATCCCTGCGGACGGGCAGACAAAAACCCCGTGACACTCGACCTCGCACAATGGAAACTCCAATTCAAACAGGGCGACTGGACGCTGGATACCCATATCCCCGAAGGACCGGATCTGAAATTGGATGACTGTCTCGAATCCATGACCCGGGCATTGCAATTTTTCCGGGAAAAAAATCCGGATAAAGAAATCAAAAGTTTCAGCTGCCTCTCCTGGCTTCTGGATGCTCAATACGAAAAAATCCTCAAGCCCGGCAGCCGTATCGTGGCGTGGATGCGGCAATATTACCTCTTCCCCATCCCCGAAAGTGCCGCCGATTCCCTCTGGCGCGTTTTCGGCGAAGAGGGATTGAAAAACGGCCTTGCCAACGCCCCCCGCAATACCAGTATGCAGAGAAATGTCGCCGCATTCCTGGAACAGGGCGGTATCTTGCGTTCCGGCGGCGGCTTTATCCTCCCGGAAGATCTGGCGCAGTACGGCAATGCCCCCTACCGCTCCACAGGAAAGTGAGTTTATATCATGTCTTGCTCTGTCAAACAACTTTTCCTCCTCAATGCCGGGATCCTCGGCGGATTGCTTCTGCTGGAAGCCGGACTGATCCTCGGCTGTATCCTTTTCCCCTGCAACCGGCATCTGCCGCTTCTGGCAGGGATCACTGCCATGTGGAGTCTGGTTGCCACCGGCGTTTTCCTTACCCGCATTTACATCCACGGGATCAAACCCGGCACGGAAGCAGAAAAATCCTGCCGCAGTCTTGCACGGGGCGAATTTCCTCCGCCCCTTTCTCCGCAGTCAAGAGAATATTTCCCCGAACTCTCCCGCGCCATCAATCTTTTGCGGGACCGTTTGCAATATCTGGAACGCGCCATCCGTGACCGCCAGAATCAGGAATCCAAACTCCGCCATGACGGATTGGGCGCAACTCTGCAGGCTAAAGTTTACGCTCAACTCCTGCCCCGGTTGTACCGGCCCCTTGCCCTCATCGGCGGCTATCTGGAACTGGAGAAAAACGGCAGAAAACTCTCGCAGGAACAATTGGAGGCCGCCTCCGGACAATTCACGTACAGCGTACAACTCCTGCACCGGATCATTGCCGGGATCCACGCCGGGGAAACCGGCGATAATGACGAAGTTTTTGACCTGAATTCCTTCCTGCGGGATTTTGATGAAGAGGGGCAAACCAAGCTCCGCCGCCGTCAGATGGCTCTCTCCTGCACCTACGGAACCGATCTGCCCACCACACTCTGCGGCAATTCGGCATGGCTGGACTGGCAGCTGCATGCCCTTCTCCACATCCTCTTTCTGGAATCAGAACGGGGCAGACGGCTGGAAATGGATATTTACGGCAAAGACCGGTCGGTCATTTTCGCCTTTACCGATCCGGACAATACAACTCTTGTCCCCGATTTTCAGCAGCTGGAAGCCGATCCGGAGGGCAGTGACGAAATCCCGCTTCCTCTTCTGGAACTGCGCCTCGCTGTCAACCGCGCAAGCGAACACAATGCCACGCTGACGGTGGAATCCGACGGGACTGCCGGATGCCGCCTGAAACTGGAACTGGATCACTCCTGGACCACGCATCACCCGGGTGCCATCCGCCCCGGGCTCAGCCGTTTTGCAGAAAGTCACCGCCATCATACCCTGCCGCAATTGGTCCCTCACGACTTCAGCGGCACCTTCCCCGTCATTGTCCGCGGCCCGGAAACGGTGGATATTCTGCAGGCATGGCACCCCGGCGTGGACTGGATGAAGGTCAAACTGGATCAGCCCCTGCCCGAAGGACCTTTCCGCCGTGTCCTTGCCATCGTGCCGGTGGAAAGCCCCGTCCGCCAGTTGCAAAAACTGGAAAGAGAACTGACCCATGCCGCCATGACCGGTGCTGCCGTCACCGTGATCGACCCCGGCATGCACAGTTCTTTCCGCCAGAAACTCCGCCAGTGCGGTATCCGGGATATCCATGATACACGGCTTGTTTACCGGGAATTCGGCGCAACAGAAGGAGATCAGGTATGATAAATAATGCCTGGCTGCGCTATCTGATTCTGGTGGGAGCTTCCCAATTCCTTTCCGCCGCCGCATTCAGTTCAGCCTATACATTCATGCCTTTTTACTTCAAAAAGATCGGCATCCCGGAAGACCGTTTAAGCTGGTATGTGGCTCTTTTTGTTTCTCTCGGAACACTCTCTTTTGCCCTTGCCTCCCCCGTTTGGGGCGTGCTGGCTGATAAATACGGCAGAAAACTCATGCTGCTCCGGGCAAACTTTATTGCCGCACTTCTGATGCCGATGATCGGGTTCATCACCAATGCGGATTTGATCATCCTGCACCGGGCGGTGCTGGGTGCCGTTACCGGAACCGTTCCGGCGGCGCAAACCCTTATGCTGGGAATGATCCCCGCCGGAAAACGGACTTTTGTACTGGGCGTGCTTTCCTCCTGTTTTTTCAGCGGGTTGATGGTGGGACAGTTCGGCGGCGGCGAAGTGGTCAATCAGGCCGGATTCATGTGGACGTTCATCATTTGCGGCATCATCCTGGCTTTGGCGGGCCTTCTGGTATTGCCGGTCCGGGAACATTTTGTCCGGCCCGCCGCCGCTCCGAAAAATCCCTCTGCCAAAAAAGATTTCTGGAAATTCTTTGATTTCGGAAAAGTCTGGTATTTGATGATCCTCTGCATCTGCATGACCGCCTCCCGGGATCTGGATGGAGCATTCATCCCCGTACTGGTGGATAAAATCATGAATGACAATGCCCGGGCTCTCCGCTGGAGCGGATATATTTTCGGCAGCTGCTCGGCAGTAGCCATTGTGATGGGCGTTGTCATCGGCTGGATCGCAGACCGGACCAAAATGCTGAATGTCCTCCTCATCCTGACCGGGCTTTCCGTCCTGTTCCGCATCCCGCAGATTTTTACAGATTCGGTGACATCGCTGATGATCTACCGCTGTATGCTGGCGGCGGCGGCGTGCGGCATTGAACCGCTTTTGAATTCATGGATCGCCGCGGCGGTCCCGGCGCAGGATCACGGCAGGTATTTCGGCATTGCCGGAACCTTCCGGGGGCTGGGCTGGAGCATCAGTTCCCTCATGGGGGGCGGTGTGATCCTTGCCTGCAACAATGAGGTCCGGAGCGTCTTTGCGCTGGCAACATTTCTGATGCTGCTCATGCTGCCTCTCATTGTCTTTGTGGCAAAGCGCATCCCCATGCCTGACCGCAGTAAAAAACGGAGACAGAGCATAACATGACGCAACTGCGGGTCCTTTTTCCGGCAATCCTGTTTGCTTTCTGGTGCATTTCCGTGGAAGTGATGCACTTCCGTCTGGCAGGCCCCCGGCGGGACTATTATCTGGAAGCCGGGAAAAAGATCGCTCTGGTTCAGGGAGATTACCACCCGCCCCGTGCCCGTCTGCTGGATGCGGCAGGAACACCGCTGGCGTGGTCCGAACGCTATTTTGATCTGGTCTGGCAGGAAAAGGCCGCACCACCGGCCAAACTCCTCCGGCAATTGGGGCTGGAACTGCCGTTCCCGCTGGAACCGGAACAGAGTTTGAACGGCAAAACATGGATCCTCCGGCGTGATCTGATGCCGGAGGAACTGCTGCAAACCGCCCCTGTTCTGCGGACGCACCCGGCACTGGCGATCCATTCCCGGCTGGAACGGATCGCCGTCAATATTCCGGCAGTGCGGGAAAAAATCGGTGCGACGCAACTGAAAAACGGGGGATTATACGGCGTTTCCGGCTGGGAAAAGGATTATGACACCCATCTGCGGGGAACGCCCGGAAAATATGAAGTCATGCTGGACCGCCGCAGAAGGTGGATCGACAGTTCATGGAAACTTGTCTCCCCCGCCGTTCCCGGCAAAGATGTCAAAGTCCCGTTCCGGGTGGAGGAAATAAGATGACCCGCTCCAATCGCACCATTTTTACCATTCCGGCACTTTCCTGCCTTATTATACTATGGGGCATCCTTACGATTACCGCCAGTCAATCCGGCGGCCAACACCCCTTGTATCTGGCGGGCAAACAATTTTGTTTTGCCGTTCTGGGCGGAGCCCTGATGCTTGCTGTTGCCAAAGTGCCTTTTGAAAAACACTGCCGATGGCGGAATTTTTACGCGGCAGTCGCCCTGCTCCTGCTGTATCTTCTGCCGCTGGCAGGAGTGCGGGTAAACGGGATGCAGGGGTGGTACAGTCTGGGCGGTTTTTTCCTCCAACCCTCCGAACTGGGAAAGGGGATCTGGCTTCTGATGCTCGCCTGTGCGGGGATGCGCTGGAAACCCATGACGTTATGGAGTCTGGCGTGGATCGTCCCCATCCTTTTCCAGCCGGATCTGGGGACAGCCGCAGTTTACACCGCAGGACTGCTCTGTTTGTGGTACTCCGGCGGCGGCAAACTCAAAGCGGCGGCGGCAGTTCTGCTTGCCGGGCTGACGGCGGCAGGGATCTTTGTCTGCACCAATGCTTACGCATGGAAACGGTTGACCGCATTCTGGGATCCGGAAGCCGATCCGGGGGGCGGCGGCTGGCATATCCGGCAATTCCAGATGGCCATTGCTCATGGCGGCTGGACCGGAGCCAAACTGAAACAGACATTCTGGAGCAATGAATATCTGCCGCTGGCGTACAATGATTCAGCCTATGCCGCCATGGCGGAAACACTGGGATTTGCCGGATGTTTTGCCGCCATGATGATGTATGCAGTATTGTATCTCTTTTTGCTCCGCCATGCCTTGCGGCAGGACTTGCAGCAATCGGCACGGCTGTATCTTGCCGGAGCGGCGTCTCTTCTGGCGGTACAAACCCTGCTCCACGCAGGAGTGAATGTGGGACTTCTGCCGCCTACAGGGCTGACACTGCCGCTGATCAGCTATGGCGGGAGTTCCCTTATCGGGACATTGCTCATGCTGGGGTTGGCAGTCAGTGCGGCACGGGCAAGGACAGGATAACAGGCTGTTTTTTGTGTTTCAGGGTTGCAATTTCAGGCAAAGGGGAGTATATTGTAATGCTGTTTTCAGGCCCGATCGGGAAACAGCGGAGAATTTTTCCGGGAGAAAAAGCAATGTGTGTAGCCATACCGATGAAAATCGTCCGTCTTCTGCCGGACAAACAGGCCGTTGTAAGCTATGAAGGCGTGGAACGGCAGGTAAGTCTGCGGCTGATGGAGAACTGTCAGGAAGGGGACTATGTCCTGCTTCATGCAGGGTACGCCATTGAGCGGCTTTCACCGGAAGCGGCAGAGGAAAATATCCGTTCCTTCGCAGCCATGCGTAAAGAATTGGGGCTGGAATGAACGCCGCCAGATACCGTGAGGCTTTTCTGCGGCTCTCCGGCGGGCGGAAAATGCGCCTGATGGAAGTCTGCGGAAGCCACAGTATGGCCATTGCCAAATACGGGATCCGGGGGCTTTTGCCGGACAACATATCCTTGCTGTCCGGGCCGGGATGTCCGGTATGTGTGTCCCGTGCCAGTCTGGTGGCACAGGCACAGATGGTGTTGGAAAAAGGAGCGCATCTTGCCGTGTTCGGGGATCTGGCGAGGATCCCGGGGCCCGGAGGGGTGCGTCTGGATATGCAGCCGGGGGTGACGGCAGTCTATTCCCCGGATGAAGCGTTGAAGATCGCTGAAGAAAAGGAAGTCGTGCTGACGGCGGTTGGGTTTGAACCGACAACAGCGGCGGCGGCGGCAGTTTTGCTGGAAGCGGAAGAAAAGGGGTTGACCCGTTTCTCCATGCTCTGCGACTGCAAAAATCTCTTCCCGGTCTTCCCGATGCTTCCGGAAATAGATGGATTTCTGTTGCCGGGGCATGTGGCGGCAGTGACCGGCAGATCGGCGTTTGACGAGCTGGACCGCCCCGGTGTGATCGCCGGGTTCGGGCCGGAAGAGATCGTGCTGGCACTTCTTCACCTGGTGAAGAAGGTTGCAGAAAACGACTGCCGGGCGGAAAATGATTATTTGCAGATCGTGCCGGAACATCCCGGTTCGGCTATGCGGATGATCGAAGAATGTTTTACAGTCTGCGACAGCTTGTGGCGGGGCATCGGTCCCGTACCGCAGGGCGGCCGCAGGATCAGTGACAGATTTGCGGCATTCGATGCCGTGAAAAAATATGCCCTTCCGGACATTCCGGAACCGGGTACAGCATGCCGCTGCGGAGCGGTACTGCGGGGAGCGATCCGTCCGCAGGATTGTCCGCTCTACGGCAAAGTTTGTACGCCGGCACATCCCGAAGGGGCCTGCATGGTCAGTACCGAAGGCGCATGCGCCGCGGCATTTGCCCATCAGGAGATATAGTTGTATGATATGAAAAGTTCGTTGAAACAGATGACTATGGCAGAAGGCGGTGGCGGCGGTGCTGCGGCCCGCTGGATCGCCAGTGCGGTATTGCCCCGGTTTGCACCGGGGGCTGCAAGTCCGCTGAAAAGTCTGCCGGATGCATCGCTTCTGGAAGAAGGGAGCCTTCTCTTTTCCACAGACAGTTTCGTTGTTTCCCCCCGGGAATTCCCCGGCGGCAATATCGGGAAACTGGCAGTCTGCGGAACGGTCAACGATCTGGCGGTTTCCGGCGGTATCCCCAAGTATCTTTCGCTGGCCCTTATTGTGGAAGAGGGGTTCGACTGTGCGGAACTGGACCGCATTCTGGATGCGGTAAAGGAAACAGCCGATGCCTGCGGCGTGGTGATCGCCACCGGCGATACCAAAGTGGTGGGCAAAGGCAGTTGCGACGGACTCTTTATCAATACTGCCGGGATCGGTTTGCGGGACCCGGCTCTGGATCTGGGGCGGGATAAGATCCTGCCCGGAGATGATATTCTTGTTTCCGGCTCCATTGGCGACCATGCGCTGACCATTACGGCACTGCGTCACGGGGTGAGGGGCGAAGGGTTGTGCAGTGATTGTGCGCCTGTTTTGCCGCAGACCCGGGCAGCATCCGGGATCGGCGGAAGCAGGATCCGCTTTATGCGGGATCCCACCCGTGGCGGTACCGGAGCGGTGCTGGAAGAAATCTTCAGCGGCTCCGGTCTGGATGCGGAAATTGAAGAAAAATCGTTGCCCGTGCGGGATTCCGTGCGGACATTGTGCAATATGTTCGGCATCGATCCATTGTTTGCCGCCTGTGAGGGCAGAGTGGTCTGCGTGGCGGATCCCTCGGTCAGCGGGGAATTGCTGGAAGCGTGGAAACAGCTTCCCGGCGGGGAAATGGCGTGCCGCATCGGCAAAGTCACCGGCACCGGGAACGGCACGGTGGCGCTGTGCGGAAGATTCGGCGGACGGCGCAAATTGATCGTGCCGGACGGGGAACTTCTGCCGAGGATCTGCTGATGCATGAGTTGAGTTTGGCCGAAGCCCTGCACAAAACCGTGGAAACATGGCAGCAGGAAAACGGCGGAAAAATAGTGAGTGTAACGGTCGAGATCGGCCGATTGGGCGGGGTGGACCCGGATTCGCTGAAATATGCGTTCAGCATGGTGGCCCCCTACCCGGTAAAAACGGTTTTACTGCCGCTGCGGTTTCTCTGCGGCGGCTGTGGAAAAGAAGTGGAAACGGAACGCCTTCCGGAAAAGTGCCCGTACTGCGGGGCAGTTGATCAACTGCGCCGGTTGAACGGCAGAGAGTTGGCGATCCGGGAAATCGAGGTGGAAGATGTGTAAAGATTGCGGATGTTCCGGGCATCATCATACCCATGATGATCACGGACATGAGCATCACCATCATCATGAGGGCGATTGGCACTCCCACGACGGGGGCAAGACCTTTCACAGCCATCATGATGCAAATCATGCCGCTCCCGTGCGGAAAGTACCCCTTGCCAGAGCGGTCCTTGCCGATAATGATGCGGATGCCGCTGAAAACCGGCAGTGGTTTGCGGAACGGGGCATCACGGCATATAACCTGATCTCCTCTCCGGGCTCGGGCAAAACCGCACTGCTGGTGGAAACACTGAAGAAACTGGATATTCCGGCAGCGGTCATTGTGGGGGACCCCTACGGGGAATATGATGCAGACCGGATGCGTGCCACCGGGGCTCCTGTAACCCAGATCCAGGTCCATGAAAGCTGTCACCTGTCCGCCCGTCAGGTTCGGGAAGTGCTGGAAACGGCCGTTCCCGCCGGAACAAAGATCGTCTTTATTGAAAATGTGGGCAATCTGGTGTGCCCGGTGGCATTCGATCTGGGGGAAAACGCCAAAGTGGCACTGCTTTCCACGCCGGAAGGGGAGGAAAAACCCTTGAAATATCCGGCACTTTTTGCGGCGGCGGATATTGCTTTGCTGACCAAAGCCGATCTTGCGGATGCCCTCGGGTGCGATATGGATCTCATGGAAAAAAATATCCGGCGGGTACGCCCCGATGCAGTCATTCTCCGGGTTTCGTCCAGAACCGGCAACGGTATGGACTTATGGATAGAAGAACTCAAAAAAACTAACCAAAATAAGGAAGGTGTTTTATGATGGAATGGTCGTTGTGTGCACTCCTTGGAGTGCCGCTCCTTGCCGGTATCCTGTCGTGGATCGTGCCGTCGGCACGGGTACGCAGTGTACTGGTGGGAGTTGCCGCATTTGCCGTCGTGGCATCCGGACTGGCAGTAGTCTATGGATCCATGCAGGCGGCAGAAGGTATCTGGGAATTCGCAATCCCGGCAAAATGTGAATGGATCGCCAGCGTACTGGAAGCAGTCATCATTCTGGTGATCCTGGGGATCGGTATCCGGACCAAAAACTGGTGGATCACCGTTTTCGCCGTGCTGCAAGTCCTGCTGGCGGCGGGGATCTGGTGCCTGCCCACGGAACATCACGGGGATTTTGTGACGGTTTTCCGGGTGGACAGTCTTTCCCGGATCATGCTGCTGGTGACGGCCATTGTCGGCGGCGCCATCACGGTTTTCAGCCTCGGGTACATGAAGAGCCACGCCAAACATGCGCCGGATACCGCCGCATCGCTGGGGCAGTTCTACTTCTTCTTCCTGGCATTTCTGGGCTTTATGGCAGGGCTGGTGATGTCCGATAATCTGGCGGCATTCTCCTTCTTCTGGGAAGCCACCACGCTGTGCAGCTATGCCCTGATCGGTCAGGATGGCGGCGAAGCCCGCCGGGTCAATGCTGCCCGTGCCCTTCTTCTGAACAGCCTTGGCGGGGTTTTCCTGCTTGCCGGTGTATATCTTCTGAAATCCAGGACCGGCGGCGAAAGTTTCCAGCTGCTTCTGGAAAAACACTCGATCACACTGCTCCCGGCGATCCTGCTCTGTCTGGCAGCGTTCACCAAATCTGCGCTGTTCCCGTTCCAGAGCTGGCTGCTGGGCGCCATGGTGGCCCCCACGCCGGTTTCCGCCATGCTCCACGCCGCCACCATGGTCAAGGCGGGGGTGTATCTGGTGATGCGTCTTACGCCCGGGTTCTATGATGAACGCGCCATGACCATTGTGGCATTTGCCGGGGCATTGACGTTTGTGGGCGGGGCACTCCTTGCCTGTACCCAGAGCAACGCCAAAAAGGTGCTGGCGTACTCCACGATTTCCAACCTCGGTCTGGTGGTTGCCTGTGCGGGGATCAATACTCCTCTGGCGTATGCCGCCGGATTGTCCATCATCAGTTTCCACGCTATTTCCAAGGGGCTTCTCTTCCTCTGCGTGGGCCGGATCGAACAGGTCATCGGCAGCCGGGATATCGAAGATATGGACGGCATGTATTACCGGATGCCCTACACCACCTGCGTGGCATGGGTGGGCATGGTTTCCATGCTTCTGCCGCCTTTCGGGATGCTGCTTTCCAAGTGGCTGGCCATTGAAGCGACCATCCTGTCGCCTTTCCTGCTGATTTTTATGGTCACGGGCAGTGCGCTTACGGTGTTCTTCTGGGCCAAATGGATCGGCAAAATGCAGAATACCGGTTATCACCGGGATGTGCCGGGGGAAGTGATCCCCTCTGCCATGCGAGTTTCGCTGGGTTTCCTGGCACTGCTGGTGCTGGTGACGGGTGCTTCCACCATGTTCATCTTCAAATATGTCTTTGACCCCATGGCCCGTGCGGTATATCACCGTTACGCAGACATCAACTGGTGCATCTTCAACGAAGCCGGTGCCAGTACGGTCACCAGTCTGATCATCTACGGCGGAGTGGTGCTGGGGTTGATCATTTACTACTGGTTCTTCTGGCGGAAGTTTGATGAAAAGAACATCCGTCTGCCCTATCTCTGCGGGGAAAACATCACCTCCTCCGAACTCAAGAGCGTGCAGGGTGCCCGTTCTTACGACTTCCGTTCGGTGGGCGGCAAGATCGAACACTCGCACTTTTCCAACATCTATTTCCACGGTATCATCAGCGAGGGAAAGGTCACCTCGGTCCTGGTGTGGGCGGCATGGCTCATCATCGTGGTCTTAATCGGCGTTTGCCTGGCCAAGTAAGGACGGAGGAGCAAAACTATGGAAAACATGATGAAATGGTTGAACGATCCGGTCGTCCGGAGTGTTCTGGCACTGATCCTTGCCCCGGTACTGGGGGGGATCATCATGGGGCTGGACCGCAAGATCACAGCCCGTATGCAGGGCCGTATGGGGCCGCCTCTGATGCAGCCCTTTTATGACATCATCAAGCTGATGGGCAAAGAACCCTTTGTTCTGCACCGTCCGCAGATCCTTTACACCATGCTTCATCTGGTGTTTATGATGATCACGGTGGTGATGCTGGTGACCGGTCAGGATCTTCTGATGGTCCTGCTGATCCACGCATTCAGCTCCATTGCATTGGTGCTGGGCGGGATGAGTGTGCGCTCCCCGTACAGCTGGATCGGCAGTCAGCGCAAGATCATGCAGATCCTTGCCTATGAACCGATCCTGATCCTGCTGATCCTGGGGATCCGTCTGCGTGACGGGAGCTTCCTGGGTTCTGCGGTGCTGGAAAGCCAGGAACCCCTGATCTACTCCATGCCGCTTCTTTTCCTGGCATTTGTGTGTGTTCTGGCCATCGAATTCGGCAAGTCGCCCTTCGACGTTTCCAGTTCCCATCACGCCCATCAGGAAATCGTCCGGGGGGTGTATCAGGAATATGCGGGCCCCTTCTACTGCCTGACGGAAATCGCCCACTTCTATGAACTGGCACTGGGTTTCGGTCTGGTAATGGCGTTCTGGCACACGAATATCCTGTGCGGATTCCTGTTGGAAACGGTGGTCTTTCTGTTTTTGCTGGTGGTGGACAATGCCTTCTCCCGTCTTACCACCGGGTGGATGGTCCGCTACATGTGGACGGTGCCGCTTTCTCTGGCACTGGCAAACTTAATCTGGTTGTGGAGATAAATCATGACAAAAGCAACGGCAAAATCCCCTTGGGTGGTACATGTCAACTGCAACAGCTGCAACGGCTGTGACATTGAATTCCTCGCCTGTTTGACGCCGATGTACGATGCTGAACGTTTCGGCGTGGTGCATATCGGCAGCCCCAAACATGCGGATATTATGGTGGTCACCGGGTCTGTGAACCACCGGAACGCCCGCGTTCTGCGGAACTTGTATGAACAGATGCCCGGTCCCAAAGTGGTGGTGGCCATGGGGATCTGCCCGGCAACGGGCGGGATCTTCGCAGACTGCTACAATGTGCTGGGCGGCGTGGACAAGGTGATCCCTGTGGACGTTTACGTTCCGGGCTGCCCGCCCCGGCCGGAAGCCATGCTGGACGGCATTCTGGAAGGCGCAGCCATCCTCGCCCAAAAACAGCAGAATACGCCGACCGTAAAACCGGTCATGAAACTTAAAATCGTCAAACCGGCTCCTGCTCCCGCCCCGGCGGAAGCTCCTGCGGCAGCCGGTGCAACAGGAGAACAGGCGGTGGCCAAATGATGACCGTCAACGAAACGATTACGCTGGAAGATCAGATCGCCAAGATCGCGGCTCTGATCCCGCAGGGTTACCGTCTGGTGACCATGACTTCGGTGGATTGCGGCGAACACTTTGATATTTACTATCACTTTGACCGCAACTATGAACTGCACAACCTGAAACTGGAACTGCCGAAAGGGACCGCGCTCCCCAGTATTTCCAGCGTCTGCCCCTGTGCGTTTGTGATCGAAAACGAAATGCAGGACCTCTTCGGCATTACCATCAGCGGGATGGAGCTGGACTTCTGCAAACACTTCATCCTCAATGAAGATGCGCCGGAAAAACCCTTCTGCCGGGTCCCCGGCGTGGCGGTTTCCACGGTTGAGGTGAAAGGAGAACAGAAATAATGAGTACGATCGTACCTTTCGGGCCTCAGCACCCGGTATTGCCGGAACCCATCCAGCTGCGTCTGGCTTTGGATGATGAACGGATCGTTTCCGTTTTGCCGGTGGTGGGCTATGTCCACCGCGGTCTGGAAAAACTGGCGGAACAGAAAGACTTTGTGCAGGATTCCTATCTGGTGGAACGGGTCTGCGGTATCTGCAGCTTCATGCACTCCATGAGTTACTGCATGGGTATCGAAGAAATGATGGAGATCACCGTCCCGGAACGCGCCAATTACCTGCGTGTGGTGTGGGCGGAACTCCACCGTATCCACAGCCATCTGCTGGCACTGGGTCTGCTGGCGGATGCGTTCGGCTTTGAAAATCTTTTCATGCAGTTGTGGCGCACCCGTGAACGGATCATGGATGCCATGGAATACACCACCGGCGGCCGTGTGATGCTGAATGCCTGCTGTATCGGCGGTGTCCGCCGGGACATCAACGATGAACAGAAAGCCTTTGTGCTGAACCAGCTCAAGGAAGCAGAAGCCGAATTGAAGCGTCTGATCCCGGTGATGACCGATGATTACAGCGTGAAAAAGCGTCTGGTGGGCATTGGTATTCTGGATAAAGCCGCGGCTTATGCTGCCGGTGCCGTGGGCCCCACCGCCCGCGGGAGCGGCCATGCCATGGACCACCGTACCACCGGTTACATTGCCTACAAGAATCTGGATTTTGAACCTGTGGTGGAAACCTCCTGCGACAGTTATGCCCGTACGCTGGTCCGCTGCCGGGAAGTTTACCAGTCCATCGACCTGGTCCGTCAGGCTCTGGACAAAATGCCGGATACGGAAATCAAAGTTGCCTACAAAGGCAAGCCCTGCGGGGAAGTGGCGATTCGCTGCGAACAGCCCCGCGGCGAAGTGCTGTACTATCTGAAAGGCAACGGCACGGACCATCTGGACCGGATGCGTGTACGCACGCCAACCTTTGCCAACATCCCGGCTCTGATGACCATGCTGAACGGCAGTCAGCTGGCGGATGTGGGTATGATCGTGCTGTCGGTGGATCCCTGCATCAGCTGCACGGAACGTTAAGGAAGGAGCAGAGGAATTATGAAACTCTTTGCGATGTTCAATGATATTGTGCGGAATCTTTTCCGCAAACCTGCGACCCGGAATTATCCGTACGAAAAACGGCCGGATTTCCCGGGGACCCGCGGGCGGCTGATGATCGATCCGACCAACTGCATTTACTGCGGTATCTGCGCCAAAAAGTGCCCGTCCAATGCGATCACGGTCACCCGCAAGCCGGATCAGTCGTGGCAGTTTGACCGTTTCCGCTGTATCGTCTGTGCGGCGTGCGTGGAAGCCTGCCCCAAGAAGTGCCTGCGTATGGCACCCCGTACGGAAAAATATCCGGACGAAGAATAAGCCGTTCTTTGAACGGTACAAAAAAACACCTGACACGCAATATGTCAGGTGTTTTTTTATGCCGGAAAAATCACAGTTTGCAGTAACTCCGGGGTTCCATGGTCACGGTTTTTCCGTCACAGGTGAATTCCACCTTCTGCCGTGACCAGTTTGCCAGCAATACCGCTTCCGACCCGTCCGGCGCGCGCCAGCGGGAACCGAAAATCACCGGGCGGCGGTGCCGGGGAGTTTTCATGGCATCTTCGTGGGTGTAGATAAAGCGCGCCATAAAGTCCACATCGATTTCAGGACACCGGATCTCCGGAGCCCGGAGCATTTCCCCGTCAAAAAGATATTGCAGATTTTCCTGCCGGAACCGGATGGTTTCCCGGATGAATTTGTAAATATCCGCAAATTGCTCTTCCTCGCAGTGTTTCATCTGGAAATTGGCAAGGGTGGGAATGTTGCCGAACATGAGCTGCCGAGCCAGTTCCAGATAGAACTGATCCGGGAAAAGGTTGATCCAGTCCTTTTCGTTTTTCCACTTGCCGTCCTCCGGCCAGGAGGGGTCATAAGGCGGGATGCCGTCCGGCAGGGTGTAACTGCCATAGATCGGCATGATGCCGTGGTAGATCGCCGGATACATGGGGACACACTCTATATCCGGATCAAAAAGGAAGCGTTCCACGCTGATGTGGAAGCCGATGAAACTATCCATCAAGTCCATAAAATCTTCCCCGCAATCCTCCGTCCCCAGCAGGAGATCGGGATGACGGCGTTTGATTTCCCGGACCATTTCCCGGTAGCCACGGTAATTGTAACTGCCGCCGCCCGGAGCGTGATGGTGACCGGTATGGTAACAGGCACGGTGAGTGGCGTTGCCGATCATGTCGATATACACCCCGGGCAAACCCGCCGCCGCCAGATGATCCACTTCGGCACAGAGGCGTTTCTGAAACTCTTTTACCGTCCCGCAAATGGAGCCCAGCCGGTGATGGTTGAAGGTGTTGTACGGAAAGGCTTCCGGGTCCCCGTTGCGGCGGCGGATAATGGCGTCTTCGCCGCCTGCCCAGGTGCTGGAGCCATCCATATCCCAAGTCATGCCGTTTACATAAACCTGACTGTAAATCCCCCGTTTATTGAGTTCAGCAATGGCGTTTTTGAAAGGTTCAACCCCTTCCCGGGGCGGCCAGTAATCCGGGTAGTCGGTATCGTAGGGGTTATGGTGCCACCAGTACCAGGAAAGCCCGGGAGTGGTTCCGGTATCCTCCCCAAGACGGATGACGGGGGGAACCACATTGTCGATCAAGCCCCGGTTCCAGCAGAAACAGGAGATGTCCCGGATGCGTTTATCGGGCTTTTTCCCGGCGGCCCATGGTTGCGTGACTGCCCAGCGACGGTAAAGTTTGGCGGCATCGAACCAGTCCCCGCAAAAAGAGGTGATCCCGCATTCATAAGGAAGGGCATACGCCGTGCGCCCCTTGTCCATGGGGACAAAATGACGGCCGAAAAATGCCAGCGTTTTCGGAGCGGGACGGGTGTAGATGCAGGTTTTCAGCATCCATTCCGGATCACGGAAATCAAAAAGGAAAGAGCCGGAATCCGTCAGCATGGCGGAGCCGCGCATGGGGATCATTTCACCGCAGAAAACAATGTCGTCGCCGGAAATTTCGTTGGAATATTCATCGGCGGTATGCAAATGGGTATTGACATGATGGAGCAGCATCCCGTACTGTTTGGGAAGCAGCAGAGAGCCGTTGTCCGGAAAATCCTTGTAAACAACATACGGGAACTGAATGTATTCAATATCTTCCAGACCGGAATAACAGAGCGTTCCCAGCCGGGTACCGTGCTGATCGATGCGCCAGCGGACATGAACGGTGCCGCCGCCGGGGAGGTGATAGGTTTGATCTTCACCGGACTGCACGGTTTCCGGCGCAAGGATGCGTCCATCACGGCAAACAAGCTGCCAGGAAACGTTGATTTTGTCAAATTCTCCAGAAAACATAAAAAAAACTCCTTTTTTAGCATAAAAATCATTCCGGGTTAATATAAGGCGGCAGTATAAGTTTTTCAAGGGGGGGACAGCCGACCACATGCCAGCGGGCTTGCCACGCCGGAGCCAAGCGGAGGCGGGAGGCTCGAGAGCCCGATAGGGCGACAGCCGACCACATGCCGGCGGGCTTGCCACGCCGGAGCCAAGCGGAGGCGGGAGGCTCGAGAGCCCGATAGGGCGACAGCCGACCACATGCCAACGGGCTTGCCACGCCGGAGCCAAGCGGAGGCGGGTGCTGCCCGTCACCGGCAAAAAAATTGTTTTTCCGGTTGCAAAAAACGATCCGGCGTGGTATTTTAATAGTGTGTGTGATTGTGTCAATACAGGAGAAAAGAAAAAGTGCAAAAAGACAAATCCAGATTTGCCAGCCTGACACTGCTCAAACAGAATGAGCATAACTACCCGCAGTCGCCGGAAGAAGCCTCTCTGGAGACCTTCAAAAACCTCTATGCGGACCGGGATTATATCATTACGTTTGACTGTCCGGAATACACCTCTCTCTGTCCGGTGACCGGGCAGCCGGACTTCGGGCATATCGTTCTGCGCTATATTCCGGATCAACTGTGTGTGGAAAGCAAGTCTTTGAAACTGTATTTGTTTTCGTTCCGCAATACCAATACGTTCCATGAAGAGTCGGTGAACACCATTCTGGATGCAGTGGTGAAAGCCTGCAAACCCCGTGCGGCGGAGGTCGTGGGGGAATTCCGTCCCCGGGGCGGGATCGCCATTCATGTAACGGCAAGATATGGAGAAAAGATCGATGGCTGAATTCAAATGGGTGGACGGCGGATCCGTCACAACTCCGGCAGGATACAAAGCCGCCGGGGTCACGGCAGGGTTCAAGCGCAGCGGTGCGCCGGACTTTGCCATGCTGTACTCTGAACTTCCGGCAACGGTGGGCGGTGCTTTTACCAGCTGTACCTTTGCGGCAGCTCCGGTCCAGCTCTGCCGACGCCGTTTGAAAGAGGGGGATACCTTCCGGGCGGTCATCATCAACAGCGGCAATGCCAATGCCTGTACCGGGGCTCCCGGCGATGAAGCGGCAGAGAAAAGCTGTGCCATGGCGGCGGAAGCGTTGCAGTTGAAGCCAGAGGAAATCTTTGCAGCATCCACCGGGCGGATCGGGGTGCAGCTGGATCTGGAAACGATCCGCAAAGGGATCGAACTGGCGGTACCGGCATTGTCCCATGACGGCGGCAATCTGGCGTCCGAAGCGATCATGACCACGGATACCGTGCCCAAGAGCGTGGCTGTGCAGTTGGAGATCGGCGGCAAAACCATCTCCATCGGAGCCATGACCAAGGGCGCAGGGATGATCGATCCCAAAATGAAAGCTCTGCATGCCACTATGCTCTGCTTTATCACCACCGATGCGGCACTGACCAAAAAGCAGCTTGCAGATCTGGTGGATGGCGGCATTGAACAGTCCTTCAACCGCATTACGGTGGATGGCGATATGAGCACCAACGATACGGTGCTTCTTTTTGCCAACGGAGCTTCCGGAGTTGTCATTGAACCGGGTTCGGAAGAGGAAGCCCTTTTCCGGGATGCCCTGCGTGCCGTGATGCAGTCCCTTGCCCGCAAAATGGTCATGGACGGCGAAGGTGCCACCAAATTTGTGGAAATCAAAATCGAACACGCCCCCAGTTATGCGGATGCCAAAAAAGCGGCGGAAGCCGTTGCCAATTCCCTTCTCTGCAAAACGGCGTGGTTCGGCAATGACCCCAACTGGGGCCGTGTGATCGCTGCACTGGGCTATTCCGAAGCGGCATTCAACCCGGCGACCACGGATATTTTTTACGGCGACATGCCGGTGGTGCGCAATGGCGGCGATGCCGGTACGCCGGAAGCGGATCTGGTGGAGATCGTCAAACAGCGTGAATTCACTGTCCGGATCGACTTCAAATCCGGCGACGCAGATTACTGGGTCTGGACCAGTGATGTATCCTATGAATATGTCAAAATCAACGCAGATTACCATACATGAGGCTGAAGAATGAAAAAAAATGATGTCAAAGCATTGGTTATCACCGGTTTCGGTCTGAATTGCGAACGGGAAACTGCCGCCGCATTCAAACTGGCAGGCGCAACTCCGGAACAGGTTCACCTGAACGATCTTATTTCCGGCAAGCGGACGCTGAAGGAATTTCACATTCTGGCGTTTATCGGCGGGTTTTCTTTCGGGGATCATCTGGGCAGCGGTACGGTGTTTGCCAACCGGGTGAAGTTCAATCTCCGGGATCAGCTGGAAAATTTTGTGGCGGACGGCAAACTGGTGATCGGGATCTGCAACGGATTCCAAACCCTGACCCGTCTGGGGATGCTCCCCGCACTGGATGGCGATTATTTCACCCAGACCGTGGCTCTGGCGCACAACGATTGCGGAACCTTCCGTGATGACTGGTGCCGGTTGAAGATCAATCAGTCGAGCCCCTGCGTTTTCACCCGGAACATGGATACCATCCGTTTACCCCTGCGTCATGGCGAAGGGAAATTCGTGGCGGATCCGGAAGTTCTGGCGGCTATTGAAGAACGCAACATGGTGGCTCTGCGCTATGTGGATGATGCCGGAAATCCGGCAACGGAATTCCCCGCCAATCCCAACGGTTCTCTGAACTCCATTGCCGGGATCTGCGATCCCACCGGCCGTGTATTCGGGCTGATGCCCCATCCGGAAGCGTTCCTTTCCCCCTACAATGCTCCGGACTGGACCACCGCACGGGATGAAGGCCGCCTGCCCGCACAGGGAGACGGTGTGCCGTTCTTTGAAAACGCCGTAAACTTTGCCGCCGAAAACCTGTAAAAGGTTTTCCGGGCATCAAAAAAAGCGCAGGTTTCAAATACTGCGCTTTTTTTGTGCCCCGGATGGTTTGGCAGAGCACTTTGCGTTTCTTATACGCTCTTTTGGCATATTTCTGGCTCAAAAAATAAAAATATTTGCAAAATATAATCGCATTATTTAACCCAAACTCGTTTGCTTTTAATAAATATTTGTGTATATTGCTCAATACTATGGCATATACAACGAAACAATCATTATTGGAAGCGATCCGCAGCAACAGCGAGATTTCCTGGCAGGAATTTTATAACACGTACCGTCCGCTGATCGTTTTCTTTGCAAAACGGGAAAATCTTTCCCTTGAAGAAATCGAAGACCTTGTGCAAACTGTTATGGTCAAAGTTTTCAAAATGCAGGAAACTTTCCGCTATGACAAATCGCAGGGGCGTTTCCGTGATTATCTCGGAACGGTGATCCATAATGCCATTGTGGATCTTTACCGTGCCAAACGGCGGTCGCTGGATTATGCCGCTATGGAAATGGCCAATGTTCCCGGAATCGATTCTTTTGAAAAAATATGGTGCAAAGAATGGCAGAACCATGTTTTTGAACAGGCATTGATCCAGGTGCAGAATACCGTGCAGGAAACGACATTTCAGGCGTTTCAGCTTTCTGTATTGGAACAGCGTCCTGTACAGGAAGTTGCTGATTTTCTGCAAATTTCCGTCCAAAATGTTTACGAAGCCAAATCCCGGTGCATAGCGCAGCTGCGGAAAAAGGCAAAAGTTTTAGCGGAGGAAGATTAAAGTGAATCATTTTTCTTACGCAGAACTTGATATGTGCCGGAATAAAATCATGCCGTTTTGGAAACGGTTTTTGTGCCGGTGTCATTTGCAGCGGTGTGCCGCCTGCCGGGATTTGCTGGAACAACTCGAACAGGATGAAAAATTGATCGTACAGATCCGGGAGATTCACTGCCGGGAAAACATCCGGAAAGATCAGGATCAATGATTGCGGCTGAAAAAATCCAGCCATACAAACTTCTGGCACGCTGTGGCAGAGGGGCTTATGGCGATGTCTATATTGCCGAAGACTCCATCGGCAGACGGGTCGCCCTGAAAACGGTGGAAAAATCCGCCGCCGCCAGAGAGATCTCCGGGTTGCAGCATTATGCTAAAATCAGTAATTCCGGTAATTTGATCCGCATTTTTCACATTGCAGAAACGCCGGATTTTCTGTATTACACCATGGAGCTGGCGGATGACCTGAATCCCGGCAATAAAGATCCGGAACAGTATATCCCCGCAACCTTGAGCAATATCATGGCGCAAAAAAAACGCCTGTCACCGGGGGAAACACTGCGGATCGCCACCGAACTGTTGAGGGGTTTGCAGGATCTTCATAAAAATCAGCTGGTCCACCGGGATATCAAGCCGGAAAATATTCTGATGATCAACGGAGTCGCCAAACTTTCCGATGTGGGGCTGGTACGGAATATCAATCACCTTCTTTCTTTCGGCGGTACGCTGGGGTTTATTCCGCCGGAACGGCTGCAGACCAATGAAAGCGGCCAGACCCGGGAAGATGATTTGTACGCTGTCGGCAAAGTTCTCTACTGTCTGCTTACCGGGTTCCCGCCGGAAAAGTATCCTCAACTTCCGCCGGATCTGGTGAACCAGCCCGGCGTACGGGAATGGAACAACCTGATCACCACGGCGTGCAACCGGAATCCGCTTTCCCGTTTCCGCAGTGCAGAAGAATTTTCTGCCGCCCTTGTCCGTGGCAGAGTCACGACCAAAAAGAAGGCGATCCAGTGGAGCTTGAGGTTGCGGGGGCTGCTGGGGGGGCTTGTTATGGCGGCACTGGCGTTTTGGGGATTCGGGCAGATCAAGGATTATCGGGCTGCCTATCAGGCGGTGCGGCAGGAAAAAGAAATCCTTGCAGAACAGCAAAAAATGGAAAGTGTAAAGTTCACTTCCCGGTTTTTGGAATGCAAAGATCCTTTGAAGATCCAGTTGGCGCAATGGATGCCGCAGCAGGAAATCGAGTCCTTTTTCAAAAAAATCTATTCTCTTTCCAGCCAGTCCCCGGAAAAAGGGGAGGAACACCGTAAGGAGTGTATCCGTTTTCTGGAGGAAATAGCGGTTCAGGCGGCGGAAAAGCCGCTCCCGGAAAGTTCCGGAAATCCGCTGGAAGATATGAAACGCTCCGGTCAGGCGCGAATTCTCTACCATTCTGCATTAGGCACTTTTCTGCCGCCGGAGAAAAAAGCCGCAGGTCTGCAGAAAGTGGAGGCATGGGAAAAGCGTTATTTGCGGCATTTGTGGCAGGGGAGTCTTGCTCCCGGGAAAAAATTGGCGGATGTTGATACGCCCTGGAATGTTTATGTCTACATCCCGCCCGGGGAATTTGATTCGGTTTTCACCAAAAAACGGGAAACGGTGGAATATCCGGTCTGGGTTTCTGAAAAAGAGATTTTAGCAGAAGATTTTATTTTTGTTGCAGGTTATGAACCGCAGAATGCCAGCGGTAAAAACAATGTTCCCGTGGGATTTATTTCGTGGAACGATGTTTTGGAATACTGCAGAAAAAGAACTCTGCGAATGCAGAATTACGGCATGCTGCCTCCGGGATATATCGTGCGCCCCCTTACCGATGTGGAGTGGGAATGGTGCATGCGGGGCGCATGGATGGGGCAGCATGACCTCAAAAAGTTGACCGACCCCAATGGTGCAGGTGTTTTCAAACTCAAAGAGTGCGATGAATACGCCCTTTGCACCACGCCGGAGATCCTTCAGCCCAATACGGTCAAATTGATGAGAATGAGTAAGGATTATCAAGTACAGTGGCAGAAAATCGATCACCTTTTCTTTCAGAGTTTTTATGACAAAAGTGCTTTCCGTACCGCCATTGCCCCGGGGGACATGACCTGGTTTGCCAAACATTTCCGCTGGCAGATCCAGCCGTATGTTTTTGATACACAGGATCGGCATTTTGAATTGATCATCAGCACGATCGGCGCAGAAACTTCCCGGAGAAGCAGCTCTTTTTGTTCCCTGCTGGGCGGCAGTCTGGCGGTTCTGGACACGCCGGAACTCCGGACGATGGCAAAAGCGTTTGCCTGTACCAACGGCTGGCCCGTACAGGTTGCAGGGGAGTTTCAGCAAGGGGCATGGCGTTGGCCGGACGGCAGGACGATCCCCGGAAAACTGCCGCCGCCCAAAAAAAATACCGCTACCTCCCTGGCTTTCCAGTACGGGAAATTTTCTCTCTACCCCAAAGACAAACAGCCCGCTTTTATCTGCCAGTGGACAAAAAAAGAGTGGCAGGAGCGTTTGACCCGCCCCAACCGGTGGGATAATCCATTGGTGGCAAAACGCTTTACCATTGACGGGCGGAATTTTGTTGTTATTGCGTACAGCACCACTTCCGGCAATTTTCAAACATTTATCCGGCTTCTCGGCGGCAAAGCCGTTACACCTGTCCCCGGCAAATTCCGGGAACGGCTCTTTGAAGAACTGGCAGAATTTTCTGATCCTGTGGTCATTGGCGGGCACTATTTCTTCGGCAGATGGCGAACGATGGATCTGACGGATGTCGGCGGGGATGAAATCAAACCTGCCGGAGCTGTTTACAGCAGATCCCCCTATCTGCACACGCTGGCGATCAAAGAAAAAAAGTTCTGCCACACCCAGATGGGTAAGATGTTCCTGTTGGAAATTCCGTAAAAGAAGAGCGCAGCGCAGACGGGCGCAGAGCCGGTACTGCGGGCAAGGCCAACTGGGAATACTGGGAATACTAAGAATACTGGGGTAAGCACAGGAAAGCGTGTGAGCCATGTACCATGGAATTTCCGGAGCACATGGCTGCGTGGTCCGTTGGCTGGCGGAGCGCATTGCGCAGAGCCGATACTGCGGGCAAGGCCAACTGGGAATACTGGGAATTCTAAGAATACTGGGGTAAGCACAAGAAAGCGTGTGAGCCATGTACCATGGAATTTCCGGAGCACATGGCTCACAGT